>JALGSW010000071.1 GCA_029821635.1 Candidatus Zipacnadia bacterium
CGATCTCGAAGGTATCCTCGTCATTGAGCTGATCGACGCAGAACCGCAGCGCGTCGCGGGCCTGCGCGATCTTCTCGCCGCTCATCGAGCCCGAGCGGTCGAGCACGAAGACCATGTTCTTGGGCAGCACGTCGTCCTCGGCGTCCACCGCGGGCGCGGCCAGCAGCATGAAGAAGCCGTCCTCACCGCGCTCCTTGTAGGTGAGCAGGTGGGTGCCGACGGCGTCCTGCGAGACCGTGTAGTAGAGCCGCAGGTCGCGATCGGGCCGCGTGTTGTTCTCCTCGTAGGAGACCTGCGCGTCGCGCTGGCCCTCGCGGCTGACGGACACGTCGTGGCTCGGGCAGTAGACACTGGCGATCGGGTCCGTCGAGGTGATCGAGCAGTTGACGACCGTCTCGCCGACCGGGTCGGTGGAGAACTGCTCGGTGCTCAGCGGGTAGAGGTACTCGACGATGCCCGCGTCCTGCCCGAGCAGCTCGGAGTAGGTGATCTGGATGCGGCGTTCGCCATCGGCCGCGATCGGGTAGATGCGGGCGCGGTAGGTGTTGTTGCCCGCGTACTGGAAGAGCGCCGGGTCCTTGCGGCGGCGCATGATCTCCTCGTAGGTCTGCTGGGCCTCATCGGCCTCAAGCAGCTCGGTCACCATCGGCTTGCCGTCGGCCTCGACGGCGAAGTCGCGCACGACCGAGCCGGGCGGGAGCGGGAAGAGATACGTGGCCTCCAGTTCGCGGTTCGACTCGTTGACGAAGACCTGGTCGATCTGCGTGGTGGCGACCTGGTCGCGGATCTCAACATCGACGTGGTGGTACTTGATCGTGAAGTACGGCGCGTCCGGCTCGGGGCGTTCGGGCGGCCCGGGGATGAGTATGCCGTCGGCGAGCACGCCTGTCGCGGCGATCAGCAGCACGGCCCCGCACAGCACCAATCTTCGCAGCATCGTGAGACCTCCTCTAAAGTGCGCGCGTTCGCGCGCCCTCCCTTGCCCGTAGGACGGATCGGGCCCCGTAAGAGGTTCCATGCCGGCGGGAGAATTGTTACGCCGTTGTCGTTCGGAGCGACGCATCCCGTCGTCCGGATGCGTCGGGCCGTTGCCATCCCCGCTTCCCGGTTCCGGGCCGTCTACCGCGCCAGCTTCCACACGAGGTCGCAGTTACGCCAATCATAGCCCGCGTCCTTCGGGCCGTGCCCGCCATCGTCGTCGAAGTCCATTCCGACGCTCCACGCCACGAAGCCGTCCGGCTCCCGGCGGTAGTGGTACGCTGCTCCGGCGAACGGGTCCTCGGGCAGATCGTACTCCAGCGTATCCTGCAGCGCCTGCAGGTCCGCCGGCCATTCGCCGCGCTCGGCGTGGTAGACCTCGGCGGCGAGTGCGATCTCGAAGAGATCGAGGTTGGCGATGGTCTGGTCGCGCTTCTGACCGGCGCGGGCGAAGACCGGGCAAATCATGTTGGACAGCACCGCCATGCGCGGGATGCTCCCCTCAAGCTCCTCCATGCGCGCAACGCGATCCTTCGCCGCAGCAGTATCGGTGATCTGGATCTGGTCTCGCATCGTTTGCAGGTAGATGATCTCGTCATTGTTGAGGAACGGCCGCCCCAGCGGCGAGGCATAGAGCGCCGCGAGCAGCTCCGTCGGATGGCGACCGGATGAACCCGAGAGACCACTCCAGCTTCGCCAGAGCTCCACGGGATTCTCACGACGCACCATCTCGAAGCAGTCCAGCCCCATCGCCCGTTCGCCGATGAGGGAGTTCCGGAACGGCGTTCGCATGTCAATGCTCTGCAGGTAGGCGATCATCTCCCCCACCGCCTCCGGCGAAGGCGCCCCGGCATTGAGCGTCCGCTGCGCCTGCGAGCACGTGATCGACTGGCAGGCGATCGCCACGAGCTGCGCGATCAGCGTGGGCTCCTGCGTGGCGTGTTCGGACATGCGCAGCGAGACGCGCGCCCAGTCCAGCGCCTCGTCGATGCGTCCATCGTGCGCGCAGAGCTTCGACTTCGCCGACAGCCACCGGGTCGCTGAGCGCATTTTCGACCAGTGCGGGAATAGGACCGCCGGTCCCGCGCTCCAGTTCACCGGGAACGCGCACTTCTCACGCTCGGACGCCTGCCGTAGCGTCTCCAGCGCCAGCACGATCGCGGGGTCCTCGAACACCGAACGCACGGCAGCGTCAGTGACCTTGCCGTCGCGGTAGTCCTTCTCGACAAGGTCCTGGTACCCGGACATCTCAAAGGCCGTCTGACCGTGGATCAGCCCGTCTGCCCCTATGCGCCCCGTGACCTGCTGGTAGAGTTCCGCGGCGTTCTCGGAGGGTGGCGGCATCACCTGCGCGGCATCCACGAGCGTCAGCGGCTCACCGGCGTCGCGGATGCGCTGCAGTTCGGCGTCGAGGTCGCGCTGCATCTGCCAGTCGAGGTAAAGCCACGGGGCCACCGTCAGCACGAACAGTCCGACGACGATGAAAGTCGTCACACGCAGAGCAAGCGAGTTTCGCCAGAGACTCATCAGCATCCCCCTCAAGGACGGCAGTGGTGCTCACGGACGGTTTCCGCGAGCATGCGCGCGGCACCTCCACCGTTCTCCCCCCCTCGCCGTGCGCTTGCGCCCGGAGAGGGGGTCGGGGGGTGAGGTACGTCGTTATCCCGCGAAGGTCCCCGCCGCCGCGCAGCGAAGCCCTCTCCAGACCGCACAAGACACTCCGCACGGGAGGACCACGATGCCGTACAACATCTACTGGGGCGACATGCACACGCAGTTCAACCTCGCCCACATGCGCCTGCAGGCCAAAGGCGTGGACGCCGTCGCTGAGCCGCCCGATGACCTCACTGACTGCGAAGCGTTCGTGCGCCGGGCCTTCGAGGGCGCGCGCGAGTACCTCGACTTCTTCCCGATCGTCTACTACCCCGCGCACTTCACCCGCGACCCGAGCACCGGCTTCCGCTCGGAGACGGTCGGCTGGAAGGACTACTACGCGCGCGACTGGGAGATGATCTGCGCGCTGGTGAAGGAGTATCACGCGCCGGGCGAGTTCGTGACCTTCCCCGGCTACGAGTGGGCCGGCGACCGCACTCGCTGGGGCGACCACAACGTCTTCTACCCCTTCGACGACCCGCCGCTCGACCTCTCCCTCCACATCGACGAACTCTACGCGCACCTGCGCGCGGCAGGCGCCATCGCCATCCCGCATCACACCGCCTACGCCTTCGCCAATCGCGGCAAGGACTGGGCGCACTATGACGAGACGGTCTCGCCCTTCGCCGAGGTCTACTCGGTGCACGGCTCCTCCGAGGGCTGCAACACGCCCCTGACGATGACGCGCAACGGCTCGATGGCCCCGCGCGCGTGGATGAACACCGTGCAGGCGGGCCTCGATCACGGCCACCGCCTCGGCATCATCGCCTCCGGCGACAACGGCGGCGGCTTCGCGGCGAAGTGGGGCATCGGGATGATGGCCGCGCTCGCTGAGGACCTCACGCGCGAGTCGCTCTGGGAGGCGTTCATGGCGCGGCGCGTCTACGGCGTCACCGGCGACCGCATCAAGCTCGACTACTCGCTCGGCGACGCGCCGATGGGGTCGGTGATCGAGGGCGCTGGGCCGCGGACGCTGCGCGCGTCGGTGGAGTGCACCGAGGCGCTCGACCGCATCGAGGTCATCCGCAACGGCCGCGTGGTGCATACGCACGCGCACAACGGGTCGTGGGAGGCGCCCACCGAGGGCATGGTGCGCTGCAAGCTCCCCTTCGAGTTCGGCTGGGGCCCGGCGGCCATGTACGGCTTCGAAGTCACGGAGAAGCGCTGGCAGGGGCGTCTGCGGCTGCGCGAGGGCCGGATCGTCTCGGTCGAGGGCGCCTTCACGCGCCACGGCAACCGCTGGACGCAGACCGGTGACGGGGAGGTCGAGTTCGAGCTGACCACCGACGCGCGCAGGAACGCCGCGGAGGACACCGCGCAGCAGCGGCTGATCGTCGAGATCGAGGCGCCCGCGGACGCGCTGTGCGTCCTCGAGTGCGACCGCCACCGAACGACCTTCACGCCCGCGGAGGCGATGCAGCGCACCGGGCTGATCGTCTACGATCAGGAGTGCCGCGAGCGCATTCGCGAGCAGTTCGGCGACCAGACGGGCAAGTGGGACGATATGCGCGACGCGGTCTACCACAACGCGCACATGATCAAGCGGCACATCGCGATCCCGCAGGCGGGCTACGTGGCGCAGGTCGAGCTGCCGCAGGAGGACTTCGCGCCCGGCCGCAACTACGTCTACCTGCGCGTGAGCCAGCTCAACGGCCAGTACGCGTGGTCCAGTCCGGTCTGGGTGGATGTATAGGTGACAGCTATCAGCTTCCAGCAGCCAGCCCTCCCGATGGCGAGGGCACTGATGGCACGCTCATACTTGACATATATCTCAAGTCCTGATAGCCTCAAACAGGGGGTTGTCGATGCTCACAGCGCAAGCGATCAGTTCAGGCACAAGTTTGGACATCTGTTTCCTACTGGGAGATGCTCGGTGCACGGCGCTGAACGGGATGCTGGACTACATCAACAGCCGCAATAACCCGGAGGATGCCGCTCAGGACCTCCGCGAGATCCTCGACTACATCGCTGACCACGCCGAGCGAGCGCCCAGGAGCTACTTTGAGCGGATGGTCAATCGGGAACGCGTCTGGTGCGTGCGGAAGGCCCGTCTGAGGATCTACGGCTTCCTGTCTGGTCGGACACTGCTCCTGTGCACCCACGACGACTGCAAGAGACAGCGAAGCGCCGACCAGCGCCTGCTGGACCGTACGGAGCGCCTTCGAGACGAGTGGGAGGCGCAGGATTGCGGCCCTGGGAGAGTGAGATAGCGCATGGCTACTGCGAAGAGACGCGAACCCACGATGGCAGAGGAACTCGAAGCCCTGTCGCGCGGTGCCCTGACCGTTGGCTACCAGACCGCCATCATGGAAGTCATGCAGCGCGTTGAGGGAGCGATGGAAGAG
Source organism: Candidatus Zipacnadia bacterium (assembly GCA_029821635.1). Classification (GTDB taxonomy): domain Bacteria; phylum Armatimonadota; class Zipacnadia; order Zipacnadales; family UBA5352; genus UBA5352. The sequence goes on from JALGSW010000071.1 coordinate 4,977, forward strand.
CAGGGCATCTCCCGCAAGGAACTGGCAGAGCGGCTGAACGTGCATCCCTCGCGGGTCACGCGCCTGCTCGGTGATCCGGACAACGTCACGCTCCGCACGCTCTGGCGGGTGTGTTCCGCAGTTGGGCTGCAACCATCTGTCTCGCTCGAAGGCTGATCCCCGAAAGGCAGGTGCCTACCATGCCAGACCTCAAGTATGTGACGTACTGTGGCCTCTACTGTCGCCTGTGCGGGCACATGGCGCGGATGCCGAAGCAGGCCCGCGAGCTGCGCGAATCGATGCGCAAGGAGGGCTGGGAGCACTACGGCGAGGCCGTCCACCCGGGCTTCGGCGAGTTCTGGCGCATCCTCGCGCGCCTCGGCGAGACCGACGAGACCTGCCCGGGGTGCCGCGGCGGCTGCGGCTTCCCCGGCTGCGAGATCCGCCCGTGCGCGCAGGAGCGCGGCGTCGAGATCTGCCCGCTGTGCGACGACTTCCCCTGCGAGCACATCGAGGGCCTCGCGCGCACTTACCCGACGCTGATCTCCGACGGCATGCGCATGCGCGAGGTCGGCCTCGACGCATGGATTAGCGAGCAGGAGGCGCGCCGCGCGACCGGCTTCGCCTACGCCGACATCCGGCACCCAGACTCCGACTGAGGAGCCCGAAGATGCGCGTCATCCCCTCGCCGAAACTCCTCACGTCGCGTCGCGGCCACCTTCCGCTGGGCGAACGCGTCTCGATCGCCGCCGCAGGCCGGGCCGCCACGCGCCCGGCGGCGTGGCTGGCCGGGCAGCTTGAGGGCACGCTCACCGATGACCCCGCGGGCGCCGCGATCGTGCTCGGTCTCCTGCCGGACCTGCTCAGCGCGGGCCTTGCGCCCGAGAGCTGGGCGGAGCGCGACGCGTTCGCGTCAGCACTCGGCCGCGAACAGGGCTACGTGCTGAGCGTCACGCCCGAGCGAGCCGTGCTGGGCGCGCTGGAGCCGGCGGGTCTGTTCCACGCCGCCGCCTGCCTGCTGCAGCTCGCGGAGCCGGAGGGCCTGCGTTGCGCCGAGGTGGAGGATCGGCCGGACTTCCGCTTCCGCGTGGCCAACTGGCTGCTCAACGTGGAGATCAACCGCTGGGCCTACGAGCGTGGAGACGGGCGCGACGCGACCCTCGCGCGCCTGCGATGCAAGATCGACCTTGCCGAGCGCCTGCGGCTGAACGTCATCTGGTTCGACGGCTTTGGCTGGGACCCGCACCGCACGCCTGATTACGCAGAGATCGTGCGCGAGATCGCCCGCTACGCCCGCGAGCGCGGCATCCGCCTCGCCCACGCGGGCTACGGCGGCGGCTACGGCTTCGCCTACCAGCGCTCGGCGCTCTACAGCGCACCCTATATGGGCCGCGCGTATGAGAACCGCCGACCGTGGCCGGATGGCGCCACCTACGACTGCATCGGCGAGCCGAGCTATCCCGAGTCGCGCCACCACGGGACCTGCCTGTCGAACGCGGAGATGCAGGACGCGAAGCTCGCGGAGTTGACGGAGTTCGCCCGCGCCTGCGAGCCGGGCATGCTCTACATCCACGACATCGACAGCGGCCGCTTGGCGGTGGCGCAGGAGGGCTGGCTGCAGCGCTGCGACAACTGCCGGCGCGCGTGGCCCAACGATGACGCGACCGCTCCTGACGGCATGGCGGGCGCCTACGCGGCGTGGTTCCGGCGCATGACCGACGCGATCGCGCCCGTCCGGAGCGATGACGACGACTACCAGGGCGAGCGCGACTGCGAGCTCGTCTTCGTGGGGCCGGTCTACACCGCCGCGACGGAGTCGGATGAGGACTGGGACGCGAGCTGCCGCTACTTCGAGACGGTCTCGCGGCTGCTCGGCCCGGCGCCGAACGTGCAGTTCGGCATCCGCGAGCAGCTCGTCTCTGATCGCGAGCCGCGGATGCGCGTCGCGGAGCTTGCGGCGCGCCTCGACGCAGTCGGCAACGGGCATGGCGTCTTCGTGGCGGCGTTCTGCGGGGGCGACGGCTACTACAGCGACCAGCCGCTCTCCCCCGCACCCGCGCTCAACCGCTACGCGATGGGCGCGCGCACGATCTACTCCGTGAACTTCGGCGGCGCAGCGGAGCCCGCGCAGGTGCTGGCGGCGGAATTCGCGTGGAACGCGGAGGCGCCGGGGGCGGTCGAGATCGCCGGGAGTCGCGAGGAGGCGCTGGCGCAGCTTGAGGCGAGCCGGTCGGGGGCGCTGCGCCCTCCCGAGATATACGCGCCCGGAGGGCTACTCGATGAAGCCTGCGAGGCGCTCTACGGCCCGCACGCGGGGCGGCTGGTCGCAAGAGCGCTTCGGGGTGACGGGCGGCTGCACTGGCCGATCGTCGCGATCTGGCCGAGCTTCAGCCGCGAGGTGGGCAAGCTCGCCGAGGTGGGAAGCTCGGCCTGCAGCGCAAGGGCGCGGTACTGGGAAGCGCGCGTGAACGCGACGGAAGCGGCGGCCAATCTCGTCCTGGAAGCAGAGCGCGCCCAAAGCCTGACCGACGCACAGCGCGAGGACCTGAAGTGGCTCGCGAGCAGGCTCCACCTTGGCCCACCTTGGCATGGCCTTCGCGATCTCACTCGCGACGGAGTACACACTTCGCCAGTTTGACTGGCTGCCCACAGGAACGCGCGACAATACGTGGCAGGCTCTCGCCGACGGCCTTCGCAAGCAAGCCAGGAGCGACTTCGTGGACCCGCTCGGCGGCGATGTCGAGGCCGCGGTCGAGATCGCGGAGGCGTTCGCGGCGGTGCTGAAGGGCGAGACAGCGGGGGCCTCTCCCCCCTCGGTCCCCCCTCTCCCTTGAGACTGCAAACGGCGCAGTCTCTGGCGGGGCGAGGGGGGAGGAACGGCAGACGACTGACAGGCGGGGACGCCTGTCCTACGAACGGCATCAACGGCGGCAGGCTGGGAAGTCTGCGCCACGAACGGTAGCGCTCACTCCCCGTCGTAGCCGCGTTCGCGCCAGACCGCGCGCGAGTAGTCGATCTGCTCCTGCGTCGGCTCGATGCGTCCCTCAATGCTCGGCCAGGGATTGCCCTCGCGCGGATCGGGCCGCCAGTCGTCGTCCTCGAAGCGCTTGCGGTCCTCCTCGCGGCGGAAGTCCGGCACGTCGATGGTGTTGCTGTCGTCGAGCGCTGAGCGATACGCAAGCGGGCCGATGATGGACATCGTGACGCCGCGGTAGACGTCGAGGAAGGGCGCCTCGCCGGTGCGGATCGCTTCGGCGAAGTGGTAGTTGGTGAAGAAGTCGCCGCCGCCATGCCCGGCCTTTGTGGCCTGCTCGTGGAACTCCGGGAAGTCGGGCTGGTAGATGACCTCCTGCGGGTGGCGGCGCTCCTCGTGATACTGCTCGCGGACTACGCGCAGCATGTTCCGGTCGCCCCCGCGCAGGTTCTCCATCAGCCCGCGCGAGCCGTGCACGCGCACCCAGACACCATGACCGCGCAGCCGGACCTGCACGAGTCGCACGACCGCGCCGTTGTCCATGCGCAGCGCGATCATGGAGGACGGATCGCTGAACTTGATGATGCGGTCCATGACCAGGTCGTCGTCATAGGCACGCATGATGAAACCGTTGACCTTCTCGGGCCACGTCTCGGTGATATACATGATCGGCCCGAGCGAGTGCGTGCAGTAGTAGGTCGCCGGGATCCAGTTGCGCCAGTGATACATGCCCGGCGAGCGGCCCATGACGACGTCGGCGGGGTCGGGGTGGATGTACTCGGCCTCGGCGTACATGGCCGTGCCGACCTCACCCGCCTGGTAGAGCCGCCGCATCTCCTGATTGAAGACCATGTACGGGTAGTTCTCGGCGAACATGTAGGTCAGGCCCGAGCGCTCGACGGCTCGGACCAGCTCCACGCCCTCCGCGAGCGTGAAGCAGGCGGAGGTCTCGCTCATCACGTGTTTACCCGCCGCCAGCGCCTTGATGGCGAAGGGCGCGTGCTCGTGGAAGTAGTTCGCGAGCACCACCGCGTCCATATCGTGCTCGAGGAAGCGGTCGAAGTCCGTGTAGGTCTCGACGCCGAATTCATTGCCGGTCTGCTCGAGCCGTTCCTCCCAGGTGTCGCACAGCGCCACGAGCTTCATCCCGGTGAGTTCGCCCGCGCCACGCGCAAACGACCTTCCCCGTCCGATCCCGACTACGCCGACTCTGATCTTGTCTCGCATGGCTGCCTCCGATTCACTCGACGACGGAAATCCCCCGCTCGTCCTGGAAGAACAGCGCGACCTCAAGGTCCGGGTGGCGTTGCAGCGCGATCTCCCGGGCCTCTCTCAGCCGCTGCACATGGAACAACCGTTCCGCTTCCAGATCACTGAACCGCTCACTTCCCCCACATGCGCCGCAGTCCACATGGTCAACGATGATGAGTCGTCTCACGCCATGCAGCGAGATTGCGAGACCAAGCGCGTGCAGTATCACGTAGCGCGAGAAGCCATCGATGAGCGACATTGCGCCCCCGCAGCCGCCGGGCGAATCATGGTCGAAGCGCTCCACACCATAGTGCGCGGCGAGCAACGCGGGCAATTGCCCGTGGAAGCGGAAGTCCATGCAGCGCACGACCATGTTGTCACACCGACCGGTCTCGCAGTCCCCGTGCATCGTCCACCTCAATGGTCATTGCTGTTGCCGTCGCTACCCTCGCGCCAGCTACTCCTCCATCAGCCACACGCGCTTGTAGATCCCGCCCTTGCCGCCCGAGTCGCGCACCGCAACCGCAAGGAAGTTCGTCTCGTCGAAACGCACCTGGTCGCTGATATCGATCGTGAACGGCGTCTTCCAGCCGTCCCCGCCGTCCATCAGGTGGTCGGCGACGAGTTCGCCGTTGAGCCAGATCTTCGCGTCCTCGTCCACGGAGCCGAAGAACAACACGAGCTTGCTGCCCTCGTACTCCGGATCGAGCTTGAACTGCGTGCGATACCAGCCGAGGCCGTCGTACTGGCGGTCGTCATGCGCGGCCTGCCACTCCCGGCCAGGCGCCTGATCCTCCCAGAACATGTCCGTGCGCAGCGAGGTCCAGCCGTCCGCGGAGTAGTGCACGTTGAACCACGCGTCGCCCTCCCCCACCTCGTCCGGGTCGAAGCGGAAGCGCCACGTCTTGGGCAGCAGCGTGACCACGGTCCGGTCGCCGATGTCGCGCACGAGCTTGTAGCCCGCGTAATCGCCATACTTCGTATCGCGCCACATCGCCCAGTAGGGGTTGATGACGTTCTGGCGCCCGATGACCATCCGGTAGTCGTGCATGGCCTTGATGGTCTCCACGTCCGCCGCGAGGTCCTCCGTCTCGCCGGAGTTGATGCGCTCGGTCGCGGCGATCGCCTCGGCGGTCATCTCCGCATGGCGCAGTGCCTGCAGGAGCTGATCGACGCGCGTGCGCACGATCTGAGGCTCATCGGCCACCATCCGCCGGGCGTCCATGAGCATGTCTCGCGCGGGGGCGAAGGCCTCTTCGTCATACATCAGCGGCATGATCCGCTCGGCGCCCCGCCCGTAGCTGCGGTAGCCGAGCTCGTAGGCCTGCTCGCTCCACTTCTCCCACGCTCGCGGCCAGAAGTCGTTCCAGTACTCGAAGTACTCCTCGACCATCGGCGCCGCATCGCCGAACGCTGAATAGTACTCCTTCAGGATAACCTCAGTGGACGCCTCGGTGTCCCAGTGCAGGCGCGCGAGCAGGTAGTAGACCGGCCCCTGCGCGAGCCACTGTCCCGAGAGCGAGTCGAAGTCGGTGCCGATCATGCCGTTGCGCGCGGCGAACTTGAAGTCTGCGGCCATCTGATGCAGTGGCGCGCGCGGGACGGTGTGCAGCGCGCCGAGCCAGTTCGGGCGCAGGAACAGCTTCGCGGCCTGCTCGTGCCACGCGACCCAGTCCTCCCGAAACTGCTCGCTCTGCTGGCCGGAGTTCGGGTAGCTGACCCCGGGCACGAAGCCGACGATGATGTTCGGCTCAAGCGTGGTCTCACGCGGCGGGAAGCGGTACCGCGAGTAGGCGTAGACGGCGACGTACGCGTCCGGATCGACCTCCGCGACGCGCTTCGCGATCTCGTTCCAGAACTTCGCGTAGCGGTCGGAGAGGATCACCCGTGGGCCCTCGGGCGTCTGCTCGACGTACTCGGGCACGTCCCACGCGGTGCAGGCATCGCACTCGCAGAAGCCGCCGCCATCGTTCTCGCAGGCATTGAGCGTCTGATACGCGACCGGATTCTCCTCCCACTTCTCACGCCAGTCGGCCACGATAGCATCCCACAATGCCGGCTCGGACACGCACATCTTCACCCGCTCGGGGTTGCGCGAGGTGCGCGCGCCGTCGTAGAGCGCGAAATACTCCGGGTGCTCCTCACCGTACTGCTCATACCAGCGCGTGAAGGCGTGCCCGTAGTTGATGAACAGTGACCGGCCCATGCGCATGTGCGTCAGCCACTGCTGCTCATCGCGCTGGAGCTCCGGCACAGCGCTCCAGTCCAACGCCCCGGTGGAGTTCTCGATCCCGTTCAGCACGGTGCTGCGGATCGTGAAGCGCAGCTTGCGCTGCTTGATCTGCGGCACCTCGTGGATGTCGATCTGGCCGATGCTGATAGTCGGCGTGTCGGGGATGACCGTGCCGGTCTCGCCAGGCCACAGCCAGTGCACGCCGAGCTGATCCTCGAGGAAGTCGTAGGCCGCGTAGAGCGTCCCCATCTGATTGTTGGCCGAACGCGGATCGTCGCGGTCGCCCGGGCCGATGCGGTCGCCGCCAAGGATGAACAGGTCGTCACGCACCGTCAGGATGCGGATCGCCTCGGGCTCCAGCGCCTCCACGTCGACCCCGGCCGCGGCGGCGGCGCTCGTCGGCCCGACGTAGATGCGGCAGCCCATGTCGATCGGCCGCTCGCTCTCGGGGCGGACGGCGATCTCCGCGCCGCTCATCGCCTGCAGGTGGCTCTGCAACTCCTCTGCTGCAAAGCGCTGGATCTCCAGCGGCTCGTCGGGGAGCAGGATGACGCAGTCTGCGGCGCCGTCCACGGTCAGATCGAGCGCGCAGGCGGGAAGCGCGCAGATGATCGAGAGCGCAACTGCGGCAGCGGTTCGCATGGCAGGGACCTCCGATTCGCGCCTGGTTTGCAGGAGGAAATTCCCCATCGACGCCTATTGCCCTTCACCGGGAGGCCGGCGGACCCCGCGCGGCGAAAGAAGCGGCCACCAGGCAGACGCCACGCCATCGGTGACCGAGCATGACCTCACGCGAACGGATCACAGCCGTCCTGCGCCACGAGGAGCCAGACCGCGTGCCGATGGTCGAGATAAGCTTCTGGCCGCCCACGATCGAGCGCTGGCGCACTGAAGGCCTGCCCGAGGACGTGCATCCCGAGCAGTTCTTCGAGCTGGAGCGCATCCCGCGCGTGGGCCTCGACTGCTCGCTGCAGTTCGAGCCGGAAGTGCTCGAGGAGACCGACGAGTGGACCGTCAGCCGCGACCGCGACGGGGCGGTGCACAAGCGCTGGAAGGAGCAGTACGCGACCTCCGCCGAGGTCGATCAGCTCGTGAAGACGCCCGAGGACTGGGAGCGCGTACGCGAGCGCCTGCAGCCGACCACCGATCGCGTCCCCGAGGACCTGCCCGCGCGCATCGAGGCGATCCACGCGCGCGATGATTTCGCGGTCCTGCAGCCCGCCGAGCCGGTGTGGTGGGTGTGGCGCACGCTCGGGATGACGCGCGCCTTCATGGCGATGGCGGGCGAGCCGGAGTGGTTCGAGGAGATGGTCGCCACGCAGACCGAGCTTCAGCTCGAGCTGCTGCGCATGGCGCTCGCGACCGGCGCCAGGCCCGACGGCCTCTGGTACTTCTCCGACTTCTGCTACCGCAACGGGATGTTCTTCTCGCAGAAGATGTACCGCGAGCTGATGCTGCCGTGGCACCGCAAGGTCGCCGACTTCTGCCACGAGAACGGGCTCTTCCTGCTGCTGCACTGCTGCGGCGACGCGCGCGACCTCGTCGCGCACCTGATCGATGCGGGCTTCGACGCCATCCAGCCGCTGGAGGCGCGCTGTGGCAACGATGTGCGCCTCATGAAGCCGCTACACGGCGACCGCATCACGCTCTTCGGCAACATGAACGTGGACGTCTTCGCATCCGGCGACCGGGACGCGATCCGCCACGAGGTGGTCAGCAAGGTCGAGGCGGCGAAGCCCGGCGGCGGCTACATCTGGCACTCCGATCACTCCGTGCCGCCGACCGTAGGCTTTGAGGACTACGCGTACGCGGTCGAGCTGACGCGTGAGCATGGCGCATACTGACGAGGCGATAACGTGGAGACAGGCAGTCACATGATGGTCGAAATGCTCCGGCGGAGCTACTTCGCCGCGGACGGACTCTGGTTCGTGATGCTCGAGGAGGACGAGGGGCTGGAGCGGGCGTTGGAGGTCGATGAGCGCGTCTGGCGGGTCATGCCGAAGATCCAGGCGCGCAACGCCCGCGAGTTGCTCGACGTACAGGAGGACACGCCCGGCGCACTCGCGCGTTGCATGGCACTCAAGTTCGCGGCCGAGGGGCATCGCTACGAACTGCGGTCCCAGAACCCCGGCGAGACGGAGATCGTCATCTCGGAGTGCCCCTGGCGCGCGGTGCTTGCCCAGAGCGGTCGCGAGCACCTCGGGCCCGAGATCGCCGATCGCATCTGCGCCACCGAAGCCGCCGTGTGGGCGGAGGAGTTCTCGCCCGAAGGCGGCCCGCCGATCGTAGCGCAGATGGCCGAGGCGATCTGCAAGGGAGACGCCCGCTGCCGCGTGGTTTTCAGCGCGGCGGATGACGCGCGACTGGAGACTGAGTGATCGCACGATGCCGCAGGAGCCGCTGACGGTACTGATCAAGCCCGCGGGACCCGACTGCAACCTCGCATGCAGGTACTGCTTCTACTCGGGGAAGAGCGAGCTTTTCCCTGACGAGCCCAGGCACCGGATGAGCGATGAGACGCTGCGCGAGTTCATCCGCAAGTACATGAACTACCACGACCGCATGGTGCCCTTCGCCTGGCAGGGCGGCGAGCCGACGCTGATGGGCCTGGACTTCTTCAAGCGCGCGGTCCACTACCAGCAACTCTACGGCCGCGATGGCCAGCAGGTCTCCAACAGCCTGCAGACCAACGCGGTGCTGCTCGATGATCCGGAGTGGGCGAAGTTCCTCAACGAGTACCACTTCCTCGTGGGCGTGAGCATCGACGGCCCGGCCGAGGTGCACGACGCGTTCAGAGTCGACCACGGTGGGAAGGGCTCACACGCCCGCGTGGTGACGGCCGTCGAGAACCTGCTTGCGCATGACGTCGAGGTCAACGTCCTCTCGATGGTCCAGCCGCACAACGTCCACCGCCCGGCCGAGACCTACGAGTACCTCCTCAGCCTCGGCGTGGACTTTCTACAGTTCATACCCCTCGCGGAGAACGGTCCGTCCGGGACCGGCCTCGCCGATTTCACCATCGACCCCGAGGACTACGGGCACTTCCTGTGCGAGCTCTTCGACCTGTGGGTGGCGGAGAAGCCGAGGCAGGCGTATGTGCGCATGTTCGACGACGCGCTCGCGGTGGTGATGGGCCACCCGCACCCGACCTGCATGTTCGGGCCCGAGTGCGGCCCCTACTTCGTCGTCGAGCACAACGGTGACATCTACGCCTGCGACTTCTTCGTCGAGGACCAGTGGAAGTACGGCAACATCCACGACATGCGCTTCCATCACATCCCGCGGCTGGAGCGCTACAAGACCTTCCGCGCGCGCAAGACCGCCGGGCTGGACGAGTGCCGGGCCTGCGAGTGGTTCGCGTACTGCCACGGCGGCTGTCCGAAGTACCGCGTACTGCTCGGGGACGCCGCGCAGCCGACGTACTTCTGCAAGGCCTACCGCATGTTCTTCGAGCACGCGCACGGCACGCTGCAGGAGATGGCGCAGCGGCTGCTGCGAGAACAGGCCGAGCGGGAGGCGCGCGAACAGCCCGCATTCCGCCGCGGGTAGTCCTGGCGCACCGGTCGCGTACACTGCAACGGGCGCCGGCTCTCACCGGCGCCCGTATTCGTTCGTGTGCGAAGTAGGCCGCGCGTCAGATCAGAAGAACGCCTTCAACAGACCCCAGAGGCTTCCGACAGCCCAGAGCGCGTTGCGCGCCTCGCCCCAGTCGAAGCCGCGTTCGCGGAAGGGGACGACGATCACATCGCCCTCCTCCATCGGCATGTCTTCCGGCGCGATCTCCTTGTTGATCTGACCCATGTTCCTCGTCAGGAACTCCGTCTCGCCGAACTCGTTGGTGCGCATGACCGTGACCTGTCTCATGTTCGCGACCTGGAAGTTCGCATGCGTGGACACCACGTCGAGAAGCGTGAGGTCCTCGGTGAGCGGGATCGTGCCCTGGCGGTTGACCGCGCCCATCAGATAGACCGTGTTGACCTCCGGCACGAAGACGATGTCATCGGGCGCGAGCGCGACGTTCTCGGAGAGGTCACCGTCAAACATGTCCTCGACGTTGACGGTAATGATCTCACTCTCGCGGTAGACGTGAACGGTCTTGAGGTCTGCCATCGGCGTCGGCCCGGCGACGGTGAGCAGGCGCAGCACATCGCGCTGCTGCTGCTCGCGGATGTCGATGACGCCGCGACGCTCGACCGCTCCGAGCACCAGCACCGTCTCGGGTGCCGCCGGCGGCACGAGCAGCACGTCGCCCTGGTTCATCGTGAGATTGTACTGCATCTCGCCGCGCATGATGAGCGCATCGAGGTCGATCGGGATCGAGCCATCGGGCGTAATGACCTGCGCGCGTCGCAGGTCCGCTTCCGGGGTCGTGCTCCCGACGCGCGCCAACGCCTCCACCACCGAGATCGGCTCGGTGATCTGGAACGACTGCGGCGCCCGCACTTCGCCGAGGACGGAGATCTTCCCCGCCTGGCGCACCACGAGCACGTCACCAGCCTGCAGCACCTTGTTCTGCGTCAGGTCGCCCTCTTCGAGCAGCCGGCGCAGGTCCACGTGGATGACCGGCTCGCCAGCCCGCATGATCATTGCCGAGCCGCGGTCCGCACCCTCCGTCAACCCGCCGCCTATCCCTGAGATGGCTTCGAGGACTTTCACGTCCCGTCCCACAGGCAGGAGCGTCTCGCCCGGCTGCCTGACCTCGCCGAGCACCGCGATCCGGTCCTCAAGCTGCGGCACGTAGATCGCGTCCCCATACTGGATCGGGATAAATGCGTCGATGACCGTTCCGCTGCGCAGGCCGGAGAGGTCGAGCGTGATCGGCTGCTGACCGATCCGCGTAAGGCGCACGACGCGCAGGTCGGCGATCGCGGACGGCCCCGCCGCGGCCACGGCATCCGCCACCGTCGCCCCGTACGGAAGCACCATCGGGCCGACGGACTGCACTTCGCCGGTAGTGAATATCTTGCGCTCGGAGGCCAGCTCGTCGAGGGCAACGGTCACCATCGGCCGCTTGAGGAGCCGGCGAAGGTCGGTGCCGATCAGGTCGGCGATCTCATCGAGCGTCTTGCCACCGACCTGGACATTGCCCATCGCGGGCATGGGGATGGTGCCGGTGGGACCGACGCGGAATCTGCCGCTGAACTGCTCCTCGCCGAAGACTGTGACGTTGAGGACGTCGCCCGTTGACGCAGCGTACCCGGCCAGAGGCGACTGCGCGAGGCCGGGAGACGCGGTGACAGTGAGCGCGACTGCGAGCGTGGCTGCGATTAGGAGCGGCGTCGATGTCTTCATCACGCCGTCGATTGTACGCTTGGCCTGCCGCAGTGTCAAGCCAGCGGCAAACTCCGCTCGGGGGACCGACTGGAACAGGCCCTGCGCACGACCTCGACGCACGGGCGAGCACTCGCGCCACGACGCGCCGCCCTCAACTGCGCGAGAACGGTGAGTCATCGTCCGTCCCCACCATGCCGAGCGTCTCGAGCTTGCGCCGCGCCGCCGCCATCACGCGATAGTGCCGAATCTCCTTGCGCAGCGCCGGGAGCACCGCGCTCAGCCGGTTCCCGGGCGTGTCCATCTCCAGAATCTCCTGCTGCTGCGCCAGCTTCATTTGCAGGTTCGCTGCAATCGCCCATGAGAGCTGCGTGGGGTCATTCGGGACGTCCAGCGGCGCATCATTCGTGCCGATCGTGCGCAGCACCAGCGTCATCAGCTCCACAAGCTCGGACCGCGCCGCGTTCACGCCGAAGATGTCCTCGCCATTCGTCGGCGCGCGGTCCTCAATCAGCTCCACATCCGCGTGCACGACCGGCATCGTGCTGAGGATCGCGCGGATGCGGAAGCGCGCGCCGCCCATCGCCAGCACCATGCTCGAGCCGTCAGGCAGCTTCGCCACCTCCGAGATGTGCGCGATGGTGCCGATGTCGTGCGGAATGCCGGGGCCGCCGACTTCCTTGCCGGCACGGAGCAGCGCGACGCCGAAGTAGCCGTCGCCGTTTTCGACTTTCTGCAGCATCTCCCGGTAGCGCTCCTCATGGATGTGGAGCGTCGTGGGCGCGCCCGGGAACAGTACTGAATTGAGTGGAATGATAGGCAGGTCTTCGATGATGGCCATCGTCTGCGGCGCACCTCCGGGTGTCTCCTGCCATGTACATACGCGCCCGGCGCCGGTTCTCCTGCAAGAACTGTGCAGATCGCGTCAACAACAGCCCCGCGCGCCGGTTGGCAGCCCTCGGCGAGACCTCACGCAACTTTCACGCATGAGCCCCGGAATGTGTGCTACTATGATGGCACCCCAAAGCTGGTTGCCCCTTGCGAGGCGCCGGGACCTCATCAACCGGCGCTTCGCCTGGTTAACCCCCCGCTTCCTCACGCCATGCCACTTTCTTCGCGCCCGACAGGAGTTCACCAGCGCGCGGAGAAACCTGTCATCGTACTACTGAATGTAGTTGACATGCGGGAGTGCGCGGAGATGACCGACACACAGCGGAATGAAGCTATTGAGCGCGCCGATGAACACATCTTCTCGATGGGCCTTGGCGACGTCGCGGCCGAGATGAGCCTGCTGAACATGCGCTACGGCATCGCCAAGATGCACTACGTCCTGCGCGAGCTGGGCCACACCCCGGACGCGACCTTCATCGCCACCCCCGACCTGACAGTCACGCGCAATGACGAGCGCTGGAACGCCGGGATCGGCTACGGTGGCAAGGTCACGTGGGGGCCGGGCGACCGCGAGGTCGTCTTCCTCGACATCAAGCCCAACTGCTGCGGAATGCTCGTCGGGGGGCTGAGCGAGCCGCAGGCGCTCGTGGAGACCGCAGAGCGCCTCGACGCCATGCTCGACGACCGCGCCCAGCTCGACGGCATCGCGCTCGACTGGGACATCGGCACCGGCAACCACTTCGTGGACATGATGCGCGCCGAACCGGTGGCTCCCAGGGCTAAACTGCCCGCCTGGTGCTTCGTGATGCACTTCTCCGGCGATGAACTGCGCGGCGACAACGAGTTGGGGATGGGCCTGTACTGGCACGACAGCGCCGAAATCCAGCGCCGTATGACCGTCTTCGAGACGCCGTGGGGGCCGTGCCGGACGCTGCTGGGCGATGACGCGCGGGAGTACTGGGAGTTCTTCCAGCGCGCGGATGATTTCATCACGCGGCGGCGGCTGATGGCGGCGGAGCGGCTCTTCGATGACTTCGAGCTGATTGCGAACCTGCACCACCAGGGCCTCGTGAACCCCAACGCCGCGGTGCTCGGCTGCCAGGACACCTCGCAGGGCGGCCTGATGCCCGTGATGCTGCGGGAGAGCACGCCCGGCTACCTCTTCCACGCGCTGCCGAACCTGACCGACGCCACGATCGACGTGCTGAGCTGGCGGGAGCGGGCGGAGAGGCACGGGGTGCTCGACCAGCTCCGGGGCGCGAACGTGATCCCGCACGGGGCGGGCTACATGCTGCCGGGGCTCTCACGAGTGCTGCAGGTGCACGAGTTCCACGGGCGGCGCTACTACGAGGTGGAGGCGGTGGAGCACGCCGTGCGCATCATGCTCGGCACTCCACGCGACCTGACGTACGCCTACCGCGGCCGCCGCGTGATCCTCGCCAGCGCCGAGTACTCCCTGGGCGAGATCGCCGCGCGACTGATGCCGGTGTATGTGCTGAAGGCGTGAGGACTACTCCGCCAACAGCCGGCCGAGCGCTTCCCTGGCGTCGCCGATCAGAGCGCCCGCTGCCTCGATCGCCCAATCAGCCTGCTCAGTCGAGAAGGCGCCGAAGATCTCGTAGTCAGCATCGCTGCGGAGCTCGAAGAGGCGGTGCAGAGCGCGGCCGTGCCGCCGATCCATGTGGCCAGCGAGGACTAGCTCCCGGTCGAAGAAGCTCAAGATGCCCTGGTGCTTGCTGCTATAGAGCCCCAGCACGGTGATAAGCGCCGATGCGGCGTAGAAGGCCGCGTAGTATGCCCGGTTGAGGGAAGCCCGTCGGCTGTCACGCTTCCGAGCGGCGGACGCGTCTGCCAGCGCCTCATCCGCGAGTTCCATGAACCGTCTGGCGCGCTCCGCTACTCCCTCGGTCATACCGCGACTCCCTCGTGGGACACCTCGCGCGCCAGCCCCCCGCACTGTACTTCGGGCCGCGCCCACTCAGCCACTGTTCGGACGAGGCACTGCGTGACCGTCCCGTGCTCGAGGTCGAGCTCGTAAGCGCGCGCCGAAAGCTCCTCGCGTTCCTCGTACCTCAAAGGTCTATTGACGAGGATAAGCAGGTCGATGTCGGACGTGGCTCGGTCGGTTCCCCGTGCCACCGACCCGTACAGACGCACGTCCGCGATAGCATCGCCGAAGCGCCGGCGAAGCCACCGCGCAAGTTGCCCTGCAACCGCCATCCTCTGTTCGTGTGCAGTCAAGGCTGCCCTCCATGTCGATTCTCGCCGAAACAGCTCACGCCTGTCAAGCGGAAGTGCCGCGGCTGAGATCCCTCCCACACGTGGCCGCCCGGCCCGCCTACCGGAACATCCGGTAGCTCGCCACGTTGAGCCCCGCCGTCTGCATCAACGCAGCCGCCTGCTGGCGCCACATCGCGACGGTCGCCGCGCGCTCTTCCTCGGTCTGGTCCGCCGCCTTCGCCTCGACCAGGCCGGCGATTTCCGACCACTCCGGGTTGTTCGCCACCGCCCAGACCGCGATCTGCGCTACGGGCTGAGGCGGGCGCACGCGCCCCACGTACTCCGCGAGCGCCGCCATGCGCGGCTCCGGGCAGCAGACCACGTTCATGCGGTCGTAGGGTGTCGGCGCAGGGCGCGCGTAGTTCGTACATGCGGCCGGGATGTCCACGTACGCGATGTTGCCCCGCGCCAGGTCGATCGGCACCCAGCCGAGCGTCGTCATGCCCTGCAGGCCCTCGCGCTGCGCCCAGAACTGCGTGCCGGGCGCCACGTAGAGCTGCTCGGGGCCGAACGCCGAGCGCCGGATGCGCCCCCGCACCGACTGGTCTCCGTTGCCGTAGAACACCGCGTCCACCCGGCCGGTGCCGAGCGCGTCCAGCAGCTCCATCGGCTCCGGCCGGCGCTCAGCGGTCGCCGGCAGCGCCGCCAGCACGATCAGCCCGCCGAATACCATCAGTGCAACCGTCATGCGCCTCATCATCATGCCCACCTCCGCGCATCCGCGCGCCATCGTTACTGCATTGGACGCCCGAGCCCCCTCCGCGGTTTCACGGACCGTCCCGGGGCGCCCTGAAGGGCCGCTCCTCATCGCGAGGAAATGCCCTTCGCCTACGTACTGATTCGCCCTGCGGGCCCATCCGGCCTGCGTCCCCCGAGGTGATCGCTGTCATGGACCGCGAGCTGCAGAAGGTCGCACCCGACCCGGGCATCGCCCTCGTCGGCAGTCCCGCCGAGATCGGCCGCCGCTGGGGCGAGTTGAACGCGGACGCCATCCGCGCGGACATGGACGAGCACTACCTCCATCCCGCGGAGGAGGTCGGCCTGACGCATGACGAGCTGCTCCGGCGCTCGGAGAAAGCCACGCGCCTCACGGTCGAGTTCGCGCCGCACCGGATCGCCGAGGCCAACGCCGTCGCGGACGCCGCGGGCGTCGATCGCGACCTCTACCTCGCGTACGTCGGCAGCGTCTACCGGGGCGTCTGGCGCGGCGACGAGTGCACCTCCTACGCGGTCGCGCCCGAGCACACCGAGGACGGGCGCGTTTTCTTCCACAAGAACCGCGACAACGTGTCCAAGCCCCAGTGCGCATTCGTGATCGACACCGACGCGCCCGGCGTGAACCGCTTCATCGCGGTGAGCGACGCGAGCGTGGTCTCGAGTATGATGATGGTTAACGAGCGGGGCCTCGCGGGGTGCTCGGACGTGGGCGGGCTGCCGGTCGAGGCGCCGCGCTACCGCGGCTGGATGAACACCTCGGTGCTGCGCTACATCGCCGAGCGCGCGTCCGATTGCGCCGAAGCGCTGGCGATCATCGAGCAGTTCGTAGGCGACGGCTCCTACGCGGGCGGCGAGAAGTGGGGCACGCACTGGCTGTTCGTGGATGCCACCGGCGCGATTCTCGAGATCAGCACCAACAACACGCGCGTCGAGCACGCCTGGCACACCGAGAAGGCCTACATGAGCGTGGACCGCGGCGCCGCGACCGCGCGCCTGCAGGAGCTGCCGGAGCCGGTCGGCTTCGCGGCCTTCCAGAACGTTTCGCGCGACCCGGCGATGTGCTTCGCAAGCTCGATCTCCGGCCTCTCGGCCGAGATCAGCCGCGATCATCCGGACCTGCTGACGGTCGCGTGGGTGACGATGCCCGCGAAGTCCCTCGCCTTCCCGCTCTTCATGGGCGGCACGCGCACGCCGCGCGCGCTGCTGAGCGGAGACGCGGACCTTGCGGGCCGCGAGTCCCCGGACGACTTCAGCCGCTGGGAGCCGATCGAGGCGCAGGCATTCGCGGCTCAGCGCGGCCTGGAGGCGCAGGTGCGCGGGCTCGTCGCGGCGGGCAAGCCCGCCGAGGCCCGCGATGCGCTGGACGCGTGGGTCGCCGACCGCACCCGCGCGCACCTCGGCGCGCTCAGCGCGGAGTAGAAGCCGTGCTCAACGCCGCCGATAGCGTCGCCACTCGTTGAGAAGGTCGTTGAGCGCGGAACCATTCGGCATACTCCACTGGACGACGCTGGTCTGGCGGCCGGAGGGCACGTCGATGGCGACGATTCCCTCCATCCCGCCGGCGATCAGCCGATCGTTGCCGGACCACACGCACTCGTAGAGCGGGTCTTCGGCGGAGAGCAGCACTGGCTCCGCCACCGCCACCTGCCAGACCCAGCCGCTGGAGGCGAACGTGGGGTGCTCTCTGACCTCGCCACTCGACAGGACCTCCGTGTGAGTGCTGATGAGTTCCCTGCCCAGGAACGCAAACCATCTGCCATCGGGAGACCACGCGTGCTCGAAAAGCCGCAGCCTGGACAGGTCAGACCGCACGGCATCCGCCCGGATCGTCCGCACGATCCGCAATGAGGGCAGTTCGAGCAACTCGAGGAAGGCCGTCCCTTCATTCGGCCGCGACGAACTACTATCCTCGAGGAGACAGTACTGGCCATCCGGCGACCACGCGCCGCGCGCAACCGACCGTCCGGCGAACTCGGCTCGGCGGTCGCCACCGACCTCCTCGATGATCGTTCGGCGTACGCTCCAGTCGCCCGGCGGCCCGGTAATCTCCCGCCATGCGACCCATCTGCCATCAGGCGACACATCGTAGCTCGCCCCAGGGGCATCGGCAGGCGGCGGGACCATCCAGGAGCGGCCGGTATCGAGTTCAGTGACCGCCAGTTGCTGGCCTGGCCCCCGCCAGAAGAGCCGTCGTTCATCCGCTGAGACCTGCACCGGGCTTCCCACCCGCAGATCGAGCGCTTCGATCCGTTCGCCCAGACGAAGGACGCGAGGGCTGATGCAGAGCAGTTCGCCGGACGGGGAGGCGAGGCACGACTGCTCGTCGTACACCTCACGAGCGCTCACCGGCAGACGCCGGATGCGTCCGTTGGCGCTGCAGAACCACAGCGGTCCGCGGTAGGGGTATTCGGGTCCTCCCCTCAGCCCTGTGCCTCGGAGCGGCTTGCAGCCCCAGACGAAGACCAATCCCGGGCCATTGGTGCGGAGAGCATTGATCGGCCCGCGCGCGACGACACGCGAGTCGCTGCCATCGTCGTTGACCGTGGCGATCCAGGCGGCCTGTTCCTCGTAGGGCAGGAGCCGCATGCCCACCACCAGTGCAGAGCCATCGTGCGCCTCGTTGAGCCATGGGAGCCCGCCGCTCTCCTCAAGCGGAGCGCCCAGCAGCCACGCCGCAAGTGCCAGCGGCGGCATTGAGCCGATCGACAGTCCCACGAGCCACAGGAAGCCCGTGCGCATACGCTGACCGCGATCCGCCCTCGCGAAGGCCACCAGGAAGATCGCGCCCAGCACGAGTGCGAGGACGGTCAGTTGGTCCAGCGCCAGGTGCGCCGTGCGCCAGTGAACGCCGATGAACGGTCCCCAGAGTGGCCCGAAGACCCACTCGGTCGCCGTCGCGTACAGGCCCAGCACCGCCGCGACCGCGACCGGCGCGACGGCCGCCGCCACGATGCGCGTGCGGCTCACCGATGAGATCGCCATCGCGGCGCACAACAGCAGCACGCTGAGCGCGAAGTGCGTCACGATCGGCGGCACTACGCCCGGCAGCAGCAGCGCGACGTCGCCGTGCAATCGCACGAGCAGCGGATCGGTCCACGCCACCGCCCCGATCAGCAGCCCGTACAGGCCCGCCAGCAACCCTGCGCCCACGATGGCCTTCGCGAGCCACGACCGGGGGCACTGATCCTCTGATGGAGCCATCAACCGAGCGCCCAGGGCGAGCGCCAGCAGGGGCAGCGCCACCAGCCACGCGACCGCGCCGCCGATGCGCACACGCGGGGACACGGAGCCACTCAGCAGCAGGGCCGCCAACGCGTAGAGGCCCACGATCCCCAGGACCACGAGGACCGGCGTCCGCAGGCGGCGCAGCTCTCTGAGCATGATCGTCTTCACAGCGCTCTCCCTCACTGAGACAGCCCCGGGTAGTCGGGCGCCTTGCGCGAGTGCGTCCTGAGCACCACCGTCTCCCGCCCGGTGGACAGGTCGATGCTGACGACCTCCTCCGAGCGCCATCCGCTCACCAGCAGCCGGTCATCGCTCACCCACGTGGCGAAGACCATGTTGTCCCGCAGGCACAGCCGCCGCATCCCGGAGCCGTCGGCGTTGGCCACCCACAGGCTGTACTGCCGCGTATCGCCGCTGCTCCCTTGCCCGAGATGCCTCACGATGGTCCGGAAGCCGCTCAGCGTCAAGCGATTCCCGTCGGGCGACCACATCCCGTAATGGCAGCCCCACCGCTCCGCGCGCGGCACGCGGGCCACGATCGTGGCGATCGTCGCCCCCGAAGGCACCTGCACGATGCTCACGTCTCCGCCTCCGACGGGGTAGACGAGGATGCGTGTGCCGTCCGGTGACCACTCGCGCGGTCTCGTGTCGGCGATCACCCGCCGCCGCTCGCCTCCGACCTCCTCGATGACCGTCCAGTGCTCATCGGGAATGCGCTCGGCCCCGTCTCCGGGCTCCGGCTCGGGGAATCGCTTCGTCGCCGTCCATGCCACCCAGCGGCCATCGGGTGAGATCGAGGGCCACGCGTTGGTCGCCTCCTCGGGTGGGGAGGCGACGAGGCGCGACTCGCCGGTCTGCAGGTCCATCGACCAGAGCGCGTCCGGCGCGCTATACACGCCGTATCTCCAATAGAGCGCGCTCTCGTCGGGCGCGAACGCCAGCGGGGACACGTTGTGCGGATCACGTGAGCGCTCCTCCTTGCCCTCCGGCAGCCGCGCGTCCAGCACCTCGATCCGCTTGCCGATTTGCAGCACATACGGGGCGACGCACAGAAGCCTGCCGGATGGCGATGCGAGGGCTCTCTCTGCGTTGGAGCGCACCGGAAGCTTCCGCAGCCTGCCGCCCGGCTCGGCATACCATAGCGTATTGCTCTCACCCGAACGCGCGCCCCACGACACGACCTCACCGGGGCCGGCGGTGTCCACGGGCCATGATGGCCAGCGAGCCACGCAGCGTAGCTCGCCGCCGTCATCGCGCATCCGCCACAGCCGCCAGACCTCCGCAGACCACGCGTAGTAGTAGGGCTCCCAGATCAGCACATCGCTCCCCTCTGCTTCGCTTACGTAGGCGTCCGTGATGTCCCCCGCGTCCGGCTCACCGAAAACCAGCGCCGCGAGCAGCAGCGGCGGGATCACCGCCACGCTGAGGATCGCCAGCCACTTCGCGCCGGTGCGCGTGCGTCGCGTGTGCTCCAGCGGCCCTGGGCTGAGCGTGGCCGCCGCCGATGCGCCGAGGAAGACCGCGCTGAGCGCCACCGCCAGCACGGTCGGCGCGACCAAGGTGAGGACAACCGTGAGCCAGTGCAGCCCGAGCAGCGGCCCCCAAAGCGGCCCCACGATGCCCTCCAGCACGCCCGCCATCCCCGCGAGCACCACCGCCAGCGCGAGCACGCCGACCACAAGCGCGCCGAGCGGCGTGGCCGTCACCGAGGAGGCGGCCATCCCCACCGCGAGCAGCAGCAGGCAGATCGCGGCGTGCAGCGCCATCGCCCACGCGCCATGCGCTTCGCTCGTGAGCAGCACGCGCGGGTCGGTCCACGCGGTGACGTAGATGAACAGCCCGTAGCCGAGCGCCAGCAAGCCCACGCTCACGATGGCCTTCGCGAGCCAGACCTGCCACGCCGAGACCGGCCACGAGCGCGAGAACGCAGTCTCGCGGTGCGCGCGCTCCGTCGCGAAGATGTGCGCGCCGAGGCCGAGCGCCAGCAGCGGCAGCAACGGGATCCAGAGAATCATCGCGCTGCCGTAGACCTTCGCATCGATGAAGCGCTTGTAGGCCAGCCAGCCGAGGCCCGTGGCGACCATCAGGCCGAAGACGATCGCGACCGGCGCGCGCAGCCGCCGCAGTTCCCTCGCGATCAGCGCCGCCATCGGTGCCACTCCTCCCAGGTCATCGGCGTCTCGTAGAGCAACTCCTCGGCGCCCGTGGCGACGTCGATCGAACTCAGCCAGCGCGAGTCGCGGATCAGCAGCACGTGGCCGTCGTCGATCCAGCCGCACATGCGCGGTGCATCGTTCCTCTCGTCAGTGAGCAGCAGCCGCGCGTCCGAGCCGTCTGCGTTCGCCAGCCACATGTGCGTCTTCGTGAAGCTGAACGGGTCCGCATTGTGGTAGCCGATCGTCCAGAACACCCGCTGTGTCCCGTCGGGGGAGTTCTGCTCGGCGTCCCCCTGCGATGCGACCCCGGTCTGCGCGTCCTCGGGCCCCATCGCCTGCAGATCGAGCCGAGTCGCCACCTCCATATGCTCGGTGTCCACCACGAGGATGGATTGGGCCCGTTCCAGCCAGAGATAGCGCCCACCGCCCGCCCACGGCCGCTCCATGGACTCAGTGTGCTGGACCATCAGCGTCGCGCCGTCAGCGACGCGCAGCACCTCGACCTGGCTGCTCGGCTCCATCCACCCGCCCGGCGGCCCGCCTATGACGGGCTCCATCGGCGGCTCCATGCCCGGATCCATGCCGGACTCCATGCCATGCATCCCGTACCGCTCGTCCCCGACCCACGCGATCACCGAGCCGTCGGGGCTGATTCTGGAGGCCCACATCGCCCAACCGGGCATCGGTGCCAGTGCCTCGACCTGCCCACCGGGCATCTGCTGCCGCAGAATCGCCGCCTCACTCGTCTCCGAGCGATCTTCCCGGAAGAACACCGCCGATCCGTCGGCTGCCCAGTGCAGCGATGACGCGCGCTCAGGTCGTGGCACTTCCGTCGCCGGGAGACCGTCACGCAGCTCAATCAGCCGCTCTGACCAGTAGAGCCACCGCCGATCGGGCGAGATGCGCTCCGACGCGCTATCAGTGCCGACGCTCGCCTCGGCGCGACCGAGCCACCGCGGGCCACCATCCTCGCCGCGCAGCCAGACGCTTCGCCGCCCCCAGTCGATGAGCAGACGTCCGGGCTCGTCGGTCGGCCCGACGTACTCGCACGGCCAGCGCCCGACGCAGGTCAGACTGCGCGTTGCGGGGTCCAACACCCACGCGCGCGCCAGGTGGTACGAGCTAACGTCTTCGCGCATGCCCATGGACCATCCCTCGAGGAACGCGATCCGCCCGTCGGGCAGCGGTTGCGCCCAGTCGAGCAGGCGGATGTCGTCCGGCGTCGGCTCGCCGAACGGGAAGGTCCCCGCCACCACCAGCGCGACCGCCAGCGCCGTCAGCGGCGGCCACGCGATCAGCGTCCGCCTGCGCGTGCGCCTCGTCTCCAGCGGCGCCGCGCCGCGCGCGGCCAGCCACGAGGAGCCGACTGTCGCCGCGGCCATCATCAGCGCGAGCCAGCTCAGTAGCGTTACCGCGTGCCCGAGCGGGCGCCAGAGGGCGATCCCGAGCCGCGGTCCGAATGCGTCGGCGATGGGGCCGTTGATGAGGTAGAACGTTGCGGGGCAGACGGCGCCGAGGAGCACGATGGAGATGACCGTGGCGCTGAAGGGGCTCGCCGCGAAGCCGCCGACCATGAAGCCGACGCTGAAGACCAGCAGGCAAAGGGTACTGGTGAGCAGCGCCATTGGCCGCTCATCGTAGCCTATGGCGCTGAAGAGGCGCTCCGGGTCACCATCGCCCGTCGCCGTGCAGGCCGTCGTGAGGGCGCACAGCGACGCCACGAGCAGCAGACCCGCCAGCAGCCGCCCGGCCCACTCATGGCGCCTGCTCACCGGCCACGCGCGCGCGAACTGCGTCTCGTGCGAGCCGCGCTCAGCCGCCGCCAGCGCGCAGCCGAGCGTCAGCGCCAGCAGGGGCATCGCAAGCGCCCAGATGTCCAGCAGCCAGTGCTCGTGCCCGGCCCCGCGTTCGGGCCGGAAACCCTCCGCGATGGTCGCGATCGCCAGCACGCCCAACGCCACGAGGATCGGCGTCCGCAGGCGGCGCAACTCTCTGAGCATGATCGTCTTCACGGCAATCCCCCTCATCGGCTATGTTGCGTCTTCTTCGGCCTCCGGCTCGCGTCCGGGCAATTCGCGGATCACGCGGCGCGCACCTGTCTCCGGGTTCAGCGCCTCGACCATCCGCCCGCGCAGCAGGATGATCTCGTCCGAGGCGGCCCAGCCGCCCACGCGGTCCTCGTCGGTGATCGCCAGCAGCTTCGGCGCCGGAGCCTGTGCGTCAGGCAGCCACCACCACTCCCGCTCCGGATGGAGGGTGCTGCTTCCGGCTTTGAACACGAAGAACAACACGTCCGTGCTGTGCGGCGACGCACTCCCGCTCATGCTCGTCGCGCCGCCGAAGTCCTCCGACGTCAGCACGCGGACCGGCTCGCCCGTCGCCAGGTCGAGCAGCGCCAGCTCATACTCGCGATTGCCCACCTCCCGCTTCGCCCACGCGTGCTTCCCGTCCGCGGCCCAACCACGGTAGTTGATCGACCACTCGCCGAGGGACGTGATGCTGCCGGTCTCCATGTCCAGCAGCCCCATCTCGTTTGGCGCGTCGGGGGCGTTCTGCGAGAGTATGAGGCTCGCCCATCGTCCGTGGGTCGGCGCTCCCCAACTGATCCAGCCCGGCTCAACCTGCGCCAACTCGCGTGACTGCGAGCCACTGAATGCGTCTACCTCCAAGAGCCGGCTGGGCTTATCCAGCTCGCGGCTGGTCACCACGTAGATGCTCTTGCCATCGCCCGCCCACGCCAGCACCGGCATCTGCGCGACGGGTTCCTGCAGCAGCCGACGGGGCCGCTCGTGACGCCCCTCAACCGGGTAGACCACCAGGCCCTCATCCCACGCCGCCACCCACTGGCCGTCCGGGGAGAGATCGCCCCCCCAACTCTCCGCCTCCGTCCGCCACAGTTCGCCGGTCGAGAGGTCGGCGACCCAGACGTAGTCGCGATTGGCCTCGCGCACTGGCCAACTGATTGCCGCGCGAGGCGCGTCGGCAGCGCCCTCGATGATCGTTCCGCCCTTGGGCGCGATCTGGCGCAGATCTCCTGAATCGAGCTCAAGCGACCACAGCCCCTGCACCCCGCCGAGCGCGCCGAGCGCGCCATGGCTGGTGAGCATCGCATACCGGCCGGTGCCATCCAGCGAGATGTTCACGGCATCCGGGAAGCGCGAGTTCGTCACCACCCACACGCCCAGCGCCACCAATACCACCAGCACAATCCCGCCCGCCAGCCCCGCGGCCGCGCGCGTGATGCGCCGCCACGTGGCGCGGTAGAGCGCCCGCGTCGCGACGATCGCGCTCACGATCAGGCAAATCGCCACAAGTACCAGCGCGGGGACGAGGTGGCTCACATACTCCGGCTCCGGCAGCGCGAGACCCAGCCGCGGGCCGCCGTAGGCGGGAACGAAGTCCCACGCCCAGAGGTAGCTCCAGCCGATCGCTCCGAGCGCGATCACCGCCACCATCGTCGCGCCCATAGCCGACGGCAGCGCCACCGACGCCAGCAGGCCCATCGCGTAGAGCATCACCCATGCCATCGGCATGATCC
>JALGSW010000235.1 GCA_029821635.1 Candidatus Zipacnadia bacterium
GGCATACGAGTATCTTACCCGCATGCTCGGATGAGCGAACCTTGCGGTTCAGTAGGGGTGGCGCTCGTCGAGGCGCTCGAGGAGCGCCCGCATGGTTGCGTCCATCGCGGCGGGCTCGTAGGCCTGCACTGCGAGAACCGTGCCGCCGGCGAGCAGCGCCGCGCGGCCGTCGAGGTGCTCCGGCAGCTTCGGAGGCGTGACGCCTCGCACGGCGGACGTCTCGGGCGCGCCGAGGAGGATCAGCCGCACACCGGCCGGGGCATCCGCAGCCTCGACGATCGGGATCTGCAGCGCCGGATCGGCCTTCGTCCACAGCAGATCGTAGCGCAGCGTCGGGTTGTCCGCATGCGCGCGCCAGTACTGCAGATAGCGCGACAGGTGGTTGGCGGCGCGGCGAAGCTCGTCCGGGGCGCCGTCCGGCAGCACGATCGCGCAGCCGACAGCGTCACCCTCCAGCAGCGCGAACCCGGCCACCTCAGCCGGCACCTCGAAGGGGCTCTGGTGCGCGATCTCGATGACCGATCGCCCTGCGGGGAGCGTCGGCGCGCATGAGGTCCCGTCGGCCGGGACCTCCGCGCCCTCAAGCATGATACCGGTCAGCGTGTGCCTGTCAGGCAGCGCGAAGGCCAGTGTCGTCGCGCAGGCGGCAGGGCACTCGACCTCGATGCGAGTGCCGGACGGCGCTGCGGAGGCACTCACGCGCGAGCCATCCGGCAGTGCGGGCTCGAAGCGCGCGACCATCTGAGCGGCCATTGGCGTACGCGGCGCAAGTGTCACCGTGAAGGCCGACGCGCCCGCCGCGACCGTGGCGTCCATCGGCGAGCCGTCGGCTCCCGCCATCGCGACGCAGCCGATGCGCGCGGCGTCGAAGGCCACCGTCGAGTTCACGGGCTCGTCCGTCGGGTTGCCGACGGTGATGAAGCCGCCGGGGGCTTCGCCGAAGCGCTCGACCCACAGGCGGTCGTCATCGGCCCGCGCGCCGGGAACAGGTCGCCAGCCCGCTCGTGCGAGCTGCTGCACGGTGTCCGCGTGCGCGCGCACGTTCGCGCAGGGCGTCAGCACGTAGCTGATGCTGCCCGCGCCGACGCGGTAGGCGAAGAGCGGGTAGTCCACCATCATCCGCTCGTACTCGGCCACGAAGGCCCGGTCGCGCTCGGGCTGGGGAAGAGCCTTCTGCTCCTCCGTCAGCTCGACCGACCACGGGTAAGGGCCGCAGAAGATCATCATCTTCGCGCCCAGCAGGTAGCGCAGGGCCATGTAGTGCTCGTAGCCCGGCTGCGTGAACTTCCCACGCCACCGCGGCGCCTCGTCGCTCTCGCGGAAGGGCGCGAGCGACTCGATCAGGCTCGCGCCGCACATGGTCGCGCCGAAGTAGGTGCCGATCGTGTTGGCGCCCGCGAAGGGTCTGCGGCCGTCCGGCGTGTGCTCGCGCGCGTTGGCGATCTGCAGCGCGTGCGCCGTGCCATCTATGCAGTAGACGCGCCCCGCCTCGTGGTTGAACGCGCGCCCCGGCGATCCATCGACCCCGAGCCCATAGTGCCGGTCGTAGCCGACGGCGTTGTCGAGGTTGACGCCCGCGGGCCGGATGGTCTCCATCAGCTCATCGACCAGTTCCGCGTGCCTGCGCCCCCATGGTGTCGCCCAGGCGTAGACCAGCGCCTGGTTCGGGATGTCCACGTAGATGTCAGGGCGCGTCATCAGTCGCGAGTCGGGGAAGTCCGTGTCGATGAGCGCCTTGTCGGCGTACTGCGCGGTGATGTCGCCGCCGACTGCCAGCGCATCGCGGACGCCGTCGAGGGCCTCCTGCATGTAGCGCACGTGCTCCTCGGGCGTGAGCCAGCCGCGCTCGGCGATGGCGGCGCTGACCCAGTTGGACTGGTCGTAGCGCGGGTTCGTGAACGGCCAGTACATCTGCTGCGCCTGCTCCTCGGTCGGCTGCCGGCCCTCAACGGGGTAGCAGAAGCCGGCGTAGCGCGCCATTGTGGCCCACGTCCAGCCCATCCGCAGTCTGCGCGCCTCCTCCCAGACGAACGGCTGCCCGAGGAGGAGCGTGTGCGCACCGGTGATCATGCAGTGGCCCATCATCCGCGGATCAGTGGCGGGGTCGGGCAGGTAGGCCTCGGGGTGGAGCGCGTACATTGCTTCGAGTGCACCGCGCAGGCCCCACGCATGGTCGAAGACGAAGACGTGGAAGGTCACCTGCTCTGTCTCGCCGGGGTCGATCACGAGGTGCGTGGCATAGTAGAGTGCATCGCGCGAGGACAGACCGGGCTCGGCGCCGCCCGTAAAGTACGAGCGCATCTCCGCCACGTCCAGCCCTACTGCAAGGCCCGCGCGGTCGCACCAGGCGGCGCTGACGGGGGTGTTGAGGCCGTAGTGGGTCGGCAGTTGCGTGCAGCCCTCCACGCCCATCACCGGCTCGGCACGGGCCCCGAGCACGCGCGAGTCTGCCACGATGGACACCGGCTCGTTGCGGCCATCCCAGTAGCTCCAGCCCTCCGCGGGGTCGATCGGCAGGCCCAGCCGCGCCTCCAGCCACGCCTGCTCGGGGCGCGTGTTCTCCACCGTGAGGAGCCAGCGAAGGCCGGAGGGCGTCGGGGCGATCGAGACGCTCCCGCGCAGGCCCTCCTCCGGCAGCGACCAGTCGGTTGCGAGCGCGCCGCCATCGACCTGTGCCTCGCCGCACTGCAGCGGCGGCAGCACGCGTTTAGCTCGCCCGTCGATCAGCGTTATCCCGCCCGCGCCCGCGCTGACCGTCTCTCCGTCAACAGCGATACCGGCGATCTCAGCCGGAGCGCGGCCGAGCGACACCCCCAGGGCGCCGGCAGTGACGGCCCAGCCGTCATCGCCTCGCACGATGGTCCCGTCCGCCCCGACGCAGGATGCCGCCGGAAGTATGACCGCCAGGATGAGCGCTCGCGCACAGCGCATCGTCGATCCCTCCCGGGCCTTCGGTCATGCTGAGGCGCATTTCGCGCTCGCAGCGCCCGGGCCTTCTCCGCACGGGAGGGAGGGCGGAGTTCGGCGCCGAATCCAGCGGTGTGCAATGACCACAGATGTCAGGAGTGAGCGTCGTGACTGAGGATGCCAGCAATCGCCTGCGTGAGGTGACGGTCAACTCCGAGCGCGTCTACGAGGGGAAGATCATCAACCTCCGCGTGGATGACGTCGAGCTGCCCGACGGTGGGTCGTCGAAGCGCGAGATCGTCGAGCACCGCGGCGCGGTCGCGGCGGTCCCAATCACGAAGGACGGTGAGGTGATCCTCGTGCGCCAGTGGCGCCACGCCGCCGGTCGCGTGATGCTCGAGATCCCCGCCGGAACGCGCGAGCAGGGCGAGGACATGATCGAGACGATGCGCCGCGAACTGGTCGAGGAGATCGGCCACCGCGCCGGGCAGATCGAGCCGCTCGCGGAGGTCTTCGTCACGCCCGGCTACAGCACCGAGGTGATCGGCCTCTACCTCGCCACGGAGCTCGAGCCTGCCGAGGGCGCGTCCGAGGCGGACGAGAAGATCGAGCTGGTGCGGGCACCCTTGAGCGACGCGCTGGAGTGGTGCCGGGACGGTGAGCTGAACGACGCGAAGACGGTCGCCGGGCTGCTGCTGGCGGCAATGCGGCTGGAGCAGCAGGGCCTCTCCGCGCCC
Source organism: Candidatus Zipacnadia bacterium (assembly GCA_029821635.1). Classification (GTDB taxonomy): domain Bacteria; phylum Armatimonadota; class Zipacnadia; order Zipacnadales; family UBA5352; genus UBA5352. The sequence goes on from JALGSW010000235.1 coordinate 3,645, forward strand.
GATGGATGAAACCGTGGCCGCTCCGATATGTCAGTACATAAGAGGGCGGGCAATCATCATCCTGAAGCGGAGAGAGAAGCGTTGAGCGCATTCGTTCGTAACCTGCATTGGGCACTGCTGCCCGCGGCCGTCATCGCGGCTGTGGCGGCTTTAGATGGCCCCGTTCGGGCCGATCCCCCGACCGAGGAGCCGTCGCGCTCCACGGTCGCGCTGGCTCGCGCCGGGAGCATCATGACCGTCGGAGGGCCGCTCACCCCCGCCTGGCTCTACCCCGAGGGGCGCATCGACTACGGAGTGATCGAGTGGCTGCTGGCCAAGGCGGTTGCCGGCTCGATGGGCGTCGAGGACGATGACGACGCCTGGAAAGCGCTGCTGAGCGCAAGCGACCGCGTGGGCATCCTCGTGGACGTCGAAGGCATCCAGCCGCACGACCCGCTGCTTGAGGCGCTGGTGCGGGGGATCATGGACCGCGGCGTGCCCATGCGCAACATCGTGATCTTCGCGGGCGAGGAGAGCGCGCTCTTCCGCGCCGGCTACGACATCAGCGGCAACACACCGGGTGTGCGCGTGATGGCCAGCGACGACCAGGGCTACCGCAAAGGCCTCACGCGCATCGTTTTCGACTACTGCACGAAGATCATCAACGTCTCCCGCCTGCGCGTTGACCCGGAGATCGGCATGTACGGCGCACTCGCCAACTCCCTCGCGGCCGTCCCCTACGTGGACCGCCAGCGGCTCAGGCACGAGCCGCAACTGCTCCCCGAGGCCGCCGCGAAGGCCACGATTCGGCGCATGGTCGTGCTGAACATCATCGACGCCCTCACACCGGCCTTCCAGCGCAGCGAGGGCGGGCGGGGCTACGACACGTGGGCCTACAACGGAGTGCTGGCCTCGACCGACCCGGTGGCCGTGGACACGATCGGCCGGCAGATCCTGCAGGAGAAGCTGGTCGAGGAGGCGGGCGGTGGGGCCTGCCCCGAGCTTGAGGTGCCCTACCTCGCACCCGCGACCGAGGCCTACCGCCTCGGCACGTCCGACCCGGAGCAGATCGACGTGCTCCGCATCGGCCCGTAGCGGGGGGGGCGAGCGGTGCCATCCGGGAAGCCCCCGGTTTTCCCTGTAAAGGCAAAGTAGAAATGTCCGGTCTGCAGCAAAGTAGAAATGTCCGGTTGTCTTGGCTGCTGTGGTCGTTAGTCGTTAGCCGTTGATAGTCGTTGCCGTTGCTGTTGCCC
>JALGSW010000236.1 GCA_029821635.1 Candidatus Zipacnadia bacterium
CCTGCGCCTCAGCGCTCGCGAGCGCCTCGTCCAGCGCCGCGATCGTCTCGGGCGTGAACATCTCCGCACGCGGCGGATTGTTGTAGCTGCCATAGTGAACGCCGCCATCGACGCGGTCCTGCATGATGCGCCAGTAGTCGCGCGCGCCCTCGGCCGGTCCGTAGTAGTTGGCCATGAACTCGTCGAGCAGCGCCTGCGGGTCTTGATCGGCGTCCCACGCCATCTGCAGCGCGAGCCAGTACGGGGCCGGGCTCCACTCGGCGGGCCAGCCCGCGGACTCGCTGCGCCAACTCCGCAGGCGCATCTCATCGACCAGCCACTTGAGCTCGCCCGGCACGCTCTGCCCGTAGGGATGCGGGGTCATCGGCGCGCGTTTGTTGAGCAGCACGTAGTCGTAGACGCCGAGGTCGGTGGCGCGCTCGCGCCAGCCCACCATGCGGCGGAGCATCTCGGCGTTCTGCTCGCAGGCCGGGTCGTTGACCGCGTGGGAGCTGCAGCCGTACTGGCAGACATCGACGAGGACCCTGGGGTGCACGTCGAACCGTGGCGGCTGGTGCCAGTTCGCGTAGGCGATGGTGGTGATGACGCACTCGGGGAACTCGACGGCCACGCGCCCGGCGACCTGGTTGATGAAGGTGAAGAAGCGATCGGAGACGTTGCGCATGTCCTTGCGGCTGAAGTTCTCCATCGTGAGCGGCTCGTCCAGCGCCTGACAGCGCTCGCACTCGCACCACTTTGCGCCGTCCTGCGGGCAGATGGAGAACGCGCGGCTCTCCGGGTGCGCTCGGAACCAGGCCAGCACCTCCGTAGCCACGACCTCGACCGCATCGGGAGAGCTGGTGCAGAAGTTCTCGTTGCGCGCCTCATAGAGCCGGCGAGCGCCGTCGTGCATCGGCTGCATGTCCGGGTGGGCCTCAAGGTCACTCTTCGAGACGAGGCGCTGGAAGCTGTGCGGGTAGGTGCCGTAGGGCCAGTCAACCAGCGCGGGCGTCCAACCGGCGCCGGTGCGCTCCTCGAAGTAGTGCGTCGCGGCCTCGGTGACGTGGCTGAGGCAGTTGCGCAGCGTCCAGAGCACGTCCTCCTCGAGGTTGCCCCAGCGCACGCTGCTGATCTGTCGCAGCTCGATCGACGGCTCGCGCACCACGTCGAGATCGCTCAGGTCGATGCGATCGAGCGATGGGACGTACTCGCCCATGTCGCCGGGCGAGTACCAGCGCACGCCGATGCGGTGCAGCAGGCGCCAGGCGGCATAGGCGCTTGCCCGGGGCGTGTTGCCCGCGATGACGACCGTGTCGCCGACCGTGCGCAGCAGGATCGCCTCATCGGCGAGGCCATCGAGGTCGCCGAGCTTCCCGGCGGTCAGCGCGTTGCGGCCGACGGCGTACTTTGTGCCGGGGTAGGCGGCGGCTTCGGTGTCGCTCACGAGCGACAGGTGGAGGCCGGTCGCGCGGGAGAGGTACTCGCGCAGGTCCTCGGCGGCGATGCGCACCAGCACGGGGGCATCGTCGGCGATGACGACTGCGTCGCGCTCGTTCAGGGACGCCGGGTCCGTGGAGCCGAAGAGCCGGACGCCCCCGACCGCCCAGTGGTAGCCGGACGAGTCCGCGAGTTCGAGGCGGATCTGCGTGGCGACGCGCGGGTTGAAGCGCAGGCGCAGCTCCTGCCGGTTGAGGTTCGCGGTGGAGGCGACGCGCTCGAAGCGGCCGTCACCGGCGCCGAGCGCAACCGCGAGCGCGCGCGGGAAGTCGGACGGGTAGCGCGGGCCGGTCAGCACGCGGACCTCGCGCAGCACGCACGGCGCGCCGAGGTCGATCTGCACGAAGTCGCCCGCCGACTGCGGCGCATCGGAGCGCCAGGCGGTGACGGGGTCGGCGTCGAGCACGAGCGCCGACTGCGCGGCGTTCGACGAGGCGGCGGTCTGCCATGCGCCGGTGAGTTCGTCGGCGGGACAGGCCGCGGCGATCAGCAGCGTGAGGGCGGCGGTCGCAAGGGTCCTCACTGTGCGTCACCTCCCGCGCGGTTGAAGAGCTCAAACGCGCGCATCAACATCCGCTGATCGCCCGTGAGATCGAGGATCGTGAGCCGCAGCGAAGTCGCGGTGACCGGCTCGAAGGCGTAGACGGGCGCCTCCAGCAGATTGTGCGGATCGTGGAAGAGGAGGCGCCAGCGGTCCTGGGCCGGATCGCGCGCCTCCAGCCCGTAGACGACGCCGCGGTTTGCGCCCATCCACAGGATGCGGCAGGTGTCGAAGGTGATGGGCTCGGCGTACTCGATCACCAGCGCGTGGGGCGCCGGCGTACCGCCCGCCCAGTAGTTGCCATCTTCGGGGTTGCCGTCGAGGGCCGCCTTCGCGGACCACGTCGGGACCGTGAAGGTCTCGGTGGCATGGCACGTCACGCCCTCACGGAGCTTCGCGAGGTTCGGCAACGCCGCGAGCGTCTCGCCCAGCGCTTCCGCCTCTGCGGGCGGCAACGAGGGCGAGTTCAGCTCCACGGGGAAGCCGCGCGCATCGACCAGCGCAAGCTCGCCCTCCGCGGACAGGCGGATCGCGTCGATCGTGATGTACGTGCCCTCGCCCTCACGGTCGGCGACGCGCAGCTCATGGATGCCGGGTTCGGGCGTGAGCGTGGCGGTGAGCGTCTCCACGCGCTCGTTGCCGCGACCGTAGGCGTTCACATCGAGGATCGGCTCCGCATCCCAGAGCACCTGTCCATTCTTCGAGCCGTAGGTGCCCATGTACACGCCGACCTCGATCGTCAGCTCGCCCCGGACGCCCGTTGTATCCACGCGTAGGGCGATCGAGTCGGGCGTCTGGTAGAAGCGCTTGCCGACCTCGGTGACGGAGATGCGGTAGTAGTCGAGGTCGCCGGACAGGCCTTCGTCGATGCCGCCCGCGGCCGCTTCGCCCGAGGCCATCGAGGCCCGCTCGGGGTTGGCGGCGATGACCGCCAGCGGATCGTTCCCCTGCAGCAGGATTTCCCCGGCCGCCGCGGGCAGCGCCACGGTGGCTGCGAGTGTGAATGCGAGTACTCTCATCGCTGACCTCCCTGCAATCATGGCAGATCCAGCTCCTTGTACAGCTCCTGTACGCCTTCGACGCCGCCGAGGGTCGCGGAGAGGACGAACGTGATGTCGCCGATCGGATGCTCGGCGCTGGGGGAGAAGATCATGTAGTTGAAGTTGTTGTCGCCGGGGCGCACCTTGACGTGATCCAGTGACGGGAAGCTGAACAGGCAGCCGAAGGTCTGGCCGGTCACGTCATCCTGCACGGCCATCCAGCCCTCGGTAAGGTCCGCTGCGGCCACCTCTCGCCGCCCCCCGCGCCACTTCAGTTCCTGCAGACCGTCGGCGGTGGGCCAGATACTTCGCTCGCCCTTCCCGTCGATACCGATGCGCGACATCATGTAGAATTGGTTCGGCATCGGGCCCGCGTCGCCCGTGTCGATGTCGATCGTGATGTGATTGTCGTCCTCCGCGAGGCTCCAGGTCATCGTGAGCGGCCAGCCCGCCTCCGGCTCCCGGCCCTCGAGCTTCGCCCAGACGCGGTCGCCGGCTTCGGACGTCTCCGTGACGTGCCAGCCTGCACTGAGCGCGTACCAGACCCAGCCGAACGGGTAGGGGCTGGGCACGAGGTGGTCGGTGTTGGTGTCGCGCAGGATCAGGTCGTGCACCACGCCGTTGCCCTCGATGAAGGTCGCCAGCACGTGCGAGTTCTCCATCGCGAGGAGCTGCATCGGCTCGGGCGTCATGCTCGCGTGGGTCTTGTAGGCCTCCTCCTTGCGGTAGATGACCGTGCCGACCGCGAGGCGGAGCGGCAGGCGCAGCGAGTACTCCTCGCCACGCAGCGTGCCCGCGATGACCAGCGCACCCTCGGCCACGCGCGGGGTGTCATCGGGCGCGGTGAAGCGGAACTCGACGGCCTGCTCCCGCCCGTCCTGCAGCGGCTGCAGGGCGATGCGCGCGGGCTCGGCGCCGAAGCCCTCAGGCAGCTCGGGGGTGATGCTCAGCGCGGAGGGCATGACCGTATTGACCTGTACGGTGAGCGGCAGGAGCGGCTCGAGGTGGCCGAGCGGGAAGATCGTGCGCTCGGTGTTGCTGGTGACGATGATGTCGCGTGTCAGGCGCACCTCGATGGGCGAGGACGCGATCTCCTCGCCGGCGACGGTCGCCACCATGTTGATCTGATAGAAGTCCGGCTCGACGCCGACGGGCGCGGTGAGCTCGAAGCTGTGCGTGGACTGCTCGCCCGGCGCGAGGTCGAACTGCGCGGGCTGCCCGGCGAACTGCAGGCCGGCCTCGATCCCGGGCCGCACGGTGCCGCTGATCGGCGCCGCGGAGGTGTTCACGACCGTGGCGGTGGCGACCAGCGCCTCGCCGGCGGTGACGGCCTCGCGGTCGGTCGCGATGCCCACGACGGCCGCGCGCTCGCCGCGCGGCAGCAGGCCGATTGCGGCGAAGTCGATCAGCTCGGGCAACGTGAAGCTCGCCCAGCGCGCGCCGTCCTGCTCGACGATCTCGATCGGCAGCACCGTCGGAACGGCCGTGCGGCCGCCCGCGGCGCGGCGGGTGTTCGGCACGACCCACGCAAGCTCGGGCGCGGTGCCGTCGTCGAGGCGCACGCGCACACGCAGGTCGCTCAGCGCGTGGTGCAGCTCCTCGGGCGGGCTCTCGCGATGATCCAGGCCCGGCGCCACGAGGCGGTTCGA
>JALGSW010000072.1 GCA_029821635.1 Candidatus Zipacnadia bacterium
CTGCGACGCGGCGTCGCTCTACGACCCGCAGAGCGATCGCTACGTCGGCTGGCGGAAGATGCACGTGGAGGCGCTGGAGAGCTGCATCAGCCAGGAGACGGCCGATCTGCTCTGTGCGGAGCGCTTCGCGGCACTCTCGCGCCGGCCCGAGCACCTCGAGGTCTTCACGCCGCTGCTGCCGGAGGTGCGGATCGGGCAGGTCGTCGAGGTCTACGGCGGCGAGAGCGTCGGAGCAGACGGCCAGCTCTACCGCGTCACTTCGGTGCGACATCGGCTCGACCGGCGGCGGGATGACGCGGGGGCGGCGGTGACGCGCGTGACGGCGCGGTGGCTGGGTGCGGCCGCAACGGCATAACAGGATCGGCGCTGCGCGCCGGCAGGATTGGACGGCAACGGCACAGGGCCGCAACGGCATAACAGGATCGGCGCTGCGCGCCGGCAGGATTGGACGGCAACGGCACAGGATACGGCAAAGGCGACGGCAACGACCAGCAAGGTGTACGGCAACGGTGAGGGGACTGCAGTTCGCGTCGTTCGTAGGACAGGCTTTCCAGCCTGTCAAGCCGTCGCGGAAGACTCAACGACTGACAGGCTGGAAAGCCTGTCCTACAACGGCTGACGGCGCACGAAGGGGCTGAGGCGACATGGGGGAGATGAGCCACCTTGCGGCGAGCCTTGCGACCATGATCGATCAGGCGTGGCCGTTCGTGCGCTGCACCGCGGCCGGAGTGCTGGGGGCGCTGGCGAACGTAGCGCTGGAGGATGAGGTGGTGGTGCTGCCGAGGCTGAGTGCCGGACGGCTCTACCTGGGCTTCCTCGGCAACCTGGTGGTGTCGGTGACCATGGCGCACGTGGTGAACCACGACTTCGGCACCGCGTTTTTCGCGGCAGTGTGCGGCACAACCACGCTGCGGACGTTCAAGGCACGAATCGAGAGCGCATTCGAACATGAGTGGAAGGGGATAGGTGAGAGCGATGACGCCGGCTGAGCTTGTGTGCGCACAGGTGCTCACGGCGGGCTGCGAGGCAGCGTTTCTCGGCGGCGCCGTCTGCGTGTGGCGCGCCCTGATGCGCCTGCGCGTGAACGGCCCCTGTCAGCTCGGCATCGGCCTGCTGGTGCTGCTGCGCGTGAGCGCGATGGCGGGCGTAATGAACGGCGCGAACGCCAGCCCGCTCGACTACGCGTGGCTGACCGAAGCGATGTTCAGCTTCGTATTCCTCTACACGCTCTACCACATGGGCGTGTTGATCGCGATGTGCAGACGGTAGGACGGGACGGCCTCTCCCCCCCGGCCCCCTTTCCTCCCTGTGACTTCGCTGCGCGAAGTCCTGCGGGAGAGGGGGCGAAAGACGGGATGTGCCGTTGCTCAGCCGTATGGAGCGGAGGGGCTTTAGCCGCTCCGAATGGTCCGTGGCCGTTCGGTTGTGTGGTGCGCGAACGGCCGACGCATCCAGACGACGGGATGCGTCGCTCCAAACGGCAACGGCTGACGGGCAGGATGCCCGTCCTACAAACGACTAACGGCAACGACTGACGACAACAACGAGGCGTCCGACGAGGGCCCGCCCACAGCGGCGGGCCCTATCATTTGCAGGGAGGCGATCGCATGATCGAGGTCATCGGAGGATGGTTGCAGGACGTGCTGCTGCCGAGCTTCAGCACGCTGGTTCTCGCCGCGGTCTTCGGGCTGGTGCGCAGGTACGTGCAGCGGCTCAACGACGAGAAGCTGCGCCAGCTCCTGCTCGAGCTGGTGAGGGCGGCCGAGCAGATCTACGGGCCTGGCAACGGCGAGGCGAAGCGGGCCTACGTCGAGGAGAAGCTCAAGCAGTCCGGCTACACGAGCGTCGAGCGTGAGAAGCTCGAGGCGGCCGTATACGCGCTGAGCGGCGCCTGAGCGACCGCCAGGAACTGAGAGCGCAGCAGCGATCCGCGCGAGGCCCGGAGCAATCCGGGCCTCGCACGCGTACACTGGGGAGGTCGGAGCATGGCGACGGAGCGGCAGGTCAGCATGGCGCAGTTCCGCGCGCACCTCGACGCGATCGAGGTCGGGCGCGGGATCGACGAGGTCGTAGTGCACCACACGTGGAGCCCGGCGGCGAGCGACTACCGAGGGATCCACACGGTGCGCGCCGTGCGGCGCTACCACGTGGACGTGCGCGGCTGGTCGGACAACGGATACCACGTGATGATCGGACCGAGCGGCGCGATCTTCCTCTGCAGACCGATCGAGCGCTCGGGCGCGCATGTCTCCGGCCGCAACGCGCACACCATCGGCGTCTCGTTCATCGCGAACTTCGACAGGGACGAGCCGGGGCGCTACGCGGGCCTGGGCGTCGGGCACGAGGTCGTCGCGGCGCTGCTGGCGCGCTTCGACCTGAGCACGAAGGCCATCCGCTTCCACCGTGAGTTCGCCAGCAAGACCTGCCCCGGCCTGAAGCTGGGGCTCGCGCAGTTCCGAGAGGCCGTCGCGAACGTGGCCACGAGCGGCCCCGCCGCGCAGCCGAAGGTGGTGCTGCTGCCCGGCGGCGAGGTGATCGAGTGCAACGCGGCTGTCGAGGACGGCGTGACGCGCGTGGACCTGCGGCGGCTGGCGGAGGCGCTGGGGTGCACCGTGCACGATCATCTGAAGGACCAGGGGAAGGTGTATCTGGCGCGGTGAACGGCGGCCCCTCCCCCGGCCCCCTCCCCCTTTCGGCGCAAACGGCGCGCCGACGGCGGGAGAGGGGGAGGACGGAAACGACGACGGACTTCGCGCGACTTCGCAAGCGCACCTCGGTGGCGCGTCATCCTTGCCGTTCGTGGCGCAGGCTTCCCAGCCTGCGGTCGTTCGGCTCGGAGGTAGCCGACGGCGCCCCTCCCCCCGGCCCCCTCCCCCTTTCGGCGCAAACGGCGCGCCGACGGCGGGAGAGGGGGAGAACGACAGTCCCCTTGCGCCCCGCGCCCGTTGCGCGTAATCTACCACCTCGGAGGAGGCGGCATCGGGTGGCAGAGGAACGCGTGACAGAGACTGAGAACGAGGCCGGGCAGGAGGCGCGATGGCTCGACCGCGTCGGCTGGCGCGAGACCATCATGCTCGTGCTCGGCCTGCTCGTGCTGCGCATCATCTACCTCGTCTGGCTCAGCCCCTGGGAACTCATCGCCGATGAGGCGCACTACTGGGAGTGGTCGCGCCACCTCAGCCTCTCCTACTACTCCAAAGGCCCCGGCATCGCATGGATGATCGCCGCCAGCACCGGCCTGTTTGGCGTCAGCGAATGGGCGGTGCGCATCCCCGCGGCGCTGTCGTCGGCCATCAGCGCACTCGTCCTCGCCCGCCTCACCAACGACGTTACCCGCGATCAGCGCGCCGGATTCCTCGCAGTCGTCGCATTCTCCCTCATCCCGATCTTCCAGCTCGAAGGCGTCCTCATGACCATCGACCCACCCTTCATGACCTCGTGGCTGATCTGCGCGTGGATCGCGTGGCACGCCTTCAGCGCCCACGCGCGCGGCAAGCGGCCATGGCTGCTGTGGGCGGCGCTCGGGCTGGCGATGGGCGGCGGCTTCCTCGTGAAGTACATCATCGTGCTGCTCGCCCCCGGTCTGCTGCTCTACGCCGTCCTCCGGCGCCGCGAGCTGAGCTGGGACCGGTGGCTGGTGATCGCCATCGCGATCGTGCTGATCGGCTTCCTCATCGGCATCTCCCCGTGGATCGTCTGGAACTCGCAGAACGGCTGGCCCGCGGTGCGCCACGAACTCGGCCACCTCGGCGCGCCCGGTGGCGACGTCCCACCTCAGTGGGAGGAGCCGCACGGGATCGGCTCGCTGCTGGAGCTGATCGGCACGCAGGTCGGCGTGATCGGGCCGCCGGCGTTCGTGCTGCTCGTGCTCGCGACCGTGCGGTCGATCCGGCGGCGCGGCGAGGCGCCCGAACGCTGGCCCGCGCACTGCTTCCTCATGAGCGTCGGCCTGCCAACGATCGCCTTCTTCGCGCTCGCCTCGCTGAAGACCGGCGTGGAGGCGAACTGGCCGGTGAGCGGCTACCTGACGCTGCTGGCGATCGTGGCGGAATACTCGGTGGCGGACATCCCCCGGTGGCTGCGGGAGCGGCGGGGGTGGCTGCGGCACGCACGGGCCGCGCGCGAGGCAGGCGTGCAGCCGCCGCGGTCGCCGCGCAGCGCATGGGTTGTAGGCTGGCGCTGGATGATCGGCTGGGGGCTGGTGACCGCGACGATCGTGACTTTCCCGACCGCGTGGGCGCGCATGCCGGTGATCGGCAAAGCGGTGCCGATGTTCCGGATCGCCGGCGCGCGGGAGATGGCGGGATACGTCGATGGACTGCGCGCGACGCTGCGCGAAAGCACGGGCAAGGAGCCGTTCGTGATCGCGGGCTCATACGGCGAGGCGAGCCGGCTCGCGTTCTACCTCAAGGGCCGCCCGACCACCTACGACGCGGGGAAGTACGTGGGCCGGCGGGAGTCGCAATACAACTACTGGGCGGACACGGACCTGAGCGATCCGGCGCTGCTGGGGCGGCCCGCGGTGATGGTGCTCAAGCCCGCGGAGAAGTGGGAGGATGCGTTCGGGTTCGCGACCTTCGGGACGATGCAGGAAGAGCCTCCGGTGCACGTGGGGACGGGGTACGGTGGGCTGAAGGGGGAAGAGTGAAACTGGGGACGGTCCACGGCGGCCGCTGGGCTTCATCAATGCCGTTCGTGGCGCAGGCTTCCCAGCCTGCGGTCGTTCGGCGAACGGATGACGGCGGCGGCCAACGGCGTGCGGGCGGGGGCGCCCGCACTACGGAACGGCAACGGCGACGGGCAGGATGCCCGTCCTACAAACGGATTACAGCAACGACAACAGCCGACGGGCGAGACGCCCGTCGCACGATTAGGCCGTCGGCCCCCCTCGACAAGCCTCCCCGCCCGGTGTATCATAGCCCCGGCGCGTCGAGGAACGCACGTCGCGGCAGGTCACGCGTCCGACTGGTCGTCACAGACTACATCCCCCGCTCAGTCGTCTTCTGCAGAGAGCCGAAGTAGCTCCTCAACGTCTACCTTGAAGTCTGTCTGAATTGCGCCGACGGCCCGCTTCCACCAGCGCTTGGTCTGCGGCGAAAGCTCCTCGTCAAGGCGGGCGTCCAGATCCGGGTCCCCCGTGAAGACCGGCGGCGCGTCCCCCTCTACCGTCCGCGTGTCCGCCATCGAGGTCCGCTCCTCCACAACTCGTCTGCACCGGTCACGATCAGTATACCCGCCCGCGACCCTCCCCGCAACATCCGCCCCCCTCGACAAGCCTCCCCCACCCGGTGTATCATAGCCCCGGCGCGTCGAGGGAGCCGTGCGCGCATGCGCGGCCCCTCCTCCCAACTACCCGGTGCTGGCACCGCCAGCACACCCAATTCCCGCAGTCAGCCGTAAGGTGATTCAGATGGCCATGGAGCCCATGATCGGACTGGAAGTTCACGTCCAACTCGACACCGACTCGAAGATCGCGGAGCCCAACTCCAACGTCTGCCCGACCTGCCTCGGCCTCCCCGGCTCCCTGCCGGTGCCGAACCGCAAAGCCGTCGAGTACGTCATCCTCACCGGCGCGGCGCTGGGCTGCAGCGTCGCCGAACGCTGCCGGTTCGCGCGGAAGAACTACTTCTACCCGGACCTGCCCAAGAACTTCCAGATATCCCAGTACGATGAGCCGCTCACCTTCGGCGGCTACATCGACCTGATCGTGGATGGCGAGCCCGTGCGCATCCGCGTCCGGCGCGCGCACCTCGAAGAGGACACCGGCAAGAACATCCACCTCGCGTCAGGCTCCACGCTGGTCGAATACAACCGCGGCGGGACCCCGCTGATGGAGGTCGTCACCGAGCCGGACTTCACCACCGCGGAGCAGTGCCGCGAGTACCTCACGCAACTGCGGCTGATCCTGCGCGGCATCGGCGTCTCCACCGCGAACATGGACGAGGGCGCGATGCGCGCCGAGCCAACCGTGAACCTCAACGACCGCCAGACGGGTGAGGCCACGCCGACTGTCGAGATCAAGAACCTCAACTCCATCCGCTCGGTCTACGAGGCGGTCAAGTACGAGATCGCCCGCCAGCGCAAAGCCGTCAAGGAAGGGCGCGAGGGCGAACTGTTCCAGCAGACGCGCCGCTGGGACGAGAACAACGGCGTCACCGCGCTGATGCGGCGCAAAGAGACCTCCGACGACTACATGTACTTCCCCGAGCCCGACCTGGTGCCGTTGGAGCCGGACCCGGACTGGGTCCGCGAGATTGTCGGGAGCTGCCCCGAGTTGCCCGCAGCGCGCTGCGAGCGCTTCTGCGCCGAGTACGAGCTGCCCGAGTACGATGCGGGCGTGCTGACCGAGACGCGGGAGCTTGCCGACTACTTCGAGGACGCCTGTAAAGCCTTCGGCGGCGCGGCCAAGACCGTCAGCAACTGGGTGATGGGCGATCTGACGAGCCTGCTCAACGAGGCGAACATTGGGATCGCGGACAGCACGGTCTCGTGCGAGAAGCTCGCGGAGCTGCTGCGGCTCATCGACGACAACGTGATCTCCGGGAAGATCGCCAAGGATGTGCTGGCGACGATGTTCGAGACCGGCAAGTTGGCGGCGGAGATCGTGGCGGATGAGGGGCTCGAGCAGATCTCCGACACCGGCGCGCTGGAGAGCGTGATCGACGAGGTGATCGCCGAGAACCCCGGCCCGGTGCAGGACGTGCGCGACGGGAAGGGCAAGGCGATCGGCTTCCTCGTAGGGCAGGTCATGAAGAAGACGCAGGGGCAGGCGAATCCGGGCATGGTGAACGAGATGCTGCGGGCGAGAGTGGAAAGTGAAGGGTGAAGAGTGAAGACGGGGACGGCTACCTCACCCCCCGGAACCCTCTCCCTGGCGAGGCCACCTGAGCCATGATCTCCGATCGCGCCGAGCGATGGATCGCGGATGCGCGCATCGACCTCGAAGCAGCACGCGTGCTCTCACAGCACGTCATCGCCAACCACGCCATCTTCCACGCCCGGCAGGCCGTCGAGAAGCTCCTCAAGTGCGGCTACCCGATCATGCTCACGCGGCCCATGCCCCGCGAACACTCCCTGCAGGCGATGGTCCACGACGTCTTCGGGAGGATACCCGAGCCGATCTGGGCAATCATCAAGAAGCTGAACCCGTTCTACATGTCCACGCGCTACGTCGATGCCGCCGGCGGGCCACCCTCGGAGCAGTTTGAGCCTGAGGACGCGCACGAAGCCGTCGAGCTGGCACAGGAGGCCTTCGAGTGGATCGAGGCGCAGTACCGCGAGAAGAGCTGATCGAGGAGATTCGCCGGTTCATGCGGCGCATCGGGGTCGAGCACGCGATCTTCTTCGGCTCGCGCCAGCGCGGCGATGAGCGCCCGCACTCGGACCTGAACCTCGTGCTGCTCGACGAACGCTTCGCCGGGCGGTCGCTCGGCAAGCTGCTGCCCGAACTGCAGCAGGCGTGGAAAATCGACGTGCAGGTGGAGCTGCTCCCCTGCTCGCCCGAGGAGTTCGTGGAGATGCAGGAGTGGAACACGCTGGCGTGCGAGGCCTGCGAGAGCGGCCTGCACATACACCTTGACGAGGCCGCGAACGAGGAGAGCGACCGATGAGCGACGCAGTGAACTTCGATGCGCTGGACGTTGCCGCCGAAGCCGAGGTCGTCGTGGTGGGAGGCGGGCCGGGCGGACTGTGCGCGGCCGTCGCCGCCGCTGAGGAGGGCGCGGACACGCTGCTGATCGAGCGCTACGGCTTCCTCGGCGGGATGGCCACCGCGGGGCTCGTGAACCCGTTCATGACGTGGATGGCGGGCGGGCAGCCGATCATCCGCGGGCTCTTCGAGCGCATTACGCAGCGCCTCGACGACTACGGCGGCTGGGGCGGCCCGAAGCAGCCGTCGGCCTTCGACGACGAGCTGTTCAAGTTCGTGGCAGAGGACCTGTGCGAGGAAGCGGGCGTGCGGCTGCAGCTCCACACGATGCTCGCGGACGTGGAAGTGGCCGATGGGCGCGTGCAGCGGATCGCCACGCTCAGCAAGTCCGGCCTGCGGCAGGTGTGCGGGGAGCTCTTCATCGACGGGACCGGCGACGGCGACCTCGCCGCATGGGCGGGCGCGGAGGTCAAGATCGGCCGCGAGGAGGACGGGCACTGCCAGCCGATGACGCTGTGCTTCCGCATGATGAACGTGGACCTCGACCGCATGCCCTCGCGGGCTGAGATCAACGCACTCTACGACGCCGCGAAGGAGCGCGGGGAGATCGACAACCCGCGCGAGAACGTGCTCAAGTTCTTCACCACGCACGACCGCGAGGTGCACTTCAACACCACGCGCGTGGTCATGCACGACGCCACGAACGCCGAGGACATGACCGACGCGGAGCTGGTCGGGCGGCGGCAGGTGCGGCAGATGGTACGCTTCCTGCGCGACGAGGTCGCGGGCTTCGAGGAGGCGTGGCTCGAGGAGATGGCGCCGCAGATCGGCATCCGCGAGAGCCGCCGGGTGATGGGCGATCACGTGCTGAGCGTCGATGAAGTGCTGGAGGCGCGCAAGTTCGACGACGGGATCGCACGCGGCTCCTACGGCGTGGACATCCACAACCCGGCCGGTACCGGGACCGACATCAGGCACCTGCCGCCTGGCGAGGCCTACGACATCCCCTACCGCTGCATCACTCCGCGGGGCTTCGACAACATGCTCATTGCCGCGCGCTGCATCTCCTGCGACCACGCCGCACACAGCTCGATGCGCGTCATGCCGATCGTGATGGCGATCGGCGAGGCGGCAGGCTGCGCGGCACAGATGGCGCTGGAGGGCGGCGACGTGCGCGGCGTGGACACGCAGGCGCTGCGTGGGAAGCTGGTCGGGCGCGGGGCGAGCATCTACGGATTGAGTGAGGAGTAGAAGGGGAAGAGTTAAGAGGGGCGGTTGACGGCGCCTCACCCCCCCGGCCCCCCTCTCCCTTGCGCCATAGACAGCATGGCGCTACGAAAGAGGGGGGAGGACGGCGGACGGCAGCGCCACATTGTCGTTCGTGGCGCAGGCATCCCTGCCTGCGGTCGTTACGACAACGGCTGACGGCGAAGGCGACGGCTGACAGGCTGGAAAGCCTGTCCTACGAACGGAAACGGCCGCAGGGGGTGATGGACCATGCTGGGGGCATTCGCAGGCGTATTCTTCGGGGTGATGATCCTCACCGCGATCCTGCTCATGATGGGATGGGCGGTGTGGCGGATCTTCGGCCTGTGTGTCGAAGATAAGGTCATCAGCTTCGTCGAGATGATCGTCATCATCGTCGTCATGTTCGGCCTCATGGGCATGGCCATGGGGCTCAAGTCGGTCGTTGGTCTCGGCGCGCTCATCCTCCTCTTCCTGCTCCTGCTCTTCATCCCGTTCATCCCGCGCGTGTCGCAGGCCGTGCGGCTGCGGCAGATGATCCGCAGCGACATCGCCGGCTACGAAGCCGCCCTCAAGCGCAACCCCGAAGTGCCCTACCCGCACCGCAGGCTCGGCGACATCTACCTCGAACACGAGCACTTCGACCGCGCGATCGAGCACTACCAGGCCTACGTGGAGTCGGTCGAGGCGAAGCCGGACGTGCGCTACCGCCTCCAGCGCGCACTTCAGACGCGGCGGCGCAAGGAGATGGGCCTGCGCGCCTGCCCGTCGTGCGGCACCGAGAACCTGGGCCGCGCCACCCGCTGCGAGAGCTGTGGCGTCTACCTCAAGGGCGCGCGGGAGATCGTGGACGCTATGACCGCGCCGGAGATGATGCGCCGCTGGAAGTGGCTGATCGTCGCGTTCTTCGTGCCCGGCCTCATCATCGGCCTGCTGGAGAGTGTCATCCCGCCCGTGATCAGCCTCTTCCTGCTCGCCTGCAGCGTCATCGCCACCGCCATCTTCCTCTACGGCCTCGCGCGGGAGGAGCGCAACCGCATCGTGCGCGAGGGCATGACGCCGCAGGAGCGGGTGATCGCATCAATGCCCGATCCGCCCAACGTCAGAGGCCTTGACGAAAACGTGGGAGACGAGTAGAAGACAGCAACGGAAGCAACGGCAGCGCCGGCGGGGCGAGCCGTTGCCCAGTCGTATGGAGCGGAGGGGCTTTAGCCGCTCCGAGAGCCCTGCGTTCGTTCCGTTGGATGCTGCGCGAACGGCCGACGCATCTAAACGGCAGATGCGTCGCTCCAGACGGCAAGCGACAGCGACTGACGACAGAAGGGCATGATAGGCTATCCTTGAGGCATTCGGCAGGACTGCCATCGCGGTCGTGGCCCTCGTGGGCGTGCTGCTGATCGTGGGCGGCGCGATCTTCCGGCTGTTCGGCCTCTATATGACCGACCGCGTGCTCAACGGCATGGAATTCGCGGTCATCCTCTGCGCGCTGCTGCTGCTGCTGGGCGGGGCGATCGCGGTCGGCGGACCGCTGTCGCTGGCGCTGCTCTTGTTGGTGGCCGCGCTGGCGCTGCTGATCACGCTGATGCCGCAGATCTCGGCAAAGGTCCGCGGCTACACGCTCATGCGCGACGACATCCGCCGCTACGAAGAGGCGCTGCGGCGGCAGCCGGACATACCCTTCCCGCACCTGAAGCTCGCCGAGATCTACCGTCAGCAGGAGGACTGGGACCGGGCGATCGAGCACTATCAGGCATACATCGCGATACACGAGATCAGCGCGGACCCCAAGCGCCATCTGGAGCGCTGTCTGGAGCGCAAGCGTATCCGGGACATGGGCCTGCGCCGCTGCCCGGTGTGCGGGGCGGAGAACAAGCGCACGAACTCGCGCTGCGTCGAATGCGACTTCTACCTCAAGGGCATGGCGGAGATCATGGAGGCGCTGACCACGCCGGATATGATGCGGCTGTGGAAGTGGCTGGCCGTGGTCTTCCTGGTGCCCGCGGTCGCGATCGGGCTGCTCGCGCAGATCATCCCGCCGGCAGCAACTGTGGGGATGCTCGCGTGCAGCATCGTCGCGACACTGTTTTTCCTGTACGGACGCATGAGACCCGAAGGAGGCTGACGGCCCTGATGCCTGCGGAGATGTCCCCCCGAGAGCGCGTTCTGACTGCAATGCGGCGCGAGAAGCCCGATCGCGTGCCCAGGGAGTGGAGCTTCACGCCCGCGGTGCAGGAGGAGTTCGTGCGGCAGACCGGATCGACGAACGCGGCCGAGTACTTCGGCTTCGAGCGCCGCGGCGTGGGATTCAGGGGACCGGAGACGCTGCCGGACTTCTCACGCTGGTTCCCCGGGGGCATCCCCGAGAACGCGACGCTCGGCGAGTACGGGACCGGGAGCGTGCCCGCTGGCTTCTACCACTTCACCGGCAAGATCTACCCGCTGGAGCACACGGACACGGTGGAGGAGTTGGAGGAGTACCCGTGGCCGGACTTCACGCCGATCGAGCGGCACGAGCACCTCGAACAGCATGTGGCCGACCTGCACGCGGCTGAGTGGTTCGTCTCGGGCAGCGTCGGGCATATCTGGGAGACCGCGTGGCAGATGCCGCGGATGGAGAAGCTGATGGAGGCGATGGTGCTCGATCCGCCCTACGCGGCCCACATCTTCGACCGCATCACGGAGAATCAGGCCTTCGCGGCAAAGCGCTTCGCCCAGGCGGGCTGCGACATGATCCACTGCGGCGATGACATCGGGATGCAGGACAGGCTGATGATGAGCCCGAAGATGTGGCGTGAGTGGCTCAAGCCGCGCTGGCGTCACGTCATCAAGTCCGCGAAGGATGAGAACCCCGACCTGCTCGCGTGGTATCATTCGGACGGTGACGTGCGCGAGGTGATCGAGGACCTGATCGAGATCGGCTTCGACATCCTCAACCCCGTGCAGCCCGAGTGCATGGACCCGGCCGCACTGAAGCGCCAGTACGGCGACAGGATCGGGTTCTGGGGCTGCATCGGCACGCAGACGACGATGCCTTTCGGCACCCCGGACGACGTGCGGGAGGCCGTGAAGTGGACGGTCGCGAACGTGGGCTACGATGGCGGACTGCTGATCGCGCCGACGCACGTGCTGGAGCCGGACGTGTCGTGGGAGAACATCATGGCGCTCCATGAGGCGGTGGAAGAGTATGGCGTATACCAGGATTAGCCGGCTTGCAGTGCTCGTGCTGGCCCTGGCCGGGCTGGCGATGGCGGGCGGCTGCATATTCGTGGACGCCCAGTTCTCGATGGCCCCCAATGGGGCGACGAGCGCGCGCATGGAGGCGGGCGTGCTCACGTCGATGATGGAGCAGGGCGAGGGCGACTTCACCACGGACATCGGCGAGACGCTCGCCGAGGGCAAGTGGCAGGAGCTGGAGGCTTTCGAGCGCGACCAATGGCATGTGCAGGCGTGGGAGGGCCAGGCCGGTCCGGGTGAGAGCCTCTTCGCCGAGGGCGCTGAGGCCACGCCGGAGTTCGGCACCGAGCAGCACCTGCTCAGCACGCTCTACACGTTTGAGATGGCGCTGCCAGCGGACCCCGTGATGCAGCCGCAGGCCGCCGAGGCGGCCGTCGAGCCGGCCGCAGAGCCGCCGGCGGCGGATGAGGGCGAGGTGCAGATCGAGGGCATGGAGGGCATGGACGAGGCGATGGGGGAGATGATGGCGGCCATGATGAGCACCGGCGGCGCCGGCCTGCGCTTCTCCGTGGACCTGCCGGGCGAGATCCTCGGCACGAACGGCGAGGTCACCGCACCGTCGGTCGCGGCGTGGCACATCGACCTCAGCGCCGAGGAGCCGCCGTACGAGATGCTGAGCGCGCAGTCGCGGCTGCCGAACTGGCCGGTGATCGGGAAGCTCGGCGGGCAGTTGACGCAGATGGGCCGCGCGGACCTGGTGTCGGCGCTGATCGCGGGCGTGCGCCGCGGCGTGCTGCCCGACCCGGTCAGCGACAACCCGATGGCCGCGGAGCTCAACACGCTGATGTACGTGCAGGCGCTGGACGTCATGACGGCGCTGGACGCCGCCGCGGGTGAGATGATCGCGAACGAGGTGCTGATGACGCTCGGGATGGGCGGCAGCCCCGATCCGGCGATGATCGAGGAGATGGCGGTGCGGCTCGAGGGCACGGACCTGAGCGCGGAGATCAACGAGGGCGTCAAGGAGCGCCTGTTGGGGCTGCTGGGGGGCGGGTAGCGTAGGACAGGCTTTCCAGCCTGTCAAACGGCGGCTGCGCGGGAACAAATGCGCCCCGTCAAGCGTGTACGGTAGTGGGGCGAGTAACGGCAACGGCCGACAGGCTGGAAAGCCTGTCCTACGAACGACGTGTACGGCAAGCAGGAGATCATGCGCACACCATCAGGCATAGGCTTCACTCCGGGGCAGATGAGCACGCTCAAGCTCATCATGCACGCGCCCAACTTCATCAAGCTCTTCACGCGCCTGTTCACCGACCGGCGCGTGAGCAGCATCGCCAAGGGTGTGCCGGTCCTGGGCGTCGTCTACCTGCTGTTCCCGCTTGACGCACTCTCGGACCTGCTCGTGCCACTCGGCTGGACCGACGACCTCATGGTGCTCGCGGTAGCACTGTGGCTGTTCATCAAGCTCTGCCCGAGGCGCGTCGTTGAGGAGCACGTGGAGATCATCGATAGCGGCGGGTAACAGCTGACGGCGGACGACAGACAGGCTGGAAAGCCTGTCCTACGAACGGCTAACGGCGAACGATGGGTAACGGCGAGACCACGGTGGGTGAAGATGGCTGCGATCAGGGCAGAACGAAGCCTGTCCGCGGGCGAACCGACACTGCGACGGTTCAACCTGCGGCGTGACATCGAGACCGTGCTGGACTTCCAGTTCGAGGTCTACGAGGGGAACTTCCCCGGCTTCCGCGTCGATCGGGCCTTCCGCGACGACTACACGCGGGACCTCAGGCGCGCCGCCAGCGACCCCACCGAGATGCTCTTCGTCCTCGAACAGGACGGGGAACTGGCCGGATTCGTCTGGGGATCGATGATGTCCACGCTTGTAGACGCCAGAGTTGGGTATATTAAGAACGTATACGTCACCCCGCACCTGCGCGGCTCCGGCCAGGCCCACCGGCTCATGGAAGCCATCGAGGGCTGGATATGGGACCAGGGCGCCGAGAAGATCATGCTCGACGCGAGTGTGAGCAATGAGCGCGCCATGGGGTTCTACGAGAAGCTTGGCTATGACGTCGAGCGTGTGCGTATGGTCAAGCGCCCCCAGGGCGCAGACCCGAGTTGCTGGTAGGGGAAGGTGAGAGGCGTACCATGCTGCAGGAACTGCGACAAGTGGATGCGCTCATAGAGGAGGGGGACCTCGTCGGGGCCCAACGTCTGTGTAAGCAGCTCCTGCAGAAACACCCGACGAACGCGGGGGGCCACGAGAAGATGGGCGACGTCATGCGCAAGCGGGACCTGTGGGAGGACGCTGCGGAGTGGTACGACCTCGCCGCACAGCTCCAGGACACCGAGGGCCTGCGCGCCAAGCGCGCGGACGTGCTCCAGCGCGCGAAGGAAGCCCGCAAGGGCGAGGCCGAGCCGCACCTGGTAGACGAGGACACGTCGAGCCGGCTGATGCTCTGGCTGGGCCTGGGCGCGGCCGCGATGCTGCTGGTCGTCGTCGGCGTGGTCTTCAGCATCTTCAGCCGGGATACGCCGGTCGAGCAGTCCGAGATCAGGCGCGCCTCCGATGGCGACGGCCCGGTGGCGGGCGGTCCGCGCCTCAGCGCACCCAGTCCGGTGCGCGCCACCCGCAACCTGCCCGCATCGGGCGCCGGGGCCGGCACGGGCATTCAGACGATCCCCCACGCGACGGCCAACCCCGAGCAGCACTGGACGGCCACGCGGATGCCGCGGAGGGCGCCACGACGAGCGCTGAGCACGCGCAGCACGACGGGCATCAGCGCGAGCTCACCGGAGCCCACCACCGACCACGATCAGGCGGTCATCAACGCGGTGAGCTCGCTCACCTGGGGCGACAACCGGCCGATGACGGGCCGCGTGAGCGCGATGGTGGAGCCGTTCTCGAGCTACGCGATGGTGAGCGTCACGATCCCGCAGGCGCTGCCCGAGGACGGTATCGTCGAAGCGGTGGTGCGGCAGGCGTGGCGCGTGGCGGTGGCGGCGGTGCAGTCGGATGAGGTCATCAAGTCGCTGACGATCCGGATGGTGCGTGTGAACGCCGACGGCGAGCGCGTGGTGGCCTTCCGTGGCAACACCAGCCGGGCGATGCTGCAGGCGGTGGACACCGACCGGCCGGACTTCGCGACGCTGTGGAGCAAGATATTCGCCGGTGTGTGGTGGAACCCCGAGGCCGGCGGCGACGTGCCCGTGGTGGGGCAGGGCGCCAGCGGCGGGGCGTAGCAGCCGCAGACTAAGCAACCGACACTTGCTGGGGGGCGAAGACGATGACGGGCTACAGACGCATCCTCCACGAAGCATCGCTTTGTGCAGTTCTGCTCGTATGCTTGATCCCCGCCGCGCTTGCCGACCCACTCCCAATGACAGAGACCTTCGCCGGTGGCAGGATCATGCCCGCCGAGCAGGTCCCCGTGGACATGACCTCCGAGACGTTGAGCGTGAGTATGACGCCCGTGGACGCTCCGGACTTCGCCCCGAGGCATCCGCTGTGCATCGCGGACGTGTCGGCGCAGTACAAGCTGCAGGCCGACCGGAAGACGACCGTGCCGGTGCTGTTCCCGGTGATCGGTGCAGCGGGGGAGATGGCCTTCGAGGTCAACGGGAAAGCCGTCGAGCCGCGCATCGTGCGCGATGCCGACCTCTTCGCAGCGTATAGCCCGACCTGGCGCGCAACGATCGACGCGTTCATCGCGGGCGACGCGCGCCTGAGCGAGATCGTGCGCGATGCCAGGCCGGAGATCGAGGAGCAACGGAAGCTGTGGGAGGCCGATGAGGACCGGACCAGTTTCGGACTCAACACGCGCCTTCAGGGACAGTTTGAGCGCCGCCTGCGGCAGCTTGGTCTGCCGGACGACCTGAAGTGGCGCCTCGCGCACTACGTGCAGGATGACTGGGGCAGGTACGCCAGCGAGGGAGGCCCGGGTGGCTCTCCCTACACGGCTGCTCGGAGCCGGATGTGGTCGGAGCGCGAGTTCGCCCTCGCGATCGACGCGCAGAGCCCCGATCCAGTGGCGCTGTGGACCCCGCCGGAGGCCGCGCTCGGGGGCTTCCACTCGATGCTCTTCGCGGTGGCCGAACTGCCTCTGCGGAAGGGCGGCAACGACCTCGAAGTGAGCTACCGGCAGCCGGTGAGCTTCCTCAACCGCGTGCCCGTGAACGTCCCGCAGCCGCACAGCTCGCACTACCAGGTCTGTCAGTTCGACTTCATCCTGCAGACCGCGCGCTTCTGGCGCAGCTTCGGCGACCTGGAGTGCACGATCGACCTCCCCGCGGGCACCAAGCAGGCACAGTGCAGCATCCCCGGCGCCACTGTGACTCTCGAAGGCGAGCCGCGGGTGACGCTGAGCACCTCGGGCCTGCCATCGGAGAACCTGAGCGTGCGGTTCGCGGGGTTCGAGTGGAGCGAGGAGCAGCCCGACGAAGCCGAGACGCTGGCGGGCGCGCCGGAGGTGACGCTGGAGCCGGTGTGGGAGGATGTCATCGAGACCCGAAGCGGTGCCGCATTCGCCCGCATGGCGCCGCTCATCGACGGGGATCGCCTGATCGTCGGGTTCGCTGATAGTGTAGTGGTCTACGACGTCAACACCGGCCGGTCGCTCGCCGAGTTCACGATCGAGGGGGATGCGACAGATGCGGCGGTGATCGGCGACCGCCTGCTCATCGGCTTTCAAGCCCGCGATCACCATGGCAAGGGCATGGTCGGCGTTGCCGCCGTCGACCTCGACTCGAAGACCGTGACGTGGTCGCAGCAGAGCCAGCCCATCGGGCACTCCAGCCCGCCGGCGCGCCTGCTGAAGTGCGGTCCGACGGTGGTTGTGTGGGGAGAGCGCGCGTCCGTGATGGCGGTCGATCCCGACAGCGGGGAGTTGCTCTGGGAGCTGCCCTTCGCCGCGCGCGGGGCGGCGACCGACGGGAAGAAGCTCTACGTCTGCGGGAGTCCGAACGACAGCAACGGTGACCACGAGGATTCCACTCGCAGCCGCGTCATTGCGCTTGACCCGCGGTCGGGGGAGCACCTGTGGGAGACCCCGGTGGGCTACTGGGCGCTCGGCATGTGTGTCGATGGTCCGCGGCTGCTCGCCGTAGCCACCCCTACGCGTGCGGACCGTAGCGAACTGGTGTCCGTCCGGGCAAGCGATGGCGCTGTCGAGTGGCGGCGGGAGATCAGCGCCGTGAGCACGAACCATGTCCATCACATGATGCAGGCCGGACCCGCGCGCCTGACCATCGTGGACGACCGGGCCGTCTCGAACTGGACGATCGAGGGGACGCCTCGGGAGAACTGGCGCATTCGGCCCAGGTACCAGATCAGCGCCTTCTCGCGGGTGCATGACGGGGTAATCTGCGTGCCGTCGGCCGACGGCCTGAGCAGCGTGGACCTCGCCTCCGGCGAGGTCCACTGGTTCGCGCCCGACTTCAAGGCGCGTAGTGACGTCTACGCGGCCGCTGATGGGGTCGTCGCCGTGAGCGAACTGATGGGTGGCAGCGTGGTGGTCTTCGAGCCGACATCCGGGACGCGCGTTGAGTCCGCCGAGGCGCCGTCGGTGGGCGCGGCGCCGTCTGACCTTGCGAGACGCGTCCTCGCGGTCCCCGCCGCGGGCTGGCCGCCGGCCGAGTACAGCGTGTTCACCGACAGGTTCACGCCTTCGGGCGGACTGGCTCCCGACGATCCCGACTACGCGGCGGGCGCGCAGAGCGCCGAGGCCGCACCCGGACCGGTACGCATGGGAAGCGCGGCGACCGAAGGCTCCGGCCGCCGCGCCCTCACAGCTACGCTCGCGGTGCTGATCGTCGGCGCTATCGTGTGGCGCCGAAAGAGCCGCTGAGCGCCTACAGCGGCTATTGCTCGATGCACGCGCGCAGGAAGTCCGCGTCCTGCTTCATGCCGATCTCCGGGTCCGGATAGCGGTCGGGGTGCCAGAACTTCTCGTACTCGTCGGAGATGTAGCCATCGTAGCCGACCGCCTTGAGCCGATTGACAAGGAGGCGCCAGTCGATCTCGCCCTCCGCCGCCACCATCGCCGCGTGCGGGCTGCCGTCGGGGTCATGCACCAGTTGCTTCGCATGCACGTGTAGCAGCCACGGCGAAAGCAGGCTCAGCGCCTCGTCGAGCGTGTCCTCGCCGCGCACGGTGACCCAGTAGTGATCCCACAGCACGCCCACCGCGTCCATGTCCACCGCGCCGACCAACTCCGCCATCTCCCGCGCGCTCCACGTCAGATAGCCCTTGTGCGTCTCGCACGCGATCTGCACGCCATGGTCCTCCGCGATCGCCCCGGCCTGCTTCATCCCCGCGACCGTGCGTGCGAAGACCTCCGAGCGCTCATGCTCGCCCATCGGCCACTGGCCGGCGATGCCACGGACCAGCGGGCAGGAGAGTTCGCGCGCGATCCGGCAGGCGAGGCGGAAGCCGTCGAGGGTCGCCGACGTGGCCTCTTCGGTCATGAAATCGCGGTAGTAGGGCGTGAGGCACGCGACTTCGACGCCCTCGGCCTGCGCGTGATCGCGGATGCGCGCGACGTCGTCGGCTGTCAGGGCCTCAAGGTGCATCTGCCCGTTCTCAGCACAGCGCACCTCGATCCCGTCAAAGCCGATCTGGGCGCAGAACGAGATCGATCCGAAGATGTCCATGCCCGGCATTCCCATCGTGTGTCCGGCGAGCTTCATGGTGGCGGCTCCTCTGTGGTGGGCGAGTGGCTGACGGCAGCAACGGCGCCCCTCCCCCCGGCCCCCTCCCCCTGGAAACCGCAAACGACGCGGTTTCTGGCGGGAGAGGGGGAGAAAGGCAACGGCGGCCTCTCCCCGCGTGGCGAACGGCGCCTCTCGGAAAAAGGTTTCTCCGCGTGAAGGGAATTGACCTCGCGGCTCCGAACCTGCCAATGAGGCTGGTCCACCCTGATCACCGCCAAGGAGGACACAACTTGAAGAAGGCAATGACGCTTGGCTCGCTGCCGGCCGAGATGTCTCTGACGCAGAAGTTCCAGCTTGCCGCCGACGCGGGGCTGGACGGGCTCGAGCTGACCGGCGTGGACGCACAGGCGCAGACTGAGGACGCGCGCGCGGCCGCGGATGCCGCCGGGATCGAGATCGCGTCCGTGATGGCCACCACTCACTGGAAACTTCCCCTGTCAAGCACCGACGAGGCCGTTCGCGTCGAGGCTGTGAAGGGCATTGAGCAGTCCTTGCAGGTCGCCGACTGGGCAGGCACCGACACCGTCCTCGTGGTTCCGGGCGTGGTCGATGAGGAGAACCAGTACCACGCCGCCCTGGAACTCGCCGCCAAGAGCATCCGCGAAATGCTCCCCGTCGCCGAGGGGCTCGGCGTCACCATGGCACTGGAGAACGTCTGGAACAAGTTCCTCCTCAGCCCCGTGGAGATGCGCGACTTCATCGACCAGTTCGACAGCGACTACGTCGCGGCCTACTTTGACGTGGGCAACATCCTGCTCTACGGCTACCCGGTCCACTGGATCGAAGTGCTGGGCGAGCGGATCGCGCGCGTCCACGTGAAGGACTTCGACGCGAACAGCCGCCAGTTCGTCGCACTGCTCACCGGTAGCGTGGACTACCCGCGCGTGGTCAACGCCCTGCGCGGCGTGGGCTACGACGGCTGGCTCACCGCCGAACTCGCGCGGTACCCCCAGTACCCCGAGGAGTTTGTCTACGACACCGCACGGCACCTGGAGTGGATCGCCAGGAAGCCGGAGAACGGCCGGTAACGGCAGCAACGGAAGCGACAAACGGCGCGGTCCAAGCGGGAGAGGGGGAGAACGACAGCAACGGCACGGGTCCCTGCAGGGGGCGGAGAGCGGCGGATTCCCGCTCTCTCAGGGCCCCCGAGCGGGCATTCGCGGCGGTCGGGCTTGCCTTGTCAGTGCCCTCGTTTGCTGATATACTCCCACCCACACTTGAGACGCCACGATCCGGGCCGGGGCGGAGCGCAATCGCGCCCGCGCCGCTCGTATGTGGCTGCGTCTGACCGTGCGGGAGGAGCCAGCGATCATGATGCCGGTGGAAGCCTATCACACGTTCTCACTGACCGTGGCCGAGGGCAAGCGACTGATCGGCAAAGGAGTCGCGGCGCTGCCACAGGTTCAGCGCGCGATGCGTGACGGGATTGTGATCGTGACGCGCAGCACCACCTCCGGCTACGTCCTCGAGGAGCTGCTGGGCGAGCCCGTGGACCGCCGGAGCTTCGTAACCGGCAAGACCCTCCCCGGCGGCCATCCCGAGCGTGGGAAGCTGCTCAGCGCCGACACCGCCGAAGTAGTCTTCCGCAAGGGCGAGCGCGGTGAGAGCGGTGAAGGCATCCTCGACGAACTCTCCGCGGGCGACGTGATCGTGAAGTCGCCCAACGCGCTGAAGTATGAGGAGGGGCTGGTCGGCTACCTGATCGGCGCCTCAAACGGCGGGACGGTCGGGATGTACCTCGGCTCCTGCCACGGCAAGCACCTGCACTTCGTCGCCCCGTGCGGGCTGGAGAAGCAGGTGGCGGGAGACCTCGTGGCGGCGTCGAAGGTCTTGATGGAGGCCGGGCAGAGCCTGCGCGGGCCGTCGCTTTGGGTGACGCCCGCGGAGATCGTGACCGAGCTCGACGCGATCTCGCTGCTGACCGGCGCGCAGGCGCTGCAGGTGTCGGCGGGGGGGATCATGGGCGCCGAGGGCGCGGCGTGGATCACGGCCTCCGGGAGCGCGGAGGAGGTCGAACGCGTGCGTGAACTGATCGCGGGCGTGCAGGGCGAGCCCGAGATGCTCGAGTACGCGTCTGAGGCGTAGGGCGCTCGGTGTGAGGAGACGTGACGGGATGCCGGCCGACGAGGGCGAGACGTGCTGCGAGGAAGCTGCGTGGTGGGAGAAGGACGGCGAGCGAGTGCACTGCCTGCTCTGCCCGCAGGACTGCCGGATCGCCGAGGGACGCGCGGGGATCTGCGGCGTGCGGGAGAACGTGCAGGGGACGCTGCGCACGGTCAACTACGCGCAGGTGACCTCGGCGGCGCTGGACCCGATTGAGAAGAAGCCGCTGTATCACTTCCATCCCGGCTCATGGGTCCTGTCGCTGGGGACCTTCGGCTGCAACCTGAGTTGCCGGTTCTGTCAGAACTACACGATCTCCCAGGGCCGGCCGGCGGCGCAGACGATGAGCCCCGAGCAGGCGGTGCGCGCGGCGGAGGATGCGCGCTCGCGCGGGAACATCGGGATCGCGTACACGTACTCCGAGCCGATCGTGTGGTACGAGTACGTGCGTGACACGGCGAAGCTCGCGCGCGCGGCGGGGCTGAAGAACATTCTGGTGACGAACGGTCTGATCCGCGAGGATCCGCTGGAGGAGCTTCTGCCGCTGATCGACGCGATGAACGTTGATATCAAGGCGATGGACGATGCGTTCTACCGCACGTTGTGCGGGGCCCGGTCGGGGGAGGCGGCGCGCAGGACGGTTGAGCTGGCGTGGGGGCGCTGCTCGGTGGAGATCACGAACCTGCTGGTGACCGACGAGAACGATGACGCCGAGCAGGTGCGGGAGCTGGCGGACTGGGCGGCCGGGGTGTCGCCGGACCTGCCGCTGCACCTGTCGGCCTACCACCCCATGTACAAGATGACGGCTCCGCCAACTCCGCTGGATCGGATCGAGCGAGCGGCGGAGATTGCGCGCGCGCGGCTCAACTACGTGTACGTCGGGAACGTGATGGTTGACGGGGGCGGGGACACGGTCTGCCCGGGCTGCGGGGAGGTCGTGGTGAGGCGTGGCGGGTTCAGCGCGGACAGCCGGCTGACCGGCGAGGGCGCCTGCCCCGGCTGCGGGAGGAACGTTAATGTCACCGTCTGACTTCGGCATCCTGAGTATTCACAAGCGCGCCGGGAACTGGGTCCGGCGCGTACGTCAGGTTAGCGGCGTGCTTGCCCGCTTCGGCTTCGGCTCGATGGTGCATCTGATGGGCCTCGGTCGCTTCCTCCCCGCGCGCTGGCGGGGGATGGAGGAGGAGGACAAGGCGGCGATCGACCCGGCGGTGCGGGTGCGGCTCGCGTTCGAGGAGCTGGGCGCGACGGCGATCAAGCTCGGCCAGGCGCTGAGCGCGCGCCCGGACATCCTGCCGCTGGAGTATGCCCGGGAGCTGCGCAAGCTGCAGGAGGGCGTGCCGCCGGTGAGCTTCGACCTGGCGCGCGACATGGTCGAGCGGGAGCTGGAGGCGCCGTTGGACGAGCTGTTCCTCGAGTTCGATCCGGAGCCGACCGCGTCGGCCTCGCTGAGCCAGGTGCACCGGGCGATCACGCGGACCGGCGAGCTGGTCGCCGTGAAGGTGCAGAAGCCCGGGATCGAGACGCAGGTGGAGACGGACCTTGACATCCTGGTGCGGGGGGCGCGTTACGTCGAAGGTCGGGCGGAGTGGGCGCGCGCGCACAACGTGGCGGATACGGCCGCGGATTTTGCGCACTCTCTGCGCGAGGAGCTGAATTTCCTCACCGAGGCGCGCTCGCTGGAGCAGTTGCGGGCGAACGTGTCCGACGACGACCGCGTGCATCTGCCGCAGGTATACTGGTCGCTGACGCGGCGGCGAGTGCTCACGATGGAGTGGGTCGAGGGTATTCGGCTCGATGACGCCGATGCGCTCGATGAGGCCGGGGTGGATCGTCGCGAGCTTGCGGATGACTTCGCGGAGGTCATGCTCAATCAGATATTCTACGACGGGCACTTCCACGCCGATCCGCACCTGGGGAATCTGCGCTACACCGCCGACGGCAAGATCGCGTTCCTGGACTGCGGGAATGTGGGGATGATGGGCCGGCGGGTGCGCGATGCGTTCATCCGTCTGCTGATGGCGTTGCTCGACCGCGACGCCCAGGGCACGTTGGACCAGTTGGTCGTGATCGGGACGATCAGCGGCGACACAAACCTCCAGGACCTCGAAGCGGACCTGGAGAAGCTCATCAGCCGCTACGGTCAGCGGCTGGGGTCGAGCGGTCGGCTTGGAGAGATGCTCGAGGAGACCATGGGGATTGTCTTCGAGCAGCGGATCAGGATGCCGGCGATCTTCCCCCAGCTCACGCGCGCGTTGACGGTGATGGAGGGCGTGTGCCTGGAGCTGAACCCGGACTTCGACTTCCAGGTGGCGACGGCCGCGACGACGCAGACCGTCTACCGCGACTGGTTCAGCTCCAAGCACGTGCTGGACGAGGTGGTGGATGCGCTGCGGCTGATGCGGCGCTATTCGCTGCGCCTGCCGCGGCAGTTGAGCAACGTGCTGGCGCAGGGGCTGGCGGGCGGGCTGGTGCTCAAGCTCAAGCCGTATGGTGTTGACAAGGTCCTGCATCGCGTCGACGATATGGTGAACCGCCTGTCGTTCGCGGTCGTCGTGGCCGCGGTAATCCTCTCATCGGCCATCATCTTCACGAGCGAGCGGGTGATGCTGGCTCAATCAGCTCCCGCGCGCTTCCTGTCCATCGCCTACGTGGTGGCAGGAGTTGTCATGGGCGCATGGTTGTTGTACTCAGTTGCGAGGTCAGGACGGCTGTGACGACGGTGACTGGTGAAGGGGGAAGAGAGGAAATGAGCGGCGCCCTCGCGCGGCCGCTCGTGCTCGCGTCGGCGTCGCCGAGGCGCGCGGAGCTGCTCCGGCAGGTCGGGATCGCGTTCGAGGTGCGCGTCTCTCAGGTCGCGGAGGAGGGGGGCGTGCCGGGAGCGGACCCCGCGGAGATCGCCGAGCTTCATGCGCGGCAGAAGGCGCTGGAGGTGGCCGCGGGGGCGCCGGGGCGGCTGGTGCTGGGCGCGGACACGGTGGTGGTGCTCGACGGTCGGGTGCTGGGGAAGCCTCGCGACGCGGATGAGGCCCGCGCGGTGCTGCGGGCGCTATCGGGCAGGACGCATGAGGTGATCACCGGCGTGGCGCTCGCTCTGCTGACGAGCGCGGAGCCGGACTTAGTCGCTCAGGAGCACGTGCGGACGCAGGTTACGTTCCGCGAGCTGGGCGAGGCTGAGATCGAGGCGTACGTGACGAGCGGTGAGCCGATGGACAAGGCGGGAGCATACGGGATTCAGGGGCAGGGAGCGTTGCTGGTGAAAGAGATCAGAGGCTGCTACTCCAACGTCGTCGGGCTGCCGCTGAGTCGCACCTGGGAGATGCTCGAGGCCCTTGGGCGTCATGCTGCCACGATCGGCGCTCAGAGGGACGGGGGGCGTTGACCGTACAAGGCTTCGAAGCTTGGGAAGAGACGGAAGAGCGGCCGTATCGGGGACGAACGTCGGGGTCCGTCCTGCGGCCTGGAGGCAACATGCTTCCGCATCGCACGTTCACGAGCATCACACGGCGGCTCGCCCACCTGCTGGGTCACTTCTCGCGTGACCTCGGCATCGACCTGGGCACGGCGAACACGCTCGTGCACGTGAAGGGGCGCGGCATCATGCTGCGCGAGCCCTCGGTGGTGGCGGTGGACAGCCACACGCGCCAGGTGCTCGCGGTGGGTGAGGACGCGAAGCGGATGGTGGGGCGAACGCCGGCGCAGATCAGGGCGGTGCGCCCGCTGCGGGACGGCGTGATCGCGGACTTCGACACGACCGAAGCGATGCTCCATCACTTCATTGAGAAGGTGCTGACGCGTCGCTTCCTCGAACACCCGCGCGTGGTGATCGGGGTGCCGTCGGGGATCACGGAGGTGGAGCGGCGCGCGGTGGAGGAGGCGGCGCGCCGCGCCGGGGCATGGTCGGCGCTGGTGATCGACGAGCCGATGGCCGCGGCGATCGGCGCGGGGATGCCGGTGGGCGAGCCGGTCGGGAGCATGATCGTGGACATTGGCGGCGGCACGACCGAGGTCGCGGTGATCTCGCTGGGAGGCATCTGCTCCGAGCGATCGGTGCGCGTGGCGGGGGAGGAGATGGACGAAGCGATCGTGGCGTACGTGCGGCACGAGCTGAACCTCTACATCGGCGAGAGCACTGCCGAGGATGTGAAGATACGCATCGGCTCGGCCTTCCCGCTGGCGCAGGAGATGGAGATGACGATTCGTGGCAAGGACCTGGTGTCCGGGCTGCCCAAGAGCGTGGTGCTGACCTCACAGCAGGTGCGCGAGGCGATTCGCGAGCCGCTGGGGATCGTCGTCGAGCTGGTGAAGGAGACGCTCGATGAGACGCCGCCGGAGCTTGCGGCGGACGTGATGAACCGCGGGATCATGCTGGCCGGAGGCGTGGCACTGCTGCGCGGTCTCGACCAGCTCATCAGCGCGGAGACGGACGTGCCGGTGTACGTGGCCGAGGACCCGCTGACGGCGGTGGTCATCGGGACGGCGCGGTATCTTGAGGAGCTCGACGGCTTCCCGATGGCAAGGTGAGTGACTGATGCGCGCGATGCACGGACCGGTGGTTCGCTGGGAGGTGATCGTGGCGATGGTGGTGATCGCCGCGATCTTCACCTGGGGCCAGCACCGTGCGCGCGCGGTGGGTGGGACGAGTCTTCCCGAGCGTGGGGCGCGTTCGCTCGTCTGGCCCGTCCAGTCGGTGCTGGTCGGCGCAGGAGGGGCCACGCGGGACGTGGTGGTTGCCGCCTACCGCGGCCGGAGCCTCGTGACTGAGAACGAGGAGCTTGAGGCGCGGGTGCGCCAGCTTGAGGCGGACAGGCTGCGGATGGTCAGCTACTACCTGGAGAACACGGCGATGCGCAAGAAGCTCGGATGGGCTCCGCTGGAGCCGGCGCCGAGCGTGGCCGCGCGTGTGATCGACTGGTCGTCGGGGCAGAGCCGCAAGCGTGTGGCGATCGAGGCCAATCGGCAGCTTGAGCTGGGCAACATCGTGCGGACCGAGGCGGGACTGGTGGGGCGGGTGATCGAGGCGCAGGGTACGCGCGGCACGGTGATGCTGCTCAACGACGCGGAGAGCGCCGTGGCCGCTCGGGTGCTGCGCGAGGACGGCGACTTCGGTATGGTCAGCGTGGCGTCGGAGGCGAGTGAGAACCGCGTGATGCTGAAGATGGTCCCACACTCGCACAAGGCCGACCTGCGCGTCGGGGACGTGCTGGTGAGCTCCGGGGACGGGGGAGTGTACCCCCAGGGCGTCCCGATCGGCTTCATCGAGAGCGTAGAGACGTCGGCGGTGAACGTCGCATCGATCACGGCCTACATCCGCCCGTTCGCGGACTTCGAGCACCTCGACTACGTGCTGGTCGAGCGCCGGGGGGAGTAGGCGGCCCTCACCACGGGGCTGTGCGGATCCCGCCCACGGGCGGGACACCACAGGGGGGCGGCCCGCACCACGGGCACGGCGAAGAACGAGGAGCTGCAGCGTGGCCTATCTCGCGTATCTGATCCTGCTGGTGCTGCTGACGGCCATCGAGCGCACGTGGCCCGGGTGGCTGCTGATCCACGATCAGGGGCCTGAGCTCGTGGTCGCGGCGGTGGTGAGCATCGGGCTGTGCGGCGGTCCGATGGCGGGCTGCTTCGCGGGCCTGATCGGTGCGCTGCTGCTCGGGAGCGTGGAGAGCGCGTGGCTTGGCGGCACGTTCTTCGCCTTCATGACGCTCGGGACTGTGGTGGGGCTGTTGCGCGGCGCGTTGCTGGCGGAGCGGGCGCCGATGGCGGCGCTGGTGACGCTGGCGGCGATACCAGTCGTGGAAGTCATCCGCCTGATCTTCGCGGCGCCACCAAGTCCCGCGCCGTGGGTGCTGCCGGTGCTCGTGGCCGCGCCCTACAGTGCGTTGCTCGCCCTGCCGATCTTCGGGCTTTTCCGGGCGGTCACCGGGCTGCTGGCCCCCGAGCCCTGACGTCGGAGGTATTCTGATGCCACGTCCCTCGGTCGTGGGGATGATCCCCGCCCGCTACGCATCGACCCGACTTCCGGGGAAGGTGCTGCTTGACATCGCGGGCAAGCCGATGATCCAGCGGGTCTACGAGCGCTGCCTGCAGGCGGAGCTGCTCGACGACGTGCTCGTGGCGACCGACGACGAGCGCGTCGCGGAGGTCGTGGAGGGCTTCGGCGGCCACGTGGAGATGACCGACTGCGAGCACTGCTCGGGGACCGACCGGCTGGCGGAGGTCGCGGGGCGGATTACGCTTGAGCCGCGCGATGTGATCGTCAACGTGCAGGGCGACGAGCCGATGCTCGAGCCTGAGACGATCGACGCGGCCGTGCGGCCGTTCCTGAGCGACGAGGCGCTGCAGATGGGGACGATCGCGACGCCGATCGACGACCTTGAGGAGCACCTCGACTCGGCGGCGGTGAAGGTGGTCGTTGACGCGCAGGGGTGGGCGCTGTACTTCTCACGCTCGCCGATCCCGTTCTTCAGGCTGCCCGCGGGAGAGACTCAGCCGGACACGCCGCGGCGGCATCCGGTGTCGGGGATGGCCCCGCTCAAGCACATCGGGCTCTACGTCTACCGGCGGGAGATGCTGCTGTGGTACGCGGGGCTTGCGCCGAGCGCGTTGGAGCAGACGGAGGGGCTTGAGCAACTCCGGGTGCTGGAGGCGGGGCGGCGCATCCGCGTGGTGGTCGTTGACTACTCGCCGATTGGCGTGGACACGCCCGAGGACCTCGAGCGCGTCCGCGAACTGTTCGCGGCGGAGGGCGATTAGCGTGACGAATGTCAGAGAAGTGCGAGTGCGCGAGGGCTGCGTGATCGGCGGGGAGAAGCTGGCGATCATCGCCGGCCCGTGCCTGATCGAGGACTTCGAGGCGACGGCCGCGATGGCGCAGGACCTGGCGACGATCTGCGACCGGCTCGACGTGCCCTTCGTGTTCAAGGCTTCGTACGACAAGGCGAACCGGACGTCGGTGGGTTCCGAACGCGGTCCGGGCTGGCAGAAGGGCCTGGAAGTGCTGGCGCGGGTGCGCGAGCACGTGGGCGTGCCCGTGGTCTCCGACGTGCATGACACGCTGCAGGTGCCGATGGCGATGCAGGCGCTGGACATGCTGCAGGTTCCGGCGTTCCTGTGCAGGCAGACGGACCTGCTGGTCGCGGTGGGGGAGACGGGGCTGCCGGTGAACGTGAAGAAGGGGCAGTTCCTCGCGCCGGAGGACATGGAGCACGTGATCGGCAAGGTGATCTCCACCGGGAACAAGAACGTGACGATGACCGAGCGCGGCGCGAGCTTCGGCTACCACAACCTCGTGGTGGACATGCGCGGGCTGGCGATCATGCGCGGGCTGGGCCATCCGGTGGTCTTCGACGCCACGCACTCGGTCCAGCTCCCCGGCGGGGCGTGCGGGGCGTCAGGTGGGCAGCGGGAGTTCGCTCCAGTGCTGGCGCGCGCAGCGGTCGCCGCGGGGATCGACGCGGTGTTCATGGAAGTGCACCCAGAGCCGGAGAGGGCGCCCTGCGACGGCCCGAACATGATCCCGCTGGATGAAGTTGAGGCGCTGATTAAGCGGCTGCTCGCGATCAGGCGAGCGCTGCACTGAGGTTTTCAGGCATGAGAAGAATACACCGAGTCCATCAGCCCGAGCCGAAGGCGCTCGCACGGGTGGACGCCGAGCTCGTGCTGGGACATGCGTTGCAGGCCCTGGAGATCGAGCGCCGCGCGATCGAGTGCGTGGCGGAGCGGCTGGACGAGCGGCTGGTGCACGCCGTGGAGATGTTGCTGGCGATGCGCGGGCGCGTGATCGTCTGCGGGATCGGCAAGTCCGGCGCGATCGGGCGCAAGCTCGCAGGGACCTTCGCCAGCACCGGCACGCCCGCGTACTTCATGCACGCGGCGGAGGCGGTGCACGGGGACCTCGGGATGATCGACGCCGAGGACCTCGTGATCCTCATCACCAACAGCGGTGAGACCGACGAGATCGTGCGCATCCTGCCGATCCTCAAGCGGCGGGGTGCGGGCACGATCGCGATCTGCGGCAACGAGGCCTCGACCGTGGGGCAGGCAGCCGACGTGCTGCTCAATGCCGCGGTCGAGCGCGAGGCCTGCCCGCTGAACCTGGCGCCGACGTCGTCGGCGATCGCGGAGCTGGCGCTGGGCGATGCGCTGGCGATTGCGCTGATGGCCGCACGGGGGTTCAGCGCGGAGGACTTCGGCGCGACGCACCCCGGCGGGCAGCTCGGCAAGCGCGTGCTGCTGAAGGTCGAGGACGTCATGCACGGCGGCGCGCAGAATCCGGCGGTGGACCTCGACGCGAGCGTCGAGGAGGCACTGCTGGCGATGACGAACGCGGCGGTGCGCGGCGCGGTCTCCATCGTGGACCAGGACGGGATGCTGCGCGGGCTGTTCACAGACGGCGACTTCCGGCGCGTGGTGCAGATGGAGGCGGACCGCAACGCACTGATGGCCCGACCGATCGCGGAGGTCATGACGAAGAATCCGACGACGATCGCGGTCGGCACGCTGGCGTTCGAGGCCCTCAACGTGATGGACGACCGGGAGTTCGACAACCTTCCGGTGGTTGACGAGGACGGACGTGCGGTGGGCATCCTTGACATTCAGGACCTGATGAAGGCCGGGTTGGTGTGACCTCACCCCCCGGCCCCCTCTCCCTGGAAACCGCAAACGGCACGGTTTCAAGCGGGAGAGGGGGAGAACGGCGCGACGCGCAATGCGCGATTACCTGAGCGAGGCGTCATGACGCTGACTATCATTCACACCGCGGACCTGCACGATCGGCTCGACGAGGCGCGGGCGGAGGCCCTCGGCTTCCTGCGAGAGCAGTCCGACGCGCTGCTGCTCGACAGCGGCGACGCGGTCGGCGCGGGGAACATCTACGTCCGGCCGACCGAGCCGGTGCTCGAGCGCATGAACGCGGCGGGCTACCGCGCGATGGCGGTCGGCAACCGCGAGTTCTTCTTCCGCAGGCGCGGGATGCAGTTCAAGACGCGGCAGGCGCGGTTCCCGGTCATCACGACCAACCTCCTGCCGCTGGGCGGTGAGTTCGGGCAGATACGCCGCTGGGTCGCGCTCACGCACGCGGGCGCGCGGATAGGCATCTTCGGCCTGACGCCGACGATGATCCGTCCGGGGCACCCGTTCGAGCGCCTCTCCGACGTGCGCCTCATCGCATGGGAGGCGGCGGCTCGCGAGGCCGTCGAGCACCTGCGCGCGCGCGTTGACTGGCTGATCGCGCTGAGCCACCGTGGCATCGAGGATGATCGCGCGCTGGCGGAGTTGTGCCCGGAGATCGACCTGGTCCTCGGCGGGCACAGCCACGTTGAGGAGTGCACGGTGGTCGGCCCGCGGCCGACGCTGATCTCACACGCGGGACACCACGCCCGTGCCGCGGCGGTGATCAAGGCGCAGCGCGGCGCGGACGGGCGGAACTGCTTCGAGACGCAGATCGTGGAGATAGCTCGATGAACGGATGGCGCCTCTACGCCGATGCGGGCAACACCGCGCTGAAGTGGGCGGCGTGGGCGGGTGCGTGCTGGGTGGCGGAGGGGCGGATGGAGATCGACGCGCCGCAGGCCGCGTGGCGGGAGCTTGGCGCGGTGCTGGCGATGGCGGGCCTCGACGCCGATGAGTGCGAGGGCGTCGCGCTGGTGTGCAGCCGGCCCTCGCAGGCCGAAGCGTCGGAGCGCGCGTTGACCGCCGCGACCGGCATGCCGGTCCGGCTGATGGGCCGCGACATGTGTTCGGACACGCCGGTGTCCTACCACGACCCCTCCGAGATCGGGCAGGATCGGCTGGCGGCGGCTGAGGCCGCGCTGAACCTCGTTGGCCCGCCGGTGGTCGTCGTGGCCGTCGGGACCTGCATCACCGCGCAGGCGCTCGACGCCCAGGGGACGCTCGTCGGCGGCGCGATCGCTCCGGGGCTGGAGGCGCAGGCGGCCGGGATTGCGATCGCGGTCCCGCACCTGCGCGAGCCGTTGGCCGAGGCGATGGAACTGCTACGCTCGGGCGAGACGCCGCCGGAGATCGGGCGCACGACCGTGGAGAACCTGGCGCTGGGGCTGGCGGGGTCGCTGGTCGGGACGGTGCAGGCGCTCATCGGGATGATGCACGCCGCGGTCGGCGAGGCGACGGTGATCGCGACGGGCGGCGACGCGGCGCCGGCCGCGCGGCTGGGGGCAGAGTTCGACCGCGTGGAGCCGCTGCTGGTGCTGGAGGGACTGAGATCGGTTGACGAGCAGGCGCGCGGGGGCTGATAACCTGTCTGCGCCCATCGCCATTGGCGGTATCACGGTCGATCCGCCGCTGGTCCTCGGGCCGATGGCCGGGACCACGAACCGCGTGTTCCGGATGCTGTGCCGGCGCGGCGGAGCGGGGCTGGTCTGCGGCGAGATGGTGTCGGTCAACGCGATCGTGCAGGGCAACGAGCGGACGCATGAGATGCTGGCGACCTTTCCGGGCGAGCACCCGGTCTCGATGCAGCTCTTCGGCTCGGAGCCCGCGATCGTGCGGGACGCGGTGCCCGCGATCGTCGAGGCGGGCGCGGACATCGTTGACATCAACATGGGCTGCTCTGTGCCGAAGGTGCGGCGCAATGGGGCGGGCGTCGCGCTGATGGGCGAGCCGAAGCTCGCGGCGGAGCTGACCGCCGCGGCGGTGGAGGCGTCGCGGGTTCCGGTGACGGTGAAGATCCGCGCGGGGCTGACGGTGGACGAAGACAGCTACGTGGAGTTCGCCCGGCGGATGCAGGATGCGGGCGCGGCGGCCGTGACGGTGCATTGGCGCGCGGCTTCGCAAGGCTTCCGCGGGACGCCGGGCTGGGAACCGATCGCGCGCGTCGCGAGCGCGCTGGACGTGCCGGTGATCGGCAGCGGCGACGTGCAGCGGCCCGAGGACGCGCCGCGGATGATGCGCGAGACGGGCTGTGACGGAGTGATGATCGCGCGCGGAGCGTGGGGCCGGCCGTGGCTCTTCGGTCAGGCCGCCGCGGCTCTGCGAGGCGACGAGCCCGCGCCCGAGCCGGGGATCGAGGTGCGGCTGGGCGTCGCGCTGCTGCACGCGCAGATGCTGGTGCTGGACGCGGGGGAGAGGATCGCGCTGCATGAGATGCGCGCGCAGATGCATCACTACGTGAAGGGCCTGCCCCGCGCCGGCCACTTCCGGCGCGAGGCCAACCAACTGCATGCGCTGAAGGAGCTGTACGAGCTGACCGTCGGCTACGCGGCGGAGGTCCGTGCCGAGGCATCGAGCGAGGGAGCGCCATGAAGCACGTGCTGAGCATCAGCCTGGGATCGTCGGCCCGTGACAGTTGCGCCGAGGTGGAGATGCTCGGGCAGCGACTGCTGCTGGAGCGCCGGGGCACGGATGGTTCGCTCGAGCGCTTCGAGCGGATGCTGACCGCGAACGACGGCATCGTGGACTGCCTGACGATCGGCGGGACGAACCTCGGGCTTTACTGCGCCGGGCGTTACTACCCGTTCAAGGAGATCAGCAAGCTCGCCGGGGCCGTGAAGCAGACGCCCGTGGTCGATGGCTCGGGCCTCAAGGACACGCTGGAGCGCCGCACCGTCGGCTGGCTGCAGGAGCGCGGGGTCGTGGACTTTGCCAGCGCGAAGGTGCTGCTCACCTGCGGGATCGACCGCTTCGGGCTGGCCGAGACGCTCGATGAGATGGGCGTGGACGTGCTCTTCGGCGACACGCTCTTCATCCTCGGGTTGCCGTGGGCGCTGCCATCCCTGGGCGCGCTGCAGACGCTCGGGAAGACATTGCTGCCACTGGTGACGCGGCTCCCGTTCAAGTGGGTCTATCCGACGGGTGGCAAGCAGGACGAGATCGTGCCGAAGTACCAGCGCTTCTACGAGTGGGCCGATGTCATCGCTGGGGACTTCCACTACATCCGCCGGCACATGCCCGATGACCTTGGCGGGAAGGTCATCCTGACGAACACGATCACCACCGAGGACGTGACGGAGCTGCGCGCGCGGGGCGTGCGTCTGCTGATCACCAGCACGCCGGTCATCGGCAACAGGATCTTTGCGACGAACGTGCTTCAGGGCGCGTTCGTCTGCCTGCTGGGCAGGCGCCCGGAAGAGATCGAGCCCGAAGACTACCAGCGCATCGCTGACGAGATCGGCTGGGAGCCGACCGTGCGCAATCTCAGTGAGACCGCCGAAGGGGAGCACAGCGAGTGACACCGTTCGCGTTCATCCTCCACCCGATCTCCGCGAAGGACGTTGCACGCAAGTACCGGTTCGCGCGCGTACTGCCCGACCGGGTCGTCGAGGGGATCATCTCTCGCATCCCCGCGCAGGAGATAAGCAAGATCACGGGCGTTCAGTCGCCGACCGGCGCGCGGACAGAGGGCTGGTTCGTCGGCTGCACGCTCACCACACGGCAGTTCATCAATGGCAAGGAGCGGAAGGCGCTCGCGAAGGTCATCGAGTCGGCGCGGCTTGCGCAGGAGCTGGGCGCGAAAATCGTCGGCCTGGGCGCATTCACCGCGGTCGTGGGCGATGGCGGCCAGGAAGTTGCCGACGCGCTCGACATTGGCGTGACCACCGGCAACAGCTACACGGTCGCGACGGCCGTCGAGGGCGCGCTGCGGGGCGCGGAAGTGATGGGCATCGAGCCCGCCGGAGAGACCGCGGCGATCCTCGGCGCCACCGGCTCGATCGGACGCATCTGCGCGCACCTGCTGGCAGACCACGTGGAGCGCATCGTGCTGATCGGCAGGCGCAAGGAAGCCCTGCAGGAGGTCGCGCGGGAGCTGGTGGATGCCCCCGCGCAGGTGGAGATCTCCCTGAGCCCCGGCGAGTCGCTGCCGCAGGCGCATCTCGTGGTGGCCGTGACGAGCGCACTCGACGCGATCATCGAGCCGGAGATGCTTCGCCCCGGCGCGGTCGTCTGCGACGTGGCGCGCCCGAGGGACGTCTCGGCGCGCGTCGCCGAGCAGCGCGACGACGTGCTCGTCATCGAGGGCGGCGCGGTCGTTGTGCCCGGCGAGGCGGTGGACTTCCACTTCAACTTCGGCTTCCCCGCGAAGACCGCCTACGCGTGCATGGCGGAGACGATGATCCTCGCGCTGGAGGGCCGGACCGAGGACTACTCGCTGGGCAAGCGGCTGAGCCTCGAGCGCGTGCGGGAGATCTCCGGCCTCGCGGCCAAGCACGGCTTCCGCCTGGCGGGCTTCCGCAGCTTCGAGCGGACGGTGACCGACGAGACCATTGACCGAATCCGGACGCGCGCGATCGAGCACGGCGCATCGCTCGGCGACCCGCGGCCGATCGACGGAAGGGTGCAGAGCGGATGAGCGATCAGACCGATCAGCGGACGGTGAGGCTGAACAAACTCCAGGCGTTGTGTGAGCGTGGGGACGATCCGTTCGCGCGGACAGGCTACGAGCGCACGCACAGCATGGGCGAGCTGACCGAGCGGTTCGAGGAGCTGGATGGACAGAGCGTGGCGATCGCCGGGCGGCTGACCGCGCTGCGCGAGCACGGGAAGTCGGCGTTCGCCGACCTCGCGGACGTGACCGGCGAGGTGCAGCTCTTCATGCGGCAGAACAACCTCGGCGAGGACGGGCTCAAGGCCTTCGTGGACCTCGACCTCGGAGACATCATCGGCGTGACCGGCACGCTCATGCGCACGCGCAGCGGCGAGGTGAGCGTCGAGGGCATGGAGGTCACGCTGCTCGCCAAGGCGCTGCGGCCGCTGCCGGAGAAGTTCCACGGCCTCAAGGACCCCGAGCTGCGCTACCGCCGGCGCTACGTTGACCTGATCGTCAACCCGGACTCGCGCCGGATGCTGGAGGCCCGCTCGCGGATGATCTCGCGCCTGCGCCGCACGCTGGAGGCGCGGGGCTTCATGGAGTTCCAGACGCCGATCCTCCAGCCCATCTACGGCGGCGCGAACGCGCGGCCCTTCACCACGCATCACAACGCGCTGGACATGACGCTCTACATGCGCATCGCGCCCGAGCTCTACCTCAAGCGCCTGCTGGTGGGCGGCTTCGAGCAGGTCTACGAGCTGGGGCAGTGCTTCCGTAACGAGGGCGTGGACGCGCGGCACAACCCGGAGTTCATGCTGCTGGAGGCCTACCAGGCCTACGGTGACTGGGAGGACATGATGGAGCTGATGGAGGCCATCGTGTTCGAGGCCGCCGATGAGGTCTGCGGCGGGCCGATGCTGAGCTACCGCGGCCATGAGATCGACGTGACGCCGCCCTTCCGGCGGTTGAAGCTGCTCGACGCGGTGGCCGAGGCGACGGGCGTGGACTTCGCCTCGCTCGCGACCGACGAGGAGGCGCGTGCGGCGTGCTCCGAGCTGGACCTCGGCAACACCGAGGCCGACTCGTGGGGTGGGCTGCTGGAGAAGTGCTTCGATCGCTACGTGCAGCCCGAGCTGATCCAGCCGACCTTCGTGACGGAGTATCCCACGCGCATCTCGCCGCTGGCGAAGGCGATGCCCGACCGGCCCGACACGACCTTCCGCTTCGAGCTGTTCATCGGCACGGAGGAGTGCGGGAACGCGTTCAGCGAGCTGAACGATCCGCTTGACCAGCGCGCGCGCTTCGAACAGCAGGTCGCTGCGAAGGCCGCGGGCGACGAGGAGGCGCATCCACTCGACGAGGACTTCATCGCCGCGCTCGAGTACGGGATGCCGCCCGCGGGCGGGATGGGGATGGGCGTGGGCCGACTCGCGATGCTACTGCTGGACGCGCCGAACTTCCGCGAGGTGCTGGCCTTCCCGCTGCTCAAGTCGCAGGCGGGCGATGCCGTTGAGGCCGAAGACGACGAGAGCTGACGCGCAGCCGCTCAGGTCGCAGGAGGGACTATGCGCAGCCCAGGCGCCCTGCTCCGCTGCATGAGGCCGTGGCAGTACACGAAGAACCTGCTCGTCTTCGCGGCGCTGATGTTCGCTCACAAGATGGGCGACCCGTCGGCGG
The DNA here is from genome assembly GCA_029821635.1 of Candidatus Zipacnadia bacterium. Classification (GTDB taxonomy): domain Bacteria; phylum Armatimonadota; class Zipacnadia; order Zipacnadales; family UBA5352; genus UBA5352. The sequence goes on from JALGSW010000072.1 coordinate 35,826, forward strand.
TGCTCACTACCGCCGTGGCGTTCGTGTTCTTCTGCATGGTCTCCAGCGCGATCTACCTGATCAACGACGTGCGCGACTGTGAGGAGGACCGCAGGCACCCGGAGAAGTGCAACCGGCCGATCGCCTGCGGTGACCTTTCCCCGCGCGTCGCGCTCGGCGCGGCAGTGGTGCTCGCCGTCGTAGGGCTGGGCGGTTCCTTCACCGTCAACTTCGCGCTCGGCGCCGTTACGCTCGGCTACTTCGGCCTGCAGATGCTCTACCAGGCGGCCCTCAAGCGCATGGTGCTGCTCGACGTGTTCGCGATCGCGGGCGGCTTCGTGCTGCGCGCGGTGGCGGGCGCCGAGGCCATCCAGGTGGAGATCTCCCCGTGGCTGCTGATCTGCACGCTGCTGCTGGCGCTGTTCCTCGGGCTGGCGAAGCGCCGCGGCGAGCTGGAGCTGCTGGCCGAGGACTCCGTTGGCCATCGGGTGACGCTGGACCGCTACTCGGTGGAGATGCTCGACCAGCTCATCCCCGTGATGGCCGCCTCGACGCTGATGTCGTACTGCCTCTACACGATCTCCGACCGCACCGTCGCCGAGTTGGGCTCGACGCGGCTGATGTACACGATCCCCTTCGTCATCTACGGGCTCTTCCGCTACGTCTACCTCATCCACCGCCACGGGCACGGTGGCGCGCCGGACAGGACGCTCCTGCGCGACCGGCCGCTGCTGCTGACCGTGGTCCTCTACGCCATCACCGCTGCCGCCATCATCTACTTCGCCCCGGACGGCGCCTGACGCACGGAGGAGCCCCGCGCCTGCACGGGGAAACCGCCTTTCGCAAGACGCGCGCATTGCATCACAGCTTAGCCTGAGGGGGGGAGAGGGTATACTGACCTCAACACGTATCAGGGCGGGTGCATAGCGTTGGCTGGCGACCCGACTCTCTCTCATCGCCGAGCGGAAATCAGGCAGCGGGGCATCACCACTGCCGCACTCATAGCCGTCCTCGTGGTGGCGTTCCGCTACGTCTCCCTCACGTCCGGCCTGTTCGGCTTCCCGCTCATCGAGAACTTCGCCTACGACCTCGCGTATGACTACGCAGACGCCCAACAGCCGCCCGACCTGCTGATCGTCACGATCGATGACACCTCCCTCCAGCCGCAGCACCAGGGCCGCTGGCCGTGGTCGCGGCGCACGCACGGCGAGCTCGTCCGCAAGCTCAAGGGCGCGCGCGTGATCGCCTTCGACGTGATCTTCTCCGAGCCCGAAGCGCCGGGGCCCACGGATTCGCTGGAGGCCCCGGACATGGCCTTCGCTCGCGCGATTCGCGAGGCGGGGAACGTGGTGCTTGCGGCGCACCGGGCGGTGGAGATGGAGTACCGCCGGGATCGGGCGGAGGTCGCGTGGGGCTACGACAAGCCCGCCGCCCTCGCACCGCTGCCGATCGTGCAGGCGGAGAACCTGATGCCGCCGACCTCACCGCTGGCAGAGGCCGCGGCGGCGATCGGCTACGTGGACATCGCGCCCGATGCCGACGGCGTCTTCCGGCGCGTGGAGCCGCTGCGGCTGGGCAGCGACGGGGCCGTCTACCCGCACTTCGCCACGGCCATCGCGCAGCTTGCGTCGGGCGTGCCGGGCGAGCAGATCGCGGCGAGTACCGCGGTGGGTTCGATCGCCACGGGTGGCCCGGCCTGTCCGCTCGATGGCGACGCGCGGATGCTGATCGACTACTGCGGACCGACCGGCACCATCGACCGCGTCTCGGTGTGGGAGGTGCTGGAGGGGCGCGTCGATCCCTCGCGCCTCGCCGACCGCATCGTCCTCATCGGCGCGAGTGCGCCGGGCCTCTACGACCTCCGCCCCTCGCCCTACCGCTCGACCAATCGCGAGTTCCTGGGCGTGGAGACGAACGCGAACATCGTCAACAGCCTGCTGCACAGCGGCGCGCGCGCCCCGGCGACGAAGAGCCTCCTCTGGGCGCTCTTCGCGCTGCTCCTCGGCCTCACAGTCGGTTGGCTGGCGTGGAGCAGCGGGGAGACGCTCGGGCCGCTGCTGGCCGCGCTGATGGTGGTGGCGGTGGCGCTGCCATCGTTCTTCTTCGCCTTCGCGTTCATGCGCAGCGTGATCGCCTACGGCGCGGTTCTGCTTGCCGCGGTCATTCCGCTTGCGGTCGCCATCCCCCAGCGCCTCGGGCGCGACAAGCGCCTCATCCGCGGGCAGTTCTCCGCGTACGTCTCGCCTGAAGTCCTCCGGCAGCTCACCGAGGAGCCGGAGTTGGTGGCCGAGGGGACGCGGCGCGACGTAACGCTGCTGTTTGCCGACGTGCGCGGCTCCACGTCGCTCTCCGAGCGGATCGAGCCGGAGGTGTGGGTGGCGCAGCTCAATGAGTACCTCTCGCAGATGAGTGACGCGGTCTTCGAGCAGGACGGCTACCTCGACAAGTTCATGGGCGACGGGATCATGGCGCTGTGGAACGGATTCGGCAACCAGCCCGACCACGCGGAGCTTGCGCTGAATACCTCGCGGGAGATGCTGCGCCGGCTCGAGGTGCTGAACCGCTTCTGGGCGCAGCACGAGCAGCGCACGCCCTTCCGCATCGGGATCGCGATCCACTCGGGCGAGGCGATTGTGGGGAACGTGGGCAGCGAGCAGCGGATGCAGTACACCGCGATCGGCGACAGCGTCAACACCGCCTCGCGCATCGAGGGGATGACCAAGCTGCACGGGCGGCAGTTCCTCGCGAGCGAGACGGCAGCCGCGCGCATCTCGCCGGAGGTCGCGGAGCTGGTGGAGATTGGCGAGGCCGAGGTGCGCGGCCGGGAGGCGACGATCACGATCCTCGGCTTCGCCGACGAGGAGCCGGTGGAGGTGGAGGAGTAGGGGGCAGCGCCGGAACGACAGTGTGGGAGTGAGCGATCATGCTACCGTTCTTCAAGAAGAAAGAGCAGCCGAAGACGGACGCGGAGATGCTTGCGCAGGCCTTCGAGGAGGTCGACAGCCAGCAGAAGCGCCGCGACACGCGCAAGAAGCGCAGCGTGCTGTGGCGCAAGTACGCCGACCCGCGCATCCTCATCGTGGTCGGCATAGTCGCGATTGTGTTCATCGCTGACGGCGTCCGGCGGGAGAACATGGAGTTCTACGCCACTGTGTCGGAGCTCACCGGCGTCGGCGCGGTGATGCTCTCGGCGAGCGAAGCGCAGGAGCCGCTGGCGCTGGAGCAGCGTATCGCCGACGGCGGCGCGGTCACGACCGGCACGAACTGCTTCGTCTCGCTGGACTTCCCCGACGGCAGCGTCGTGACGCTCGGCCCGTCCTCGCAGCTTGTGGTCGAGTTGCTGGAGTACAACCGCGGCGGGATGTGGCGGGGTAGAGCGTTCACGCTGAACGCCGGACACATGTGGGCGCGGGTGTCGGAGAAGTTTGGGCAACAATCGCGCTGCAAGGTACACACACCTTCATCGGTGGCGGCGGTTCGCGGCACGCGCTTCTACATGTTCTACGACCCCAACCGCTCGGAGACGACCGTCTCGTGCAATGACGGCGTGGTGGCCGTGGACGGCTTCCGAGGCAGAAGCGCGACGGTTGCGGGTGGCGGCGCCACCTCCGTCGCGTATGGCGCGGAGCCCAGTGGCGTGGGCGCGATGGACAATCAAACGCGGCAGAGCTTCGCGCAGCCGGCGATGAACCAGGAGATCGAGCCGGATTCGTGGATGAAGCGCACAACGATGAAGCTCACGAGCATCCTCGACCTCCCGCTGTCGATCCTCGGCATCGGCAAGTCGAGCTGGGCGGTCGGCGCGGCGGATTTCGCCCGCAAGAACGCGGCGATCGAGGCAATGCGGAAGATCAACAACGGCATTGTGGGGTACTCGACCTATCCGGAGTTCGTCGATCCGTATACGCTGCGTGAGCTGGACTTCGAGCCAGACGAGGCGCTCCAGATCCTGAAGAACTTTGACGGTCGCTCACTGGTGAAGTACCAACGCTCGGGGCAGGGCTTTGTGATGTATGCACGCGCCCGGGACAACGCGCGCTCACCGATCATGCTGACGGCCATGGGGCCGGAGTGGATCACTGAGGATGAGATGCCCGGCCTTTAGACGTCGGGGAAGGGTGGAAAGTGAAGAGGGAATAGGGAACGGCGACCGCAACGACTACCGGCATACGGCGCGTCGCGGGTCGTTCCCCTTTGCACTCTTCACCCGCCACTGTTCCCTGCGGTTAAAGACGTGAGGGGCGCGAGCCGGGAAGTCTCGCGCCCCTCAATCAGGACGGTAGCGTTGCGCGGCGCTGAAGCAGTGCGCTGAAGCGCCTCGCGCGTTTGTCGCGGTCGTCCTCGTAGCGGCGGGGCCCTCGGAGGAGTTGCTCCTCGTTGGTGTCGCCCCCCGCCGCCGCTCTCGGCCACCTTCGCCGGTGAACTATGGCCGACGGACCCCAAAGGTGGCCTGAGATCGATGGATGGTCCGAAGACCATGCAAATCCTCTATCTCCGTGCCGGTGAAGTCCCGCGGGAGCGGCGTGCATCCGGGGACTGGTCCGTCGGGCCTACATTCAGGGAATCGGGCTGTGCGGGGTCGAACTTGAGGCCGCGCCGAACCGTTGGCCAAGCTGTTACACGAAGGTCCCATCTCCCCGTGCCGGAAGTTACCTTCCGCCGCCTGCTCTCAACGCGCGATGCCTGTGCCTGGAGGCGTATTACCATGCGTTTGATGCTGATCGTTTGTGCAACCACACTGTCATCGCTCGCACTCGCCGCCCCCGCTCTCACCGAGCGTCCGCTGCTGCTCTCCGAGAGCTTCGAGGGCCCTCTTGACGGCTGGAAGCTGCAGCTCAACCGGGGTGCGGAGGCCACGATGACCACGGTCGCCGATGGCGTCCTCGGATCGCAGTGTCTGCAGGTGACGCCCACGCGCCTGAACGCGCCCGATGATCGGCAGATCACCTCGAACGTGCACCTGCGCTACGAGACGATCCCGCTGAAGGCCGACACGCCCTACCGGCTGTCGGTCTGGGTGCGGGCGGCGGCGGAGAAGCTGATCACGATCAAGGTGCGCCGCCGCGACGTCGAGGAGTCGGTCTCCAGCAGGCCGGTCGCGGTCGGCACGTCATGGCGGCGCGCGACCTTCGACTTCACGCTGCCGATCGACTACCCCGACGGCACTCCACAGCTCCTGCTCGCGGGCGACCTCACTCCCGTGGTCTTCGACGCCTGTACGCTCAGCGAGCTGGACGACGCGTCGCTCGCGCCCGCCGATCTCCTGCGGCTCAACGAGGAGCTGACCGGCCCGTCGGCGGCGCTCGTGCGCTTCGCCAGCGACTTCGACGACGAGGC
>JALGSW010000073.1 GCA_029821635.1 Candidatus Zipacnadia bacterium
GGCTGGAAAGCCTGTCCTACGCACGACAACGACTGACAGGCTGGAAAGTTTGTCCTACGCACGACAACGACTGACAGGCCGGAAAGCCTGTCCTACGCACGACAACGACTGACAGGCTGGAAAGTTTGTCCTACGCACGACAACGACTGACAGGCTGGAAAGCCTGTCCTACGTACGACAACGACTGACAGGCTGGAAGGTTTGTCCTACGTACGACAACGACTGACCCCTACAACCGATACAACCCCCGCGCGTTCTCGCCCAGCATCTTCCGCTTGTCCTCGTCCGATACGTCCGCGCAGAGCATCCTCCCGAGGCCCGGGCGCGGGTCGATGAACGGGCTGTCCGTGCCCCACAGGATTCGGTCCGCGCCCACGCGCTCCACCATCGTCTCCAGGCCGCCGTAGACCAGCCGCGAACCCGTCAGGTCCAGCCAGACGCGGTCGAACCGCTCCGCCAGCTCGCAGGCCTGGTCGATGCACTCATAGCCTGAGGCCGAGTGCGCGTTCACGAACTGCACGTTCGGGTAGCGCTCGCACAGCGTCTGGATGACCTTCGTCCGCCCGCCCTCGCCCGTCCACGAGTGCGAGAGGATCGGCAGCGAGTGCGCGTCCGCGTACTCATACGCGGGCGCGTAGCCCTCGTTCATCGTGTCCGTCCCGTGCAGCGACGCGTGGAACTTGAAGGCCGCGATGCCCTTCGCGTCCCAGCGCTCGATCTCCGCCTCGGTCTCCGCGACAGGGAAGTGTGGGTTCACCACCACGAACGGCACGATCCTCCCCGGGAACTCTTCGGCGGCCTCGTAGGCGTGGCGGTTGCCCTCGCGGAAGTCGCAGGTGATCGCCACGTGCGGGCTCACGATCGAGACGTCGATGCCGGTGCGGTCCATCGACCGCACCATCGCCTCCGGCGAGCCCTCGTCGTTCACGAGGAAGTTGAAGTAGGGGCCCATGTGTGCGTGTGCGTCGCAGACGAACAGGTCATCCACCGGCGTCCCCGTCACGGCGTGCTCCAGGAAGCTCATGCTTGAGCTCATGCCCATCGCCATCTCGCTCACTCCTCCTCACCCAGTAGCCGCAGCAGGTTGCCGCCGGCGATCTTCGCGCGGTCTTCGTCGCTCACGTCCGCGTACGCCACCAGCGCCATCGGCCCGCCGGCCTCCAGCTCGGGCATTGCCGTGCCGAAGATCAGCCGCTCGGCGCCGAAATTCGCGACGACGGCCTCGACGCCCATGAAGGGCGCGTACGTGTTCGCCTCAAGGTGCAGTAAGGGGTAGCGCTCCATCAGCGGGTAGACCATCCGGTCTACGCGGTAGAAGGTCTCCAGGACGATCACCGGCAGGCGCGGATGGCCGGCGAGTATCCCCGCGATCGCGTCCCAGCCCGCCTGCGTGATGTCCACGAGCAGCGGGACGCCCGCGCACTGCAGGGCGTCGAAGAGCGCGCCCGCGCACCAGTCCTGGGTGCTCCACGCCTGCTTGGCGGGGAAGATGCGCACCGCGCCGCGAGCCTGCCGCACGTCCTGAGCGAAGCGCAGGGCCGGCGCGATCTCATGCGTGGCGTGGGGGAGCGCCACGAAGCACGGGCGGATGCCCGGGTCGGCGGCGGTCTCGTCCAGGAGCATCTGATTGCCGCGCGCGGGCGACCACTCCCACGCCCAGGCGTGGGAGGTGAGGCCGCCCTCAATGCCCACGCGGTCCCACGCGGCGATGAGGCCGTTCACGTCCATGAACTGCTCGGGCCGCGGGTTCGACCACGTGCCGACGCGGGTATTGCAGTCGATCCATCGCAGCCCCGAGCTGCCGATTGCCATGCGAACTCATCCCTTCGATGCGCCGAGGGTCTGATACGCCGACGCGGGCTTCGACGAGGCCCCAGCCGTGACCTGCCCTGGACTCGCACGAACAAATGTTTCACGTGAAACATTCTGCCCGGTGAGGGCGAATGCTCCTTCGACCTCCAACGGCCGTTGCCGTCACCGATGTACGACAGCTACAGCCGAAAACTATTGACACTAGTAGTGCGTCTGAGTATACTATCAAGCGTAGTAGCATGGTGCGCGTTGAGCGCGCACTGCGCGCGGGGGAAAGTGGAGATGAGCATGATGAGATACGCTCGCATCGCTCTGCTGGGCATCGCCGCGCTGACGGTTACCGGCGCGGCCTTCGCCCAGGGTACCGCGCAGATGTGGTACGTCGGCCCGTTCCAGGGCCCGGTCACCATCAAGGACGGACAGACGCCGGGCACACCCGGTTACTACTACCACCCCCAGGCCACGCAGGGCCCGACCTTCTCCGAGCGCTACGATCACCCGACTCGCTGCGTGCAGTGCGGCCACTGGCGCGACCTGGGCGCCGCCTGCGCGTGGTGCGGCGGCGCGGCCGACCGCTACGAGCAGTCGCAGGCGCGGCAGGGCGCCGTTTACGCGCCGAGGCCGATCCCGGGCCAGTACTGGAACAAGCGCCCGATGCGCTCGACCACCGGGCCGAAGCACGGGATCGGCTGGCCATACGTGAACAATCAGTACTGGTAGGCCATGCAGGACGAGAGGCCTGTGCGTTCTTGTGCCGCACACGGGGTCGTGAGGAGACCGGGCATGAAACTGCCAGTGGTGTTGATGCTCGCCGTAGTGATGGTGCTGGCGCTTGCGCTGGACGCGTCCGCGCAGAGGCAGCCGTCGGGCGCGCCGCAGATCGACCTGAGCGGGCCGACCGGCTATCCGCGGGGCCAGCAGTGGTCCGGGCCGCCGCGAGTGGACCTCGGCCAGCCGGGCTCGGGCGGCTACTACTTCCAGCCGACGCCCTACCCGTATCAGGGCAGCTACAGCCGGCGGTGGCGCAACCAGTTGGGCCAAAGCTGGGGCAACGCCCCATACAACCAGGGGGTGCCGCAGATCAGCCAGCAGTACGGCTTCCCGCCGCAGGGGCGCGACACGACCTTCGTCTCCCCCTACCGGTGGCCGACCTACCGCTGCTGGGGCACCCGCTGCCGGCGAACGTTCCCGCCGCTGAGGTAGGCGGCACGAAAATCTCGCCGGCTGCTGTAACCTTCGAGTCGGCCGGATGAAATAAGTAAGTGAAGCGATTTGAACACGAGGCGTATCTACTACGTCATGTAGTAACAGAGGGGCGCGAGACGCAGGCAGCCCCGCGGAAAGGAGAAGCACAATGTTCACGAGAGCAGCAGCAGTGACACTGGCGTTGGTGATAGTGGCCACTCTGGGCCTCGGACCGGTTGCGCCCAAGCCCGCGGAGGCCAACGACACAGGAAAGATCCTTGCCGGGCTTGCAGCGGGAGCGCTCGTCTACGGCATCCTCGACGGCGCGGATCGCGACAACAGGCGCGCAGACCGCCGAGGGTACTACGACGGCAACCGCAACAGCTGGAAGTATGACCAGGACCAGCGGCAGTTCCAGCGGCACCAGAACTACCGCCAGGGCCCGCAGCGTCGCGGCCAGAGCCGATATGAGCGCGGCTGGAACAACGGCTACGACACGGGCTACGGCGACGGCCGGCACGTGGGCTACAACCGAGGCTACGACAACGGCTACGGTGACGGCTGGCAGGATCGCGGTAGCTACGAGCGGCGCGGCGGCGGGGGCGGGTGCTGGGGCTACTAGCAGACAGTAGCTCCACCCCGGCTCCGAGGGGACGCGGAGCCTCTTTCCCGGCCCAAACTACTACCGAGCGTAGTAAACAACCGAGGCACACGAAGCAGTAGGACGCACCAGTGAGGGTTGACGCACTTGCAGGACACCAGGGCCCGCCTCTTCCTCTTCAGGAGGCGGGCCCTCGGCACGTACGTGCTTCCCGCAACTCCCCCCGGGTCGAGCGCCACGTCCACGGAGGAATTCGCGCACTCCATGCTCAAGACCCCCTGACCGAAACCATCGCCTCATGACGCAAGGGGAGAGAGTAGCATGGGCTGCCCTGACATCCGTCTGACGATCTCCTGCCTCGCACTTGCGCTGGTCGCGTCCGCGGCACTCGCGCAGCAGGGCGGGCGCATGCTCTACGTCGCGCCCGGCGGGAATGACGCCTGGTCGGGAAGGCTCGCGGAGCCGAGCGCCGCCGGAGATGACGGCCCGTTCGCCACGCTCGCCCGCGCGCGGGATGCCGTCCGCGAGCTGAAGGCCGATGGGGCGCCGGTGAAGGTGCAGCTCCGCGGCGGCGTGTACTTCGTCGACGAGACGATCCGCTTCGGGCCGGAGGACTCCGGCAGCGAGGACGCGCCGGTTGTCTACGAAGCCTATCCCGGTGAGCGGCCTGAGCTGGTCGGTGGGCGGCCCGTGACGGGCCTGCAGCCCCGCGAGGGTGGCGTGCTGGAGGTCGAGCTGCCTGAGGTGCGTGCGGGTGAGTGGTACTTCCGCCAGCTCTTCATCGATGGCGAGCGGCAGCACCGCGCGCGCTACCCGAACTTCGACCCGGAGAACCCCGTGCGTGGCGGCTTCCTCTACGTGGCCCGCTTCACGGGAGCCTTCGGCGCGGGCGTGGGCAATATCCACAACCGCGGCGACCGCCTCGACTACATCGTGAACGTGCCCGCGGACGGGGAGTACGCGCTGTGGGCCTACTACGGCGCCCTCAACGAGCCTTTCGGCCGCACGGACATGGCGGGCCGCACCTCGGTGACCGTGGACGACGGCGAGCCGGTTCCGCTGATGAACCTGCCCGACACCGGAAGCTGGGGCGCCGACACCTGGGGCCGGACCGCGACGCTTGCTCTGACCGCGGGCGAGCACCGCATTCGCTGGCGCAACGACCAGGGCGGCGGGCTCGACCTCGACGCCTTCGCGCTCAGCGACGACCCGCAGTGGAAGCCGCAGGGGACCGAGCTTGCGGAGCCCGCGGAGGGCCGGCACGTGGTGGTCTTCCACGCGGAGGACTTCGTGGAGTGCGAGGGCCCGCAGATCTCCGTCAGCAGCGGCGGCAGCAAGACGGAGTTCCACTACGCGGAGGGCGAGTTCAAGCCCCTGTGGGCGCAGGCGCCGGACGCGGAGTTGCACATCTTCCAGTCGGGCTCGTGCCGCGCGTTCAAGCAGATCGTGGCGATCGACAGCGTGGACGAGGGCGCGGGCGTGGTGAACGTCTCGGGCCCGGAGTGCCGCGCAGGCTTCGGCACGGGCGATCGCTACTTCGTCGAGAACGTGCGCGAAGAGCTGGATGCGCCGGGCGAGTGGTTCCTCGACCGGGAGAGCGGCGTGCTGTCGCTGATTCCGCCGGAGGGCTTCGGCGAGGATGCGGAAGTGGTCGCACCCACGCTTGGGAGGCTGATTGAGTTCGCGGGCACGGAAGAGGCGCCGGTCGAGCATATCCGCCTGAGCGGCCTCACGGTCCGCTGCACGGACTACACGCCCGAGGACGGCTGCGGCGGCTACGGGATGGGCACCGAGGGCGTGCTGCACTTCACGAACGCGGTCGGCTGCGCGGTCGAACGCTGCACCTTCACGAACTGCGGGCGCTACGCGGTCTGCCTCACCGGCGGCGCGGAGAACTCTGTCTCGCGCTGCGAGATCGCCGACAGCGCGCAGGGCGGCGTGCTGGTGATCGACTCGGCGCGCAACACGATCGCCGACAACCACATCCGCGACTGCGGCGCCATCTACAAGCACATCGGCGGCGTGGTGCTCACAGGCGCGGGGAGCGATGACAACCTCGTCGCGCACAACCTCGTCGAGCGCATGTCGCGCTACGGGATCACGATCAAGAACGGCGGCCTGCGCAACGTCATCGAGTACAACCACGTGCATCACACGAACCTCGAGACCTACGACACCGGCGGGATCGAGGTCACGCAGCAGGACCGCGAACTACGCTCGGGGAGCGTGATCCGCAACAACATCGTCGGTGACAGCGTGGGCTGGTACGCGCAGGGCCCGGATGAATCGCTCTTCAAGGCCTGGGCGATCTACCTCGACAGCTACGCGGGCGGCTACACGGTCACCAACAACATCACCTACCGCACCTCGCATGGCGGCATCATGCTCCAGGGCGGCAAGGACAACGTGGTCACGAACAACATCTTCGTGGAGTCGAGCGCGGCGCAGATGTGCGTCTCGAACTTCCGACAGAACTCGACCGGCGAGGTGCTGGAGCGCAACGTGATCTACTGGACCGACCCCGAGGCCGCGGTGGTGCGGGCGGGCAGGCTCCTGCCGGAGACGATCAGCATCGACCACAATCTCTACTGGTGCCCCGGCGCCGATGAGTTCAAGATGGCCGCGTCGGGCTTCGCGAGCTTCGCCGACTGGCAGGCGGCGGGCTACGACGCAGACTCGCTGATCGAGGACCCGCTGTTCGTGGCGCCGGAGGATGACGATTACACGCTGCGGCCGGAGTCGCCGGCGTTCGCGCTGGGCTTCGAGGCGATTGACACGAGTGCGGTGGGGCCGAGGCACTGACCTCCCCCCCGACGGGGGGCCGTACGGAGGGGCCGCCTGAGGAGCCGATTGTCGTGTATCGGCGACGAAGTCGGCCCGGTCGTTCGGCTTCCGAGGCCGGTTTCGTCCTGATTGTGCGCGGGCCGACTTCGCCGCCCCGTAAACGACGCGGGGCGGGCTCAGGCGGCCCCCCCGTACGGCAAACGACAGCGACGCACGCGTTTCACCATCGAACAGGAGGACACACGATGGCACTTCGAATCGGCGTCGCGGGATTGCGGCGCGGGATGGGCTTCGTGAAAGTGTTCAGCCACCATCGCGAGTGCGAGCTTGCGGCGGTCTGCGACGTACAGCCGGGGCACGCGGCAAGCGTGGCGGAGGATTTTGGCGCGCCGATGCACTTCGAGGACTACTCCGAGATGTGCCGCGCGGACATCGACGCGATCGTGGTCGCGACGCCCGCGCCGCTGCACGTGCCGCATGTCCTCGAGGCGATGAGCGAGGGCAAGCACGTGATGAGCGAGGTGCCGGCGGCCTACGACCTCGAGCAAGCGGGGGAACTTGCGCGCGGCGTCGAGCGTGCGGGGCTGAAGTACATGTTCGCCGAGAACATGTGCTACTTTGCGTACATCGAGACGTATGAGCAGATGGTGAAGCGCGGCGACATCGGCAAGCCGATCTACGCCGAGGGCGAGTACATCCACGACTGCCGCGACCTGATGCACGGGCGCCCCGACGGGATGACGCCGGGCTCGGAGACCGGGGCGACGTGGCGCGCGTCGCTGCCGCCGATTCACTACTGCACCCACGACCTCGGGCCGATTCTGGAGATCATGGACACGCGCGTGGTCACCGCGACCGGGATGCACACCGGCTGCAACGTCGAGCCGCAGTGGGGCGCGATCGACATGGAGATCGGAGTCTTCAAGTGCGCGTCGGGAGCGGTAGTGAAGATCCTCGTGGGTTTCAGCATCGCGCGGCAGCCGTCGATGCACTGGATGGTCGTCTACGGCACGGAGGGCTACCTGGAGGGGCCGCGCGCGGGCGCGGGCGGCGGCGACCACATGCTCTACACGGAGAAGACCGCGAACCTGCAGGGGCCGATGCGGCTGGCGCTGAGCAGCTCGCACACCGGCGCGCCACCGGAGGCCAGCGCGGGCGGTCACGGGACCAGCGAGTACTTCATGTGCAACGACTTCGTCCGTGCCATCATCGATGACACGCAGCCGAAGATCGACGTCTACCGCGGGCTCGACTACTCGGTGCCGGGGATCTGCGCGCACCTGTCCGCGGAGAACGGTGGGGAGCCGGTGGAAGTGCCGGACTTTCGCAGGGAAAAGTGAAGAGTGAAGAGTGAAAAGGGAACGGCGGGCGGATGTCGTTCGGAGGGGATGCTCGCCTGACCGGCTCATCACGCAGACGAACGACCGAGGGCCGACCTCGCCCTCCTCGCTGCGCTCGGAGGGCTCGTGCGGCCCCTCCACCGGTCATCACTGGAGGCGCTTCATGGAGCGAGCGATCGTCCTCACGTTGCTGCTTGTCGCGAGCGCCGCGGTCGCGCAGGACGCGGCAACGCCGCCCATGTACGAGTCCTTCGAGGCGGGCGTGCCTGCCGAGTGGGTGGCCACGCGCGCGGACTCGCTGAGCCGCAGCGACGCGCACTCCAAGCACGGCGCGCAGTTGCTGCGCTGGGACTGGCGCGCGGGTGAGGAGATCGCGGTCGCCCATGGCATCGGCGACGTGACCCGCAAGGGCGGCTATGGCGGCTATCACAAGGCCGCGTTCGCCATCTGGCTCTACTGCGAAGAGCCGACCGAGGGCGCCGTCGAGCTGCGCTTCGAGGCCGGCGGGCAACCCGGCGGCAGCTTCCGCTTCCCGCTGGGCTTCACCGGCTGGCGGCGCGCGGTGCTGCACTACCGCTGGCGCGGCGAGTTCGACGGCACCGTCCCCGCCGATACGGACACGATCCGCATCATCGCGCCACAGGCGGGCGAGGGCGCGCTCTTCATCGACCTCGTGGTCTACAACGGGATCGTGGACTACCGCCAGGCGTCGATCCCCGAGCGTCAGTTCGTGTGGCGGCCGGTCGATGCCGATGAGGTCCGTACGCCCGCGCCGAAGCCCGACGCGCTCACGCCCGAGATCGAGGCGGGCCTGGCGAAGATCGCCGAGGCGCTCGATCCGTGGAGCCTCGCGCAGGCCCCGATCTCCGACGAGCGCATGGGTGAGCATCGCGAGCGCTTCGAGGCGCAGCGGATCGTGCGCGATGAGCGCGGCATCCGCGGGGCGCCGCTGGTAGTGCGGCCGGAGCTCTACGAAACCGCGGGCGTGCCCGATGCGCCGCCCAGCCCGGCCGGGATCGCGAGTTCCATGCGCGAGATGGCCGCCTCGTATCACTACACGACCGACGCCGCGCAGCGCGAGCAGCTCGCGGGCTGGTACCTGCTGATGGCCGATCACCTCGCCGATCAGGGCTTCGTGGCGGGCTCGGGCAACCGGTGGGGCAGCTACGCCGGGCGCAAGCTCGCCGACGCGATGCTGTGGATGCGCGAGCCGATGCGCGCCGCCGGCCGCGGCGAGCGCGAGGCCGCGTACTTCGACTACAACTGGCGCGTCTCGGCGATCCTTGACGCGGACGCGCCGCTGCACGTGAACCTCGATGAGCTGGGCGTGGTCGGGCCGAGGCAACTGCGCGGCGCGATCATGCGGCCCGACCCGCTGGAGCGCGCGCAGTGGATCGCGTGCTTCGCCGACATGCTCTCGCGCATGATCCTCCTGCAGACCGCCGACGGCTTCAAGCCCGACGGCTCGGCGTATCACCACGGCGCGCACTACATGGCCTACGCGGGCTACAACGTGCCGGTGATGATCGGTGTGCTCGGCGCGCTCGACGATACCCCGTGGGAGGTCTCTTCCGAGGCCCTTGCGCGTGTGAAGCTCTACCTGATGAACCTGCGCTTCTACTCGAACCTGCTGGACGTGCCCTTCGCCATGCACGGGCGGCATCCGTTCCGCGGCGGGGCCAACCGCGCGTCGATCTACCGCGTGATGGCGCAGGCGGGGCCGGGCACGGGCGAGGCGGACTTCGACCCGGAACTGGCCGCGGCGTATCTGCGGCTGCTGGCCGAGCCACCCGCGGAGGAGCCCTTCCCCGGCCACGAGGTGACCGCCGAGCCGCACCCGACCGGCAACCTGACGATGCCCTACGCGGGCATCACCGCGCAGCGACGCGACGACTGGCTGGCGGTCGCGCACGCGAATACCCGCTGGTTCTGGAGCACGGAGATCTACGACCGCGTCAACGCCTACGGCTCGCTCGTCGGCCTCGGAGACCTGACACTCCTCGCGGGCGCAGCGCCGGTCTCGCTGGCGAGCAGCGGCTACATGCCCGAGGGTTGGGACTGGAGCCGCTTCGACGGCAGCACCGCGCCGCACCTGCCGGTGGAGGTGCTCTGCAGCGAGAAGCGAGGCACGCGGCACACGCGCATCAGGGACTCGTTCGGCGGGGGGCTGAGCCACCGCGGGCGCGACGGCGTGCTGGTGAGCCTGACCGAGGGCCCCGACTGGGCCGCGCCGGGCCTGCGCGCGGTCAAGAGCTACGCGTTCCTCGGCGACCGCATCATCTGCCTCGGCTCGGGGATCGCCGCGGACGATGCAGGCTACCCGATCGTCACGAACCTCTTCCAGCGCGCCCTGCCCGAGCCGGACGCGCCGATCACCGTGGACGACGAGGCGCTGACGGGATTGGCGGTGACGCGGGACCTCGCGCCTGGCGAGGCGCACTGGCTGATCGACACGATCGGCACGGGCTTCGTGACCGCGCCGGGCGCGCGGGTGCACGTCGAACGCGCGCACCAGCTCTCGCGCGACAAGGATGATACGAAGGACACCGAGGGCGACTTCGCAAGCGCGTGGCTCGACCACGGCGTCGCGCCGGAGAATGCGGGCTACGAGTACGCGGTGGTCATGCGCGCGACGCCCGAGCGCATGGCGGCCATCGCGGCGGGCGACGCGACGTGGGAGGTGCTGCAGCGTGACGAGCGGGCGCACATCGTGCGCGACCTCGAGACGGGGACGCTCGCGCTGGTGTTGCTGCAGCCGGGCGAGGTCTCCGGGGAGCTGCCGGTGGCGAACGTCGATCGGCGCTGCCTGTTGATGCTCGAACCCGACGGCGACGGCTGGTGGCTGAGCGTCTCGGACGCGGACCTGAACCTCAACGAGCAGCGCGTGAGCGTGCCGCGCGAATTGCGCGTGACGCTACGCGGAGCCTGGTGGCTCGTGGGCGCGTCGAAGGAGATGACGGTCGCCTCGCAGGTGGGCGGGATGACGACGATCAGCGTGATGTGCCACGATGGGGCGGGGTTCGAGGGGCGGCTCGTTCGGTAGCGTGGCGGACGGCCGTGGGCAGCCAGTCGTACGGAGGGGCCGCCTGAGGCTCCAGCGTCGTTTGCTGGAGCCGAAGTCGGCCCGGCCGTTTGCCGCTCCGGGGCAGCGGAAGCCGACTACTTCGTGCCTATGCGCGGGCCGACTTCGGCGCTCATAGACGACATTTGCGCCTCAGGGCGGCCCCTCCGTACGGCAAACGGCCCTCGCGCCTCCGAGCGCTCCCTCAGCCCCCGAACAGCCGCTTGATCGGCTCGGCCACCAGCGGCAGCCACCAGTCTTCGTAGAGGAACTGCACGCGGCCGATCAGCAGCGAGACGCGGGCCATCACCGTGTTGCCAAAGCTCGCGCCGAACGCCACCATCAGGAAGAAGATGCCGACCTTCGACGCCACCCCGAACGCCCCGGAGTGCTCGCGCGAGAAGTAGAAGTATGCGAGCGTGCACAACACCCCCGCCACCAGCAGGAAGTTGCTGATGGCCGTCCACGCGCTGATCTCGACGCCCGGCCAGATCGGCAGCATCGTCGCGTAGAGCTGCGGCAGCAGATACGTCTGCACCGCTGCGGGGATCGCCAGGCCCGAGGAAAGCCCCATCACGAACGCGATCGGCCAGCGAGAAAGCCAGTCGTAGCGCGGGATGAAGCGGCTGAACATCAGCAACCCCAGCACGCCGGGGATGATGACGATGTAGTTGGGCGCCTCGAGACTGACGTTCTCGGGGCGGAAGAGCGGGTCGATCAGCAGCGGCACGACCGCCTCATGCCACGTGATGACAACGCCGTAGCCCGCGGAGACCCCCACGAAGAGGTGCTCCGCGAACTTGTAGATGGGGTTGTCCTCGTACAGGAAGCTGAAGATCGCCAGCGTCAGGAATGCGGCTATCCAGACGCCGATGACCTCGGTCGAGATCCCCAGGATTTCAGGTGCTACTGCTTCAGGCATTGTCAGTTCCCGGTTGTCGGTTTACGGCTGACGGCTCGCGACTGACAGGCAGGAATGCCTGTCCTACGAACGGCGGACGGCTGACGGCGCGGTAACGCCTAGTGCCAGCCCTTCGCGACCAGCTCATACAGGCGCGCGGCGAGTTCGGCGCGCAGCTCGGGCATCTCCGCGCACAAGTTGTTGCGCTGATCCTTGTCCTTCCACGCGTCGTAGAGGCCCTCACTGTCGGTCTCCATGTCGCGTATGTAGACGAAGTCGTCCTGCCACACGCAGTGGACCTCGGAGTAGCCGGTGACCGCGTAGTCATGCAGCTTGTCCACCTCGCCGGTCATGATCGGCAGGAAGCTCTGCCCGTCCATTCCCGGGATCGGCTCCTCGCCCAGCGCGTCGAGCGCGGTGGCGGTCAGGTCGATGTCGTAGACCCACTGGTCGAAGCGCTGCCCGGCGCCGATCCCGTCGGGATGGCGGACCATCAGCGGGACGTCGTAGAGGTGGCGGCTGGAGTCCTTGTTCGACATGCCGAAGTTCTCGCGGTCGCCGATCGTCTTTCCGTGGTCGCTGAGCAGCGCCACCATCGAGTTCTCGAACAGCCCGAGCTCCTCGATGCGGTCGATGAGCTTGCCGAACCAGCGGTCCACAAAGGTCACGTGGCCCTTGTAGCAGGCCTGTGCGTGGCGGATCTCCGGCTCGGTCATCTGCGCGTAGGGGATCAGGTTGGGGTAGATCCAGCGCTTGCCCTCGTAGCCGGGATCGTACATCTCCTCGTACTCCTCGGGCATGAACCACGGCTCGTGCGGGTCGAAGCTGTCCACCCACAGGTAGAAGTCACCGTGGCCGGCGTTGCCCTGCAGCCACTGCATTGCCTTCGACATCACACGCGCGACCTGGTAGCCCTCCTCGCCCTCCGCCCGCCCCTGCTGGTTCTGCATGAACTGGCGGAAGACGTCGAGCCGGCGGCCGGTGACGTCGTCGGGGACGAACTGGTCGAGCGCGCCCTCGGGCAGTGGCGCGGACTTCCACTGGTCGAACTCCTGCCCGCGGACGTACTCAAACGAGTGCATCCCGCGGTGGAAGTTCATGCTCGGCTTCATCAGGTGATACACGTCGATGACCATTCCGCAGGTGTAGTCGCGCTCGGAGAGGTGCTCGGCGACGGTCGTCTGCCGCTGCGGGATTGGCGTCCAGCCCTCGTGGCGGTTGTAGATGCCCTTGGGCTTGGGGATCGGCTCCCACGGGAAGGTGCGGATGCCCGTCTGCAGCGCGCGTCTCACCGGTACCGTCGGCAGCGACTCCGAGCGCGCGCGAGTGAAGACCGCCGCCTTCTCGGCGAAGCGGTCGAGGTTCGGCGTCTTGCAGTCCGTGCAGCCGTACGCGCCGATGTGGTCCTGCTTGAGGCTGTCGAGGCAGATCATAATGTAGTTCATGGTGCTCCTCGCTTTGAGAGACTTGACGGCTGACAGGCTGGAAGCCTGTCCTACGAACGACGACGACGGCAACGGCTGACAGGCTGGAAGCCTGTCCTACAAACGGCGGACGGCGACGGCCGTGTCTTACTCCGCGGCGGGCTTGCGGATCTCCAACCACCAGCCCACGTCGGGCTCGGTGATGAGTCGGCAGTGTTCGATCCCCGCCTCCGCCGCCAGGTCAACCATGCCCTCGGCAGGCCCGTCCCAGCCCTCCGGTATGCGCCCCTCCGCCCAGCGTCTCAACCGCTCGGCCACGAGTCGGGTGCGTATCTCGGGGTCGAGCAGCGTCCCGAATCCCCCGTGCCCGACATACGCCACGCCGCCGGGCTTAAGGATGCGATAGACCTCCCGCATGAACTGGACCTTGTCGGGGACGAACGGGATCACCGCGCGGCTGAATACGAAGTCGGCAAAGTCCGCGCGCAGAGGCATGTCGAGTGCGTCACCCTCGAGCGGAATGACGCGCCCGGTCAGGCCGGCTTCATCGACGAGCACACCGCACAGCCGCATCGCCCACGGGTCGATGTCCAGGTTGTAGACGGTCATCTGCGTCTGCTTTGCGAGCTCCATCGCAAAGGCTCCGGCGTTGCCCCCGATCTCGACGGCCACGCCCTCGTCAAGAGCGTACTCCGTCACCATCTGCCGGGCGAGCGGCTCATACATCGGAGCGCGCGGGCCGGTCATCGTCTCGTAGTAAGGCACCTTCTCCTTGAGCTGCTCGACATAGTCGTCGGCATTGGTCGATGGCGCGAGGAACCCGACAAGTCCCGCCACGGCCAGCAGCAATGTAAGTCGTCCGGCATAGCGTGTCATGACCTGTCTCTCCACTCTTCGTCCGATTAAAGCCCTCAACGTCGGACGGCGCTAGCGGCGTCTGTGCCGTCCGGAGGCGAAGTAGGCGATGTTGCCCGCGATCACCAGCACGATGATCAGCAGATGCGCGATCGACTGCGCGCTCATTCCGAGCATCCCCGGCGCTTCGGTCGGGTCGAGGCCCATCAGGTACTCGTACTCCGCGGCGCCCTTGAGCCCGTTGATCAGTCCGATGATCTGGTCGGACTGCAGGTACGGATAAAGGTCGGTCGCCATGACGGCGGTGATCCCGCACGCGATGTCCTGCTTGTAGCGCTCGCCCGCGTAGGCGATCCACGCGAACGGGAGGTTGCCTGCCGCGAAGTCGATCAGCAGCGCGACATCGTCGTAGTTTCGCACGCCCGCCATGATCGGCAGGCCGGAAATTTTGCGGCCGTCGGCGGTGGTGGGGTAGACGACTTCAATGCTCTCGCCCATCCCGAGGATCACCTGTGAACCGCCGGGCTTGAAGCCCAGGTGCACGTAGTCCACGCCATCCACCGCGCCGAGTTCGTCGCCGATGGTCGCGAGCACTTCGCGGCCCAGCGCGGTCCCCTGCGGGTTGAGCGAGACGCTGAGCACGCGCAGGTCGCGCTCGAAGAGGTGCCGCACGACCGCCAGCGCCTGCGGCTGCAGCTCAGGCATGCTGGAGGGGCTGTAGTCGAACGCGATCATCACCACGTCGCCGGGCTTCAGGTCGTCGATGTAGTCGTAGACGGCCACGGTCGGCGGCGCCGGTTTGCCCTGGGGCAGCGCGTACTTCGTGACAATCGGGATGACCACCGCGAGCGCGATGCCCAGGAAGATCCAGCGGCGGTCGAGGTCGAGCAGGCGGTCCCAGGTGGTCACTCGTCGCCACCTCCCCCGCTGCCTCCGCCGAGATGTGAGCGCTCGATGCCGAGCATGATGCGCAGTGCGGTGGCGATCGAGCCGAGCGCCACGCCGAAGATGATCCCGCGCTTGCCCGCGACCGACGGGAAGTTCATGATCCACTCGGAGACGTCGGGCATGTTCGTGTGCAGCCACTCACCGGCGCCGGAGTGCCCGAACACCACGATCAGCGAGCCGGGGACGCGTCCGAGCATCACCACGACCGCCGCCACCAGCAGCAGCGTGGCCTCAGTCGAGCGCGCGCGGAAGGTGCGGAAGGCCGCCGACGCGATGAAGAAGGCCAGCAGCGAGAACATCGTGGCATCGAGCGGCACCTGCACGTGGGTGAAGACCCAGTCGAAGCCGCTGCCGCGGTCGGAGCCGAAGCCGATGCCGATGACGACCATCATGACGAAGGAGGCGATGGCGACGGTCGAGTAGGGCCAGTCGCGGCGCCTGCGGCGGATTTTCTCCACGTGCGTGCGCAGCAGGCTCTGGATGCCGAGTACCAGCGCGAAGGCGGCGACGATCCGGCCCCAGTTGAGCAGTTCCCCGAAGGCAGTCTGCCCCAGCTCGTGAGGCACGAAGAACTGCACCGCCATGAAGACGCCGGCGAGGAAAGTTATCAGCAACGGGACCTGCAGTTTCACGTGCGCTCCTCCGACAGTTGGCCAACGGCTGACAGGCTGGAAGCCCGTTCTACAGACGGCTACGCTGCAAACCACTCCACAAAGGCCCGGGCGACGTCGGCGGCGGCGCCGGTGACGATGGCGGCGTAGGTCGCCGCCAGCACCCCGGCGACCATCACGGCCGCGATGATGGACTTCGCGATGTCCTGGCCACGGAGCTGCGCCACCAGCAGCGGCTGGCGCGACAGATACGCGCTTGCGGCATACAGCTCCTCGCCCATGAGCGTGTAGTCACAGGCGGTGATGAAGAAGGGGAGCTGGGTGTCGGCGTCGGTGCCGGCGATCTGGATCGCGCCGGTCTGATTGCCCGTCTCGGCGAGGATCAGCGCCTCCGCGTAGAAGTAGCCCATGTAGAACGCCGCCGCGGGCTTCTCGCGGACCATGATTCCGTCCACCGCCGCCACGTAGCCGAACTGGCTGTCGGTGACGAAGAAGATGTTGTCGGGCGAATACGCGTCCGGCTTGCCCGCCTCGGTGTAGGCCTGGCGCACGATCTCACGTTCAGTCGCCATCACCAGCGGGTCGTTGCAGGGCACGAGGATCTCCGTTTCGTACGCCGCCGAGCGGCGCGAGAGGTGCCCGAGGATCAGCATCGACGCGATCGTGGAGATGTCTCCGATGCCCGACAGGCCCGAGACGTAGACGATCGGCTTGCCCATCTCCGTCGCGCGGCCGATGGCGTCGTTGACGGCCTCGAGTCCGGCGATGGGGCGGATGTAGACCTGCTCGGCGCGCCCGCGTATGGCATAGATCGTCGCGATGACGATGAGGCAGATGAGCACCGCCAGGGCGAGGATGTTCGTGTACTCGGACTTATACCACGCGCCGACCGGGCGGACCGGGCCGACGGTGGCCGAGGGCAGGATCGGGTCCACGCCGGCGGGCCAGCCGGCCTCTCGGGCCATCTCACCGAGCGCACCGCCGGGGCCGTACTCGACGCTGACCGCGATCTCCCACTTCGGCCACGGCCACGGCTTGAGGTCGCCGACGGGCGTCGATGTCGCGTCCAGTGGCACCAGCGGCCCGAGCTGCCACTCGCCGCCATCCACGCGGCGGAAGATGACACGCTGCCCGACGGCTACGAGGCCCGGTAGCGGCATGGGCTCCTCGGGGGCCTGCCAGGTCACGATCGCCTGCGTCCCGCGCGGCTCCTCCGGGTCATCCTCGGCCTGCACGCCCGAGGGCATGCCCGCCGGCGCCACGCCGGTCTGCGCCACGCAGACGGACGCCGCCAGCAGCATGCACAGGCCGATTGCCTGGAGCCGGAGAGTGTTCATTCCTCGATGATCTCCATGTTCGCTCGCGGGACGGTGACCACCTCGCCGGTGCTCTCGAGGCGCACGCGCGCGACGCGCACCTCGGCTTCCGTCGGAATCAGCGTCAGCTCCTCGGGCAGCTCGACGATCTCCGCCAGCTCGCCGAACAGCGGCGGGCGGATGAGTCGCACGGGGCTGCCGGGCGCGAGGCCGCGCGTCTGCGTCTCATCGGGCGCCTCCCACGTGGCGCCGGGCTCGGGCACGACCACCTCGGGCCGGATGACGCCCGCGCGTATCTGCGTCGCGCCGTTGACGGACGCGCGCCTGCCGTCGCGCTCGGCGAACAGCTCGAAGGTCCGGCCGCGCATCGGCGTGTCACCGAAGCCCTCGGTGAGCACGAGGCTCAGGCCGAGGTCCTCCTGGCCGGTGATGGCGACGCCGAGGGACCGGCCGATGAAGGTGTCGAGGTCGCTGCCGTCGATGGCGCCGGTGACGACCGCCGCGGCGCCCGCCTCGCGCGCGGCGTGCAGCGCGTCGAGCGTCACGCGGCCGGCGCCGACGAGGATGCAGTCGGCACAGTCTCCGGCGATCAGATCTGCGCCGCAGGTCTGGTGCGGCGCGTCGCAGAGCATGCGCAGCTTGCCGTGTGCCTCGCCGCCCACGCCGAGGATGCCCTGCGCGAGCGCCCCGCGCGTCTCGACCACGACCGCCTCGTCGCCACGCACCTCGACGACCGTGCCGTCGAGGTACGCGTCGATCTGCACCTGGATCGGCTCGCCGCGCACGAGCACCTGGCCGGTCACGCTGCTGATGGTCTCGATCGTGCCGCCGATTGGCGCCCGCGCGATTGAGTGGAAGAGGCCCCAGAACGACTTGCTCTCGGCGATGACCTGTCGCAGCTCTACGCGGTCGCCCTCGGCGACGAGCAGGAAGTTGCCGACGTCGCCCGGCGTGATCGACAGCTCATGCGCGACGTTGACGTTGACGACGTTGCCGGGGAGCTGTGTGGAGCCGACGAGCTGCTCGGCGCGCACCTCGTCGCCGACGCTCACGTGGATCTTGCCGGGCAGGGGCAGCCTGCGCAGGCGCCGGATCAGCGCCCGGTCGGTGATGCGCAGGCCGGGGGTGTACCCGTGGGTGTTGGCCTCGGCGGCGCTCACAGGCCTGCTTCCTCCTCGATGGCCTCGCCGGACAGCGACTGCTCGGGGTAGACGTCGAGCGCGCGCTCCCAGCCGCGGATGGCGTCGATGCGCGTGGCGTCGTCGGCGGGCAGCCGAAGGGGCCGGCCGCGGCCGTCGATGATGATGCCCACGACGCCGCCCTCGACCCGCGCCTCGACGCTGCGCCCACGGCCCTCGCCGACGTCGAAGCCGCGCGCGGGCTCAACGGTCACCCGCACGCTCTCCCCGGCGGCCGGCGTTCCGAGCTTCATCTCACCGAACGCGACGTCAACTTCCTCGTCGCCTGAGGGACGGTGCACGATCACCTTCACACACGGGGCGCCCTCGCGGGCACTCCCCACCGGCGCGATGCAGGTACCGAGTCTGACGAGGCAGTCGCGGTAGAAGACCTCCATGGCCGCCCGCTCGTTGATCGTGGCAAGCACGCCGAGCTGAGGCATCATGAAGATGCTGTCCACGCGCAGCCGTGTGATCCCCTCCGGCTCGAAGGCGTCGATCATCATCATCGCCGCCTGGCTGCGCCTCGGCGCGTGTGAGAGCACGCCGCCCGAGCCAACGATCAGGTCGAGGGCCATCATGTTCACGAGCGTTTCCGCGCCGCCCGCGCCGAATGCGTCGGAGATGTCGCGCTGGCGCTGCACGCCCTTGAGCTCGCTGGCGAGCATCTTGTGCTGGTCGAAGGCCAGGCGCAGGGCCTCGCGCGCCACCGCCTGCTCGACCATCAGCCCGAGCATCTGCTGGGGGATCGTGGTCGGCCGCACCATCTTGTTGCGGACGTCATTGCTCAGAGCGGTCGGGTCGGGGTGCGCGGCGACCCAGCGCAGAATATTGCTCAGCCCGGCCTCGGCGAGCACGTTGGAGATGGAGTAGCTCATCCCGAGGTTGGCCGAGACGGTCCGGTTGAAGGTCTCATCGAAGACCGAGAAGACATCGGTGGTCGCACCGCCGATGTCCACGCCCACAACGTTGTTGACGTCCTTGCGGCGGGCCACCGCCTGGACCAGTTCACCGACCGCCGCCGGTGTCGGCATGATGTCCGCGTCGGTCCAGTCGATGAGCTTCGGGTAGCCCGGCGCCTGTGCCATCACGTGCTGGAGGAACAGCTCCTGGATCTCGCCGCGCGCGGGGCTGAGGTTCTCCTCCTCCATGCTCGGGCGCAGGTTGGGCACGACCGTGAGCTGCGTCGCACGCTCGAGGGCTTCGCGAACCGGTTCGCGCGCCGCCTCGTTGCCTGCGAAGATCACGGGCAGTTCGTAGTTCGCGCCGAGGCGCGCCTGGGGGTTCGCGGCGGCGACGAGCTCGGCCATCTCCACGACTCGGCGCACCTCGCCGCCATCGGTGCCGCCGGAGATGAGGATCATGTCCGGGCGGAGCTCGCGCATACGCTCGATGCGCTCGTAGTCGCGGCGTCCATCGTCGAGAGCAAGCACGTCCATCACGATCGCGCCCGCGCCGAGAGCGGCGCGCTGAGCGCTCTCGGCGGTCATCGAGCGCACGAGTCCGACGACCATCACCTGCAGCCCGCCACCGGCTGAGCTGGTGGACACGTAGGCGTCCACACCCTCGTCGCCGCTCTGTGGACGGACAATCGCGCGGTCGCGGATGAGCGTGCGACCGGAGAGCTCTTCAACCTCGCGGACGGCGTTGAGCACGCCGACGGTGACGTCTTCGTAGGGGGCTTCGACAGTGGTCGGGGCCTCACCACGCACGCGCAGCCGGTACTCCCCATCGATCAGTTCGATGAGGATGGCCTTGGTGGTGGTGGAGCCGCAGTCGGTCGCCAGGATGGAGCGCAGCTCCTGGTGCTCAGGCAAGGGCGCACGCGGTCCTTCCAGTGGTGTCAGACGAATGTTGGTGGGGAATTCGCGGTGGAGGGCACGAACACCTTCTAACGGCTGACCTCACCCCCTCCCGAGAAACCAACGAGTCGGCGCGGCGCTGACGGCAAACGGCGGGCCGGGGTGGAACCTTCGCCGCTGCTCGCTGCGCTTGCAACGTCGAACTCCTCGCGCGGCGCGGGCCCCTCGCTGCGCTCGGCTCCTGCGCCGCGCGAGGAGCGGCCCCTCCAAACTACCTTCAGGCCCGGACGCCGAACGTGCACCGCCGTCACTCCCCCCGCTCGAGCTCCTCCAGCCGACCTACGAGCCAGCGCACGTTCTCCCGGTCCTCGATGGCCTCGCGGAAGACTTCGTAGTCCGGGGCGTCGAACATCACCCGCAGCAGCGGCTCGATGAACGCCAGCGCCTGCCCGGCTACGAACGCCAGCGGCTGGATCGACTCGAACAGGAAGATCGCCGGGGCGCACATGCGCCGCTCGGCGATCTCGTCGGCGAACTTCCCGAGGACTTCGCGCTGCCGGGCGCGCTCCTCCTCCATCTCAGAGCCGCCGGTCCTCTTCGGTGATCCGCGGCAGCGAGCCCTGCACGAACTGCACGACTGCATCCATGTTCTGCGGCGCGAAGAGCACGACCACCGACTGTCGCCCCTTCTTCACGACGAGCCGCAGCTCATCCTCGCTCAGACGCCAGCCCGCGAACTGCGGCCACTCGTAGGGCGTGTAGTAGAACGGTCCGTGGACCTCCAGCCCGTCGCGGCGCAGCACGTAGCGATACGAGGCGTAGAAGGGGATCAACGCGAGGGTGATTATGCCGAAGGTCAGCAGTGCATAGGACAGGCCGTAGTAGAAGTGCACGCCCGCGGACAGGACCAGTTCGAAGATGACCACCAGCGCGCAGAGCCCCTTCTGCTCCGCCGCGCGGCGGGCCCTCCAGGTCAGCTCCTCGGTACGAGGCGCCGTCTCCGGTTCGCGGCCCGTGGTCTTCGGGGTCACCCCACGTCTACCATCTCCCCTGAGTTCGCGCTCACATGCTCCGCCAGCCGCAGCGCCCTCGCGGCATCGCGCATCGACGCGGGGTGCGCATCGGCTCCCACGACCGCCGCGGCAAACTGCTCCATCTCCGGCAGGAAGCCCCGCACGCGCTCGGGGCCGCCGGCGGCGCCCTCCGCGTTCGTCTCGCAGGCGCGGGCCGCCCAGACGCTCGTCTCCTCGCGCGCGCAGTGCCGCAGCGTGACCGTCTGCCGGTCCTCGGCGGTCGCCACAGCGCTCGCGCTCGCTACTGCGACGCGCTCGCGCGAACAGCCCGCGGGCGCGCCGAAGCTGACCGTCGCAACCGCTCCCGACTGCAACTGCATCGCCACCGACAGCGCACCCTCGTCGCTCGCGCGGGCCACGCAGAGCCTGCGCACCTCGCCGCCGATGAAGCGCACCAGGTCCAGCGCGTGCGGCAGGTCAAACAGCATCGGGTCGTCGTGCCCGTGCTGCTTGGGAGGCCACCACACG
>JALGSW010000074.1 GCA_029821635.1 Candidatus Zipacnadia bacterium
TACGGCAAGGCCGACGCGGTGCTGGCGGCGAGCATCTTCCACTTCCGCGAGCTGACGATCCGCGAGTGCAAGGAGCAGCTCGCGGCGCGGGGCGTCCCCGTGAGACTCTGAGGCCGCCGGCTCGTTGACTGAGGATGGCGGAGGCACAGACCGGAGGACTGACATGTTCATCAATGAGCTCAAGTTCAACGACCAGGGCCTGATCCCGGCGGTGGTGTGCGACCACGAGACCGGCGAGGTCCTGATGGTAGCGTGGATGAATGAGGACGCCGTGAAGCAGACGGTCGAGACGAAGAAGGCCACCTACTGGAGCCGCTCGCGCCGGAAGATGTGGGTCAAGGGCGAGACCTCAGGCAATACGCAGGAGGTGCGCTGGATCCGCATGGACTGCGACGCCGACGTGCTGATGCTGGGCGTGGTGCAGGACGGCGGGGCGTGCCACATGGGCTACCGCTCGTGCTTCTACCGCGAACTGCGCGACGGCGTGTGGACCACGTTCTGCGAGAAGTGCTTCGACCCGGACGAGGCGTACGGGAAGAAGTAGCCGCGCTACGTCAGCCCACCGTAGAGCCGCAGCACCGAGCCGTTGACCGCACCTGCCTCCTCGCTGATGAGCCACGCCATCGCGTCCGCGAGCGCCTCGGGCGTGACCCAGCGGGTGGGGTCGGCGTTCGGGCGGACCTCACGCGTGGCGGGCGTGTCGATGATCGACGGCAGCACAGCCGCGCAGGCCACGCCGCTCCCGGCAAGCTCCTTCGCCATGCAGGCCGTCAGGTTCAGCACGCCCGCCTTCGCGACCGCGTAGGCCGCGCGCTTCGCGGGCAGGTCGTCGGCGGCCTTCGATGAGACGCTCACGATTCGGCCGAAGCCCGCGTCGAGCATCAGCGGCAGCGCGTGCTTGACGCAGAGGAAGAGCGACGTGAGGTTCAGCGCGATCATGCGCTCCCACGTCGCGAGGTCGGTCTCCGCCACTGTGTCCCCGCCCGCGAAGCCTCCGACGAGGTTCAGCAGCGCGTCCGGCCCGCCGTGCTCGTCGTGGACGCGCGCCATCATGCGCTGCACGTCCGCTTCGTCGGTCACGTCGCAGACCAGCGTGCTGAGCGCCTCCGGGTGCCCGAGGGCCTCGGCCAGCCGGTCGAGCTTCTCCTCACTATGCTCGCAGGCCACCACACGCGCGCCGTCCGCCAGCAGGCGCTTCGTGACCGCCGAGCCGAGGTGCCCGGCGCCTCCCGTGATCAGCGCGACGCGTCCCTGGGGCCTCATCATCCTGCCTCCCTCTGAGCGATCAGGCGCAACACGCGGTGCCGATGCGTCTCACCGTGCGTGCGGTCCACGATCGACAGCTCCTCGCAGCGCTCGACCCGCAGACCGGCGAAGAGCCCGATCAGCTCCTCGCGCGTGAAGTACGTCCAGCTCAAGTTGGCGAACTCACTCTCACGCGGGTCGCTGTCGGCAAGCGCCGTGACGAACAGCCAGCCGCCGGGCGCGAGCGCGTGTGCGATCCGCGCGCCGACGCAGCGGGCCTGGTCCGGCTCGAAGTGCCCGAGCACCGTGTCCGCGACGATCATGTCGTAGGGCCCCGCGATGACGCCCCGGTGGGAGCAGTCGCCCACGCGCGGCTCGATCGGCAGGTGCCCGCGGCGGGCGAGCTGCCGAAGCTTGCCGACGGCCTGCTCGGAGACGTCCACGGCCTCGACGAGGAAGCCGCTGCGCGCGAGGAAGACCGAGTGGCGGCCGTCGCCCGCGCCGATGTCCAACGCGCGGCCCGAGGGCGCGTGCCGGCGCACGACCTGCGCCAGCGCCGGGTCGGGGCGCAGCCCGAAGAGCGGGCCGGGCCGCTGATACGCCTGATTGTAGGAGCCCCGGAGGACGCGCTTATCAGCCATCGGTGTAAGTTCCGCGCAGTGGTATCAGAACTCGGTTGCGCCCGAGAAGCGGAAGTCGCGGATGCGCAACGCGGGCGCCCAGACGTAGTCGTCGAGCCAGCCGTTGCGCCCGATCATGTCCACGCGAGAGAGCGCCTCGAGCAGGCCCTCGGTGAAGCGCAGGTTGCGTACTCCGCCGACGATCTCCCCGCCCTCGATCAGGAAGGTCCCATCACGCGTCATGCCGGTGAGCACGGCGGCGCTGGGGTCGAGCATGTTCGTGTAGTGAAAGCGCGTGACGAGCAGCCCGCGCTCGGTCGCCGCGACCATCTCATCGACCGTGGCCTCGCCGGGGCTGAGGAAGAGGTTGAACGGGACCGGCCCCCAGGTGCTCGATGCCGGCCCGGCGTGGCCTGTGGTGTGTGTGCCGGCGCGCCTGGCAGTGCGGCTGTCATGCACGATGCCCTGCGCGACGCCCTCGCGGATCAGCTCGACGCGCCGGCGCGGCACGCCCTCGAAGTCGAACGCCCGGCGGATGCCTCGCGGGTCGAGCGGCGCATCCACGAGCGTGATGTTCGCGCCGCAGACCTGCTCGCCGATGCGGCCGCAGATCGGGCTGCGGCCTTCGAGGCAGGCCAGGCCGTTGAACGCGACTACGCTGAGGTGGAAGATCGCATCGGTCACCGCGGGCGGCTCGAGGATCACATCCCAGCGCCCCGGATCGACCGCGCGCGGGGATATCGACCGCTCGCACTTGTCAGCGGCGACCTCCGCAAGCTCGCGCGGCTGCAGCGTCGAAGCGTCCTCGGCGTAGGTCTCCGCGTAGCCGGAAGAGTCCTCGCCCGCGAAGACCATGCGCACGTGCGCGACCGAACTCTCCTGCCAGGCGCGTGCGCCCAGCGAGTTCGCGACCGCGTGCGCCCAGACGTCCGCCGAGCACGCCCCCGCCGCGCTCTGCCCGCGCTCGCTCGCAACGCTGATGCACTCGCGCACTGCCTCGGCACGCTCGGCAGGGCCGAACGCGGCGGTGGCGGCGTTGCCGTGGAGCGTCGGCGGCTCCTCGCCCGGCGCCGGGAGGCCCGGGAAGTGCTCGTCGGACGTGGCGGCCGCGGCGAGCGCGCAGGCGCGCTCGGCCACGTCGCGCAGGCCTTCGGCGGAGGCGTCGTTGGTGCTCGCGATGCCAACCTGGTTGCCGATGGCGGCGCGCACGAGCACCTCGGCGTTCGTCTCCGCGGCGCTCTGATGGATGTGATTGTTCGCGAAGCGCGTGAGGCCCGAGCGCGAGGCCAACAGGTTCACCTCGGTCTGCTCCGCGGTGGATGCCTCCAGCGCGCGCGCGCAGATCTCCAGCGCCTCGTCGCGATCCATCACCAGCGCGTCACTCATCGGAGGTCACTCCCACCTGCACGTCGCGGAACCTCGCGGCGGAGACGCCGTGGCCCACGTGCGCGGTCTGCCCCGGCTCGCCCTTGCCACAGTTGGGGACGCCCCAGATGCGCCACGTCGCGGCGTCGGCGACGGCGTCGCACGAGCGCCAGAACTCGGGCGTAATCCCGGTGTAGCTCGGACTGCGCACCATCCCGGCGATCTCCCCGTCCTCGATCAGCCGGCCGATCTCGCAGCCGAACTGGAAGTTGAGCCGCTTGTCGTCGATGCTCCAGCTCAGGTTGTCCTCCATCAGGATGCCGCGCTCGGTGGAGGCGATGATCTCCTCGCGCGAGAGCTCCCCCGGTTCCAGGTTGACGTTGGTCATGCGCACGAGCGGGAGGCGCGCCCAGCCGTCGGCACGCATCGAGCCGTTGCTGGCCGCGAGCCCGATCCGCGCCGCGGTCTCGCGCGAGGTGAGGTAGCCGGTGAAGATGCCCGCGCGCACGATCCAGCTTCGCTGCGCAGGGACGCCCTCGTCGTCGTAGGCGAAGGAGCCGAGGCCGCCCAATAGTGTCGCGTCGGCGGTTATGTTGACGCGGTCGGAGCCGTAGCGGAAGCTGCCGAGCTTCTCCGGCGTGAGGAAGCTGGTGCCCGCGTAGGACGCTTCGGTGCCGAGCACGCGGTCGAGTTCGATGGGGTGGCCGCAGGATTCGTGGAGCTGCAGGGCGAGTTGTCCGCCCGCAAGGATCAGGTCCATCCTGCCCGCGGGGCACTCGGCGGCATCGGGAAGCGTGCGCGCCTCGGCCGCGAGCGGCCCGGCGTGCGCGGGCAGGTCAAGTTCGTTGATCAGCTCCCAGCCGCGGCTCATCACCTGGCCGCCATGCGATGAGGGGTAGGAGCGCCGGCAGGCTCCGCAATCGGCGATAGTGGTGGCCTCGAGCATCGCGCCGGTCTCCACGCGTTCCTGGTAGATCGACGCGCCCTCGCTGGACGCGAAGTGCTGGCGCTGGTGCAGCACGCTGATCGAGCCAACCGCGATCTCCACGCGCTCGGCGCGCATCTGCCGGTCGCACTCCATCAGCAACGCGAGGCGGTCGTCGAGGGGAATGTCATCGGGGTCGATCTGCACGGGGGCGGGCACACTGTCAACGACCGGCTCGACCTCCGCCAGCCGCACTGGCTCGCCGATCGTGGTGGCGGCCGCGCGAGCCAGCTCGACGGCTCGGACCGCGGCCGCGCGCGCCTCGCCCGCGCTCAACTCACCGCATCCGGCGAAGCCCCAGGCGCCCGCGCCCCCGCGCCCGGCGATCACGCGCACGCCCAGCCCGCGATTGCGGCCGTCGGTCAGCGCCTCGACCGCCCCGTTCTTCACCCGAACGCGCTCGGAGCGCCGGTCCACGACGCGCGCGTCGGCGTACGATGCACCTGCCGCGACCGCGGCCTCGACCGCCAGCTTCGTAAGGTCCTCCATGGCTCTCCCGCTCCCGGCGTTTCAGTTGGCAGGGCGCGCCGCTTGTGGGCGCGACGCTCTGAAGGATTCGACGCCGGCGCGCGAGGGCCTACACGATTCCGTCGGCGAAGTCGCGCGCGGAGAAGGGGACGAGGTCCTCCAGCTTCTCCCCCACGCCGACCAGCTTGATCGGGATCTGCAACTCCTCGGTGAGCGACAGGAGCGCGCCGCCCCTGGCGGTACTGTCGAGCTTCGTGATGGCGAGGCCCGTGACGCCGATCGCCTCGTTGAACTCGCGCGCCTGATTGATGGCGTTCTGACCGGTGTTCGCGTCAAGGACAAGCAGCCGCTCATCCGCCGGGCGGCCGGTCGCGCGCTCGACGATCCGGCTCATCTTGCGCAGTTCCTCCATCAGGTTGACCTTCGTGTGCAGGCGGCCGGCGGTGTCGGCGATGACGAAGTCAATACCGCGCGCCTTTGCCGCTTCGAGCGCGTCGAACATCACCGCGCCCGGATCGGCGCCTTTGGTCTGCGCCACGACCTCGCAGCCCGCGCGGTCAGCCCACACCTGCAGTTGCTCGATCGCCGCCGCGCGGAACGTGTCACCCGCCGCCAGCAGCACGCTCAGGCCCTGGCGCTTGAGCATCCCCGCGAGCTTCGCGATCGTGGTGGTCTTCCCGACGCCATTGACGCCCAGCACCAGCCACACGGTCGGCGGCGTCGGTGCGAAGACCAGCCGGTCCTGGTAGGGCTCCAGCCGCTCGTAGACGACCTCGCGCAGCAGCTCCAGCAGGTTCTCCTCGTCCGCTACGGCCCCGCTCTCGGCGCGCTCGCGCAGCTCCTCGACGAGCTGCATCGCCAGCGGCGCGCTCACGTCGCCCATCACCAGCGCGGCCTCAAGCTCCTCGGCGGTCTCCTCATCCAGCGTTGAACGGCCGCGCAGCACGTTGCCCACGCGCCGGAAGATGCCCTGCAGCATGATCGTGTTCTCCTGTCATGATGGCGGCGCGGAGATCGCCCGCCCAATGATCGTTCGGTGGGTGCCGGTCGTCTAGCCCGAGCCGGTGGCGGCGGCGTCTTCGCGCGCCTCCTGCGTGTCGCCTCGCGTCTGCTCCCGCTGCCGGCGGCCCATGTCCTGCGCGTCCTGCAGCTCCACGGAGATGCGCTGCGAGACGCCGGGGTGCTGCATCGTGACGCCGTGCAGCAGGTCCACCGCCTCCATCGTCCGCGGGTTGTGAGTGATGATGATGAACTGCGAGCGCTCGCTGAACTCCTTGAGCAGTTGCACGAAGCGGTCGGTGTTGGTGGCATCGAGCGCCGCGTCGATCTCATCGAGCACGCAGAACGGGCTGGGCTTGACCTTGAGCATCGCGAAGAGCAGCGCCAGCGCGGTCATCGCGCGCTCGCCGCCGGAGAGCAGGCTGAGGTGCTTCGGGCGCTTGCCCTTGGGCTGCGCGAAGACCTCGACGCCCGCCTCCAGCGGGTTGTCACTGTCCGTCAGGTAGAGCTCTGTGTGACCGCCCTCGAAGAGGGTCGTGAAGGTGTGCTCGAAGGCCTCGGCTATCTGCTCGAAGGTCGCGAGGAACTCCGCCTCGGCGGCCGTATCGATCTCGTCGATGATCTGCAGGATGTCCTGCCGCGCGGCCTCGAGGTCGTCGCGCTGGCGCTTGAGGAACTCCTCGCGCGCGGCGAGCCGCTCACACTCGTCGATGGCGCTGAGGTTCACGTGACCGAGCGCGCGGATGTCGCGCTTGAGCGCGTTGACGTCGCGCGCGAGCTTGTGCCGGCTCGGCTCGTCATCGCCGAGGCGCGCCAGTGCCTCATCCGGCGACACCTCGTAGACGTCCCGGAGCCGCTCGCGGATGCTCTCAAGCTGCGCCTGCTCCCGAGTAAGCGCCACCTCGGCGCGCTGGACCTTCTCCTGCTGAGCGTCCAGCACGCGCCGCAGCTTGCGCCCGGACGTCTCCAATTCGTGGGCCTTCTCACGCAGATTGCCCGCGGCGTTCGAGCGCGTTCCGACCACCTCGCGCAGCTCGTTCGCGCGCTTGCGCTGTCCCCCGAGCGCCTCGCCCGACCCGGTCAGGCTCGCCTCCAGCTCCGCGATCTGCCCGGTCAGGTGCTCGTGCAGCTTGCTCGCGCTCTCCGCCTGATTGCGGGCGCGGGTGAGCTCGGACTCGGTGCGCTTCCCCAGCTCCTGCAGCGACCGCTGCTTCTCACGCAGCTCCGCCAGCGCGACCTCGTCCTCGACCAGCGACGTGCGCTTCTCCTCGATCGCGCTGCCGGAGAGCTGCTGGGAACGCGCCTCCTCGATCTGCCCGCCGAGGGCGCGCACCTCGCCCAGCTTCGCCTCGGCGGTATTGTCCAGCTCCTCCTGCCGCTGCCCGCTCTCGGCCACGCGCTTGCGCAGATCGTCGATCTCCCGATCCATCTCATCGGCGGCCGACTGCGCCGCGGTCGCCTGCTCGCCGATGTGCACGAGGTCGCGCTCGGCCTCGGACAGCCCGGTCCGTGCGTCCGAGACGGCCCCCGCCGCCTCGTCCACCTGCGTGGATAGCGCCTCGGCTTCCTGCTCGAAGCGCTCCTCGAAGCGCCAGACGTTGGCCAGTGAGTGCCGCAGCAGCTCGAGCTCGCGCCCGACCTGCTCCATCTCGCGCCTGCGGGAGAAGACCTGTCCGGCATCCTCCTCACGCTTCACGCCGCCGCGGATCGCACCCCCGCGCTCAATCACCTCGCCCGCCAGCGTTACCGCGCGGGCCTGGTAGCCGACGCGCTTGAGGTGCCTGCGAGCCGCGTCGAGGTCCTCCATGATGAGGCAGTCGCCCAGCAGGTGGTCGAGCATCATCCGCACGTCGCGGGGCGCCTTGACGGCGCTTGAGGCGGGGCCGAAGCAGCCGTCGCCCGAGGCGAAACCGGTGGTCCGCGGGGCCACCGCCGAGAGCAGCGCGAGCGGCATGAAGGTCGCCTGGCCTGCGCCGGTCTCCTGCAGCCACCGGATCCCCGCCAGCGCCTGCTCCTCGGTGTCTACCACGATCCACTGCAGCCGCTCGCCCAGCGCAGCTTCGATCGCCAGATCATACCGCCCCGGCACCTCCAGCAGCGCGCCGACGACCCCACGCACGCCCTGCAACTCACCACGACCCGCCGCCTCCAGCACCGTCCGCACCGCGTCCTCGAAGCCCTCGTGGCTGCGCTCCAGCTCCTCCAGCAGCGCCAGCCGCGTCTCGGCGGCGGTGGCCGCGCCCGCCACGATGTCCCGCTTCGCGCGGTGCTCGCGCAGCGTGCGCACCAGCCAGGTGTGCCGCTCGGTCAGCCCCTCCAGCCGCTCACGCGCCGCCTCGACCTGCGTCCTGAGCTCCTCGCGCCGCTGACCGACCTGCTGGACTCGCGCGCGCGCCTCCTCGACTTGCGCGCGCAGGGCCTGCTGCTGGCTCGCCAGGCGCTGCACGCGCTCGGCAAGCTCCTCCTGCAGGCTCGCCATCGCCCCGGCCTCGCGCTTGAGGTTCTGCGCCTCCTGCGCCCGCTGCTGCTGATGCGACTGCAGCTTGCCGAGCCGGGCCTGCGCGTCGCGCCGGCGGCCCTCAAGCTGCTCGAGCTCCTGGCGCCGAGCGGCGATGCCCTCCGCAAGCTGCTCCCCGCGCTTGCGGCCCTCGTCGCGCTCCTGCGTGAGCCGCGTGAGCTGCTCGGCCAGTTCGGTCACGCGCGAACTGTCACCGCGGTCGGACTGCTCCAACTCCTGCAGCCGCTCTCGCGCCGAGCGCAGCTTCTCCTCGTTGACCGCATGCGCGCGCTCGGTCCGCTCCGCCTCGCGCTCGGCCTCGCGGGCCTGGTCGCGCAGAGCCGCGAGCTCGTTCTCCACACGGTGCAGTTCGGCGCCGATCTTCTCCTCCTCGGCTTCCAGCGTGGTAAGCTGCGCCCGCGTGCCCTCGGCGTCGGCCTTCCCCACGCTCTGATCGTTGCTCAGCTTCCCGAGCCGGTCGTTCCGCTCGCGGTAGTCGAGCGCCAGCAGTGCCAGCTCGAGACCGCGCAACTCTCCGTCGAGCTCCCGGTAGCGGCGCGCCTTCTCCGCGGCCTTCTCCAGCGGCTCGCGCTGGTTCGTCAGCTCGTAGATGATGTCGGCGATCCGCCGCACGTTGCCCTCGGTCGCCTCCAGCTTGCGCTGAGCCTGCTGGCGGCGGCGGCGGTACTTGCCGATCCCCGCGACCTCCTCCATCAGCTCGCGGCGGTCCTCGCTGCGCACGCTCAGGATCGCCTCGATCTCGCCCTGCCCTACGATCGAGTACGACTCCTGCCCCACGCCCGTGTCCACGAACAGGTCGTGGACGTCGCGCAGGCGGCAGCTCGAGTTGTTGATCCCGTACTCGCTCTCACCACCGCGATAGAGCCTGCGGTAGACCTCGACGTCGGTGAAGTCGATCGGCAATCGCTCGTCCTCGTTGTCCAGCAGCAGGCGCACCTCGGACATCCCCAGCGGGCTGCGCTTCTCCGACCCGGTGAAGATCACGTCCTGGGAGGTCTGCGTGCGGATCGCGCGGTTGCTCTGCTCGCCGAGCACCCAGAGGATGGCGTCGGCAACGTTGCTCTTGCCGACGCCGTTCGGCCCGACGATCGCCGTCAGGCCGGGGCCGAACTCGAACTCGGTGCTATCAGCGAAGCTCTTGAAGCCGCGCATCGACAGGCTCTTCAGATACACGTGCTCAATCCTCTGACCGGTCGTCGTAAGATGCGAATGTCAGTGCGGTTGGGCAGAAACGCGGTGGCCGTCGTCGTTCTCCCCCCTCGTCCCGCCAGAGACTGCGTCGTTTGCAGTCTCCAGGGAGAGGGGGGCCGGGGGGGAGAGGCCCTTACCGCACCAACATCCCCGCCCGCTCCAGCGTTGTCCCCTCGTACGTCACGGAGATCGCGGGCCAGCCCGCGAGTTGGCTCAGGAAGCGCGGCCCGTCCTCGGTGGTGACCATCGTGTCCTCGGACTTCGTCCCCACGATCGACGGGTTCCATGCGAAGGGCTGGTTCGCCAGCACGATCTCCTCGCAGTCGAACGCGCCCTTGTACTCGCGCCCCGCGTAGCCGGTTGCGCCGCCCTGATGGTGCAGCCGCCACTCGTCGGCGTAGCCGGTCTCTTCGTAGGCCGCGACGGCCTTCGCGAAGACGTCCGCGATACTCGCGCCCGGCACCGTCTCGAGGTTCAGGCAGGCGTCCACGTAGCAGCAGGCCGCGTGCTTGTCCTGCAGCTCGGCGGGCGGCTCGCCGAAGTGCACCATGCGCGTCGCGAAGACGCCCAGGCCCCACTTCGTCACGCCGATCACCAGCATCGCATGTCGCTCCAGCCGCTTGTCCGTCGGGATCGGGTGGCGGTAGCGCCTCATCCGCTCGTCGGTGGCCACCAGCGCCACGAACGGCTGCGCGCCCGCCGCGAATCCCCTGTGCATCAGCATCCCGGCGATCTCATGCTCGCTCATCCCCGGCTCGATCTCGCGCCCGGTCTGCGCAATCGCCTCCGACGCGGCCCGCGCGATCACCTCGTAGCGCTCGATCTCCGGCTCCATGAGCTGCCAGCGCAGGCGGTTGAAGCCGCCCGACACGTCCTGCGCC
The DNA here is from genome assembly GCA_029821635.1 of Candidatus Zipacnadia bacterium. Taxonomy (GTDB): domain Bacteria; phylum Armatimonadota; class Zipacnadia; order Zipacnadales; family UBA5352; genus UBA5352. The sequence goes on from JALGSW010000074.1 coordinate 10,273, forward strand.
CACGGCAGCGGCGCGTCCGATCCGAAGGGCGGCGTGGCGATCGTCGCGAGCATCTCCTCGTTGTCCTTCTCATCCCACTGCATGAAGTCGATCTCGAAGGGCAGCTCGCCGACCTCTTCGTCCTCCAGCCGCGGCGCCTCGATGTTGTCCGTCAGCAGGTGCTGCCCGTCGGGCGTGACGATGAGCGCGCCCACACCCATCTCTGAGCTCAGCACCACGTGCGAGCTGCCGCCGGCGGTCAGCCACGCGAAGTTCGCCCGCGTGTTGATGACCATCGCGCCCAGGCCGGCCTCGGCGATGAACGCGCGCGTGCGCGCCAGCTTTGCGTTGACCTCTTCAAGTCGCGTCACAGCTCTTCCTCGCTCTCCCGCGGGATCAGCCCGGCCCCATCCGCCGGCGCCGTCGCGAAGATGTCCGGTGTCAGGTTCGTCTCGGCCTCGTAGCGCCGCCCGACCTGCGCGGCGAAGCCGTCCACCGCCGTCGCCTCGACCAGCGCGAGCACGCAGCCTCCGAAGCCTGCGCCCATCAACCGCGCGCCGAGGCAGCCCGGAGCCGCCAGCGCCGCGTCACGCATCGCCTCAAGCTCGGCGCAACTCACTTCGTAGTCGTCGCGCAGGCTCACATGGCTCGCGCTGAGCAGCTCGCCCAGTAGCGGCATGTCCCCCGCCTCCAGCGCCCGCACACCCGCCTGCACCCGCGCGTTCTCGCTCACCACGTGCCGCGCTCGGCGCAGCAGCGTGCCATCCAGCAACTCCGCGTTCGCCGCGAGCTTCTGCGCGTCAACGTCGCGCAGCGCCCGCGCGCCGAGGATCGCCGCCGCCCGCTCGCACTGCTCCCGGCGCTCGTTGTAGGCCGACTCGACCAGCTCGCGCGGCTTGTTCGTGTCGCAGACGACGAAGCGCGCCTTGTCGGAATTCATCGGCACGAGCCGCCGCTCGCGCGTCCGGCAGTCCAGCCACATCGCGTGACCGGCCCGGCCGAAGACCGAGGCGAACTGGTCCATGATGCCGCATTTCATGCCGACGTACTCGTTCTCCGCGCGCTGGCACAGCAGCGCCAGCGCCTCGGGCTCAACCGCGCAGCCCGCCAGCGTGCTGAAGGCGATTGCGCTCGCAACCTCGATCGCCGCCGAAGACGAGACGCCTCCCGCGATCGGCAGGTCGCTCACGATCGCGACGTCGGCGCCGCCCGGCGAGCAGGCCTCCGAGTGCAGCTCGCGGATCACGCCCGCGAGGTAGTCCCACCAGCGCCCCCACGGACCCTCGTCGAGCCGCTCGGTGTCGAAGTCCGCTTCGCTCTCGTCGCAGTCCGTCCATGCGCGTACAAGCCGGTCCTCGCGCGGCGTGGCGGCGATCGCCGTGGCCTGCTCGGTCGCCACCGCCAGCACGAAGCCCTCATTGTAGTCCGTATGCCCGCCCAGGACCTCAAGGCGTCCGGGCGCGCGCGCAATGACCTGCGGGCCCTGCCCGCAGCAGCGGCCGAGACCCGCGATCGCCCGGTCGCGCAGAGCGCGCGTGCGTTCGTCCAGGGCGCACTCGTGATTATACAACACACCTACCCCCTGTCAACGCGACGAGGCGCGTCTCGTCTAATATTGTCCATGTTTCTGCACTAATTCCATGACGTACTTGAACCGCTCGAAGCTGACGTTGTCGGGCACCGAGTGGTCCGAGTGGTAGATGTATCCGCCGCCGCGCTTGGCGATGCCGACCTTCGTCGCGATCTCTTCCTCGATCAGCCGCGGGTCGGGGTCGGCCATCGTCCGCACGTCGATCGCACCCATAAACGCCAGTCGGTCCCCGAACTGCTCCTTGAGCGCGAGGATGTCCATCCCGGCCTTGACCTCCAGCGGCTCGAGGCAGTCGAAGCCCGCGTCGATGAGGTCCGGAACCAGCGCGGTGACGTTGCCGCATGAGTGCAGGATGACCTTGCGCCCGTAGCGGTGGAAGAAGTCGCAGACCTTCGCGTGCGCGGGCTTGCACAGCTCGCGGTACATCTTCGGCGAGAACAGCGGGCCGTTGCGGTAGCCCATGTCATCGTAGAGGTAGGCGCCGTCGAAGTGGATGCCCGCCTCCCACATCATCTCGGCGCTGCGGATGATCATGTCCGTCCAGGTCATGAAAATGTCGGCGCACCACTGCGGGTCGGTCGCCATCGCCATGAGCAGTCGCTCGGAGCCCACGACTCCCTGGGTCTTGTCGTAGCCGGTCGCGGCGCAGTAGGGGAGCCAGTGTCCGTTCTCGCGCGCGGCGCGCATCCCGGCTTCGCAGCCCTCGAAGTTGATCCTGTCACGCCCGACGGTCATGGTCTCCTTCCAGGCAAACCAGTCCTCGGGTGTCTTGATCTTGAAGTCGAGGCACTCGGGGGTGGAGGTGGAGTGCCGGAAGTTCTTGCGCAGCGCGCCGCTTGAGTTCCACGCGATCGTGTACTCGTCCGTCTCCTCGACCACCTCGGTCGGCAGTCCGAGCGAGAGGTCGGCGCTGACGCCGCTCATCCCGAAGCCGAAGTACTGATGCGCGGAGACGCCCGCAGGCATCCCCTCGCGGTGCCAGCGCTGGGTCGTGGTGTGCCAGGGCGTGTCCTGGATGGGTACGCGGTCGCCTTCGCGATGCGCCAGCGCAAGATCGAAGCGCTCCTTGCCGGTCATCGTGCGTCATCCTCTCTCCCGATAGGCTTTGAGGCACGGTAGACGCGGAAGCCCCCGCGCATTGCCGTCCGCTCCACCTCGCCGAAACGCGCCTCAAGCTCACGCTGCAGCGTCTTCGCGCCCTTCTTCGTCGCCGCGACCATCCAGAAGCTCCCGCCCTCGCTCAGTAGCTGCGCCGCGTGGTCCATCACACCAACTACCGCGGCGCGCCCGGCGCTGATCGGCGGATTGCACACAACCGCATCGAAGCGGCGACCGGCGAGTACTTCCCTCGCGTCGCCCGCAATGACCTCTGCCTCGGCATGATTGCGCCGCAGATTCTCGCGCGCAAGCTCGCAGGCGCGCTCGTTCACGTCCACCATCACCACGTGCAGCTCCGGCCACTTCCGCGCCGCGACCACGCCGAGCAGCCCCCACGCGCAGCCCCAGTCGAGCACCTCCGACGCGCCGGAGAGGTCCATCTGCTCCGCCAGCAGCCGGCTGCCCGAGGCCACCTTCCCGTATGAGAACACGCCGCGGTCCGTCACGAAGCTCAGCCGGCGCCCGCGCACCTCGACCTCAATGATCCGCGGCTCACTGGGGATCTCAGGCCGCGCCACGAAATAGTGTGTGCGGTCAGCGTTGTCAGCCATCGTCGCGGCCACCTCCTCCGGCATCTTAGCGTGCAAGCTCGATCACAACCATCTCCGGCGGACACCCCAGCCGCACCGGCACAATGCCCATCCCGACTCCGCGCGTCACGTAGAGCAGCGGCCCGCCCGCCGACGACGCGGCCAGCGTGCTGGTGGCGCGCAACACCTGCTCGTGACTGGCGACCTGCTGCGGCAGCTCAGAGCCGTCCTCGTAGCGGAAGAGCCCGGACGCCAGCTCGCGGGGGTAGGTCATGTGCGTGAAGTGCGCTTCGAGGCCGAGCGCGCGGACCTGCCCGCCGTGCGAGTGCCCGACCAGCGTGATCTGCGCGCCGAGCCTGCGCAACTCGCGCCACAGCGCCGGCGAGTGGCACAGCCCGATGCGCAGGTCGGCGTCGTTGGACGCCTGCGCGACGGTGGCGTCAACGTCCGCGTTGCCCCGCAGCGGGTCATCCACGCCGAGGACCTCGACGGTCGCGTCGCCAACGCGCACCCGTCCGGCCTCGTTGATGAGCAGATCGCCGCCGCTGGCCTGGAGGATGCGCCGAAGCGCGTGCAGGTCGAGGCCCTGATGGTGGTCGGCGTTGCCGGCGATGCCGAAGGTCGGCCGGCCCTCGCTGAGCCGCTCGACAAGCTGCAGGGCCTCGCGCTGGTTCTCCCGCTCGGCGGCGTAGTCGCCTCCGAAGAGCAGTAGGTCCGGGCGCTCCCCCTCGACGGCCGCGATGAGCCGCTCGGTGGGGACGTGCAGGCGGCCGACGTGCAGGTCGGAGAGCAGAGCGATGCGCGCGCCCTCCAGCGCCGGGTGCAGCCCGAGGACGCGAAGCCTCAGGTGCGTCGTCAGCAGGTCGCGGCCGGTACGGCCCATGAGGAGTCGCGCGAGGATCACTGCTACGAAGAGCACGACGGCGGAGACGACGACCCAGATCACCAGCCACCCACTCCCGGCTCGATTCGGCGGCAGGGCTTCACCGTCCGCCGACCCACCCGGTTACGGTCATCACGTCGGGCCGCACCTCGACGCGCTCGACCCGCACGTTCCGGCTGCCGATCGCCTGCTGGATGCCGCGGTCGAGCTCCTGCTGAACCTGCTGACGCACCGACTCGGGCGCGTGCAGGCGACCGATGAAGACCTCGTCCGCTTCGAAGTGGAGCTGCCCGCCGCCGACCACCGGCCGCCCACGCACGGTCAGGGGGATGGTGCTGCCGCGGTAGTCCACCTTCGCGGTCCCGGCGATGCTGCCGTCGCCGAGGTAGATCTTCAGGTCGCGGACCTGGGAGTTGCTCTCACCCGCGAGCATCCCGTTGACCTCCGACTCGCGCAGCGTCATCGTGACCTGCACGGGCTGCTCGCGGCGCGCGGCCTGCTGCACCAGTTGGATCTGCTGCTCGAGGGGGGGCGCGGAGCGCACGGCCTGCGCGGCGCCACCCGAGCTACTGCCCGAAGAGGCGCCCGAGCCGCCACCCGAGGAGCCGGCCGAAGAGCCTGCGGACGCTTCCGGTGGCAATGCGGGGGCGCCTGTGACCATCCCCCAGATGATGGCGAGCGCAATGATGCCGAGCAGCATGGTGCCGCCGCAGCCGATGCCGAACCAGCCGAGGGTGCTGATGGTACGCCTGGGTTTGCGCTGCACTCGTCGCGCCATCTGTCTCGCCCGGGGTTGGTGGCCCCGTGGGGGCCTCAGGAGTTGAACGCGTTCATGGCCGCCTCGATCCCGTCGGTGACGACCATCTCAATGCACGTGCAAGCGCGTTTCACGGCCGCATCCGCCGCCTCGCGCTCGTCGGAGGTGAACTCGGAGAGCACCCAGTCACGGGCGTCCATCCCGCCCAGCGGCCGGCCGATGCCGATTCGCAGGCGCGGGTAGTCCTTCGTCATGAGCTTCTCATTGATGGACTTGAGGCCGTTGTGCCCGCCCGCTGAGCCGCCGCGACGCAGGCGAAGCTGCCCGAGCTCGAGGTTGAGGTCGTCCACGATCACGATGAGGTCCTCGGGCGCGAGCTCGTGGATGTGACAGAGGCGCAGGACCGCCACGCCGCTGGCGTTCATCATCGTCAGCGGCATGCCGAGGACGACCGCCTTGCCGGCGATCGTCCCTGTTCCGGCAAGTGCTGCGGCGCGAGCGCGCCCGATCTTGATCCGGTGCGCGCTCGCGAGCGCATAGATGACCTCGAACCCGACGTTGTGGCGAGTCCGGTCGTATCCGCCCCCGGGATTGCCGAGGCCGAGGATGCCCCACATGACTTAAGCTCCCCGCTACTTGAGGACGTCCTCGTCCTCGTCGATCTCCTGCACATCAACCTGTGCGCCCTCAGGCGCCTCGGGGGCCTCCTCGCCTTCCGGAGCCAGCACCTCACCCTCCTCGAGCTCTTCGCCGACCTCAAGGTCGACCAGCGAGTCGAGCAGTTCCTCGTCGATCTGCGTCTCGAGGTCCTCCTCGGAGATCGGTGCGGCGATCGTCAGCACGACCTCGTCGGCCTCGGGGACGTAGCTGACGCCCTCGACCTCGGGCAGGTCGGAGACGAAGCGCGCGTCACCGATGCTCATGCCGGTGATGTCCACGACGATGCTCGTGGGGATCGCCGTCGGCAGGCAGGTGAGGGCCACGGTGTGAAGCTGCTGCTGCGCGACGCCGCCGTCCTCCTCCACGCCGGGCGCGATGCCGGTGATCTCCAGCGCCACCTCGACCTCGATCTGCGCGGTGAGCGACACCCACTGGAAGTCGATGCTCATCGCCTCGCGGGTGACCGGGTCGCGCTGGACCTCCTTGATCATCGCGGCGACCGAAGCTTCGCTCTCCTGGCCGGGTACCTCAAGGTCTATCAACACGTTGGCCGCCGAGCCGATGACGAGGCGGCTGAACACCCCGCTGTCCACCGACAGGTGCAGCGTGTCGCGCTTCAGTCCATACACGACACTCGGGATGAGGCCGTTGGCGCGCGCACGTCGCGCGGGACCCTTCCCGGTTTCCTCACGCGCATCGACTTTGAGCTGAACAAGTTCCATCTTCGTTGCCTCCTGGCATGAATGCGTCGCGCCCCGCGGCGCGACCACGACTCATAGCTGTCGGTTACCTGCTGGAAAAGATAGTGGCTGGGGCGGCAGGATTCGAACCTGCGAGTACGGGATCCAAAGTCCCGCGCCTTACCACTTGGCGACGCCCCAGCATCGCCGTGGCGGACGTTACGACACCGTCGGCCGCTCCCTGAGGAAGCGTTCCGCCAGTTCGAGGTCCTCCGCGTGGTCTACGTCGAAGCCGATCTCCGGCCATCGCACCGGCACGGCCGCCAGCGTCGTCCCGAGCATCTCACCGCCGCGCCGCTCCAGGTCACTGATGCTCAGCTTCCCCATCAGCAGCCTTGCCACGAAGGGCAGGCCGAAGGTCCTGGCCATGCCCACCGGGCTCTTGCGGCGGTCGAGCGTTCGGGCGATCGCCGGCGCCTGCGCCAGCACGAACTGCCTCTCGGCTATGGCGAGGTTACCGCCAGTGAAACGACCCTCCCGCAGCCGGGCGACCGTCTTGCCGCGACCGGGGAAGGCTTCGTCGAACGCCTCAGCCTGAACTATAGAGTATGATAACCCACACGGCGCGTCTTGACAAGAGCGAACGAAGCCATCCACGGCCTCGGAAGTGAGCAGCGGCAGGTCCGCGGTAACGATCAGCACCCGTTCCTCGTCCGGATAGGCTTCCACCGCCGTCACGAAGGTGTCGATCAGTTCGTCCCCGCGCGCTGCCACCACCGGCACGTCGGGGGGCAGCGCGCCGCTGAGACTGAGCGAGCGCGATGGCGCCTCGATCACCACGATCTCGCCCACCGTCCGCGCGTTGCGCAGCGCCTCGAGCACGTAGTCGATCAGCGCTCGCCCGTGGATCTTCGCCAGGGCCTTGCACGGCGCAGCGCTCGCAGCCGCCACCTCATTGTCCGAGCCGCCACCGGCAAAGACAGCCGCCGTCATCCTGCCATCAGCAGTGCTCACAACTCTACCCCGTTTCGCTCGATCGGCAGGCAGCCCGCGGCCGTGCACGTGACCGACCTCGCCCACCAGCCCTGACGGGCCAGTTCCTGCGCCGCCGCGTCCGACTCATCGATGCCCTCGAAGAGCCCAAAGACCGTCGAACCCGATCCGCTGACCTCCGACGCGAGCGCCCCGAAGTCCCGCAGCCGCGGCTTCAACTCCCCGAAGACCGGCCAGCGGCGCGTTAAAGGCCCCGCGAAGGCATTGTACACCAGGTGTGCCCACTCGCGCAGCGGCTCCGCGGCCCGGAGGTGGTCCGCCAGCTCCAGCGCTCTGTCCCCCGAGGTGAAGTCCTCGGCGCTAAGCATCCCGTAGGCCTCGGCCGTTGACACCGCGAAGTCCGGCTTCACGAGGCACACCCAGTAGGCCGGCTTCACGGTGAACTCCGTGAGCTTCTCACCACGCCCCCGGCCCAGCGCCGTGCCGCCCGAGACGCAGAAGTGCACGTCCGACCCCAGCTTCTCGGCCAGCCGACCCAGCGTCTCAAGCGCCGGCGGGTCCGGGTCGATGCTCGCCAGCGCCCTGAGCACGGCGGCCGCGTCCGACGAGCCACCTGCCAGGCCCGCACCCGCGGGGATCCGCTTGCGCAACTCGATCCGCACGCCCTCGGGCCAACTGCACAGGCGCTGATAGGCCTCCACGGCGGCCCAGCACAGGTTCTCGGGGCCCTCGGGCGCGCCGCCATCGGGGACGCTGAGCGTAATCCCCGACTCATCGCGTGTTTCAAGGTACAGCTCGTCGCCAAGCATGACCGACTGGAAGATCGTCGCCAGCTCGTGATAGCCGTCATCGCGCCGCCCGAGGACCTCCAGGCACGGGTTGATCTTGGCCCACGCGAGCAGCCGGATCGTCTCCATCGTCAGGCAAGGACCTCCTCGACCGCCTCCGTGAGGGCCACGAACTCCCCCAGCGACAGCGTCTCGCCGCGCCGGCTGGTGACGATGCCCGCGCGGGCGAGCGCGTCGCGAGCCTGAAGCTTGTCCATCGACAGGTGCGGCGAGCCGCTGAGCGCGTTCGAAAGCTGCTTGCGCCGTTGGCCGAACGCGGACTTCACGACCGCGAAGAACAGCTTGCGGCGCTCGGGCTCCTCGATCGGCGGTGTGCGCGGCGTCATCCGCAGGACCACCGAATGCACCTTCGGCGGCGGATCGAAGGAGGCCGGTGACAGTTCGGCGACGACCTCGGGCTGTCCCGCGTAGAAGCGTGCGAGCAGCGTGAATGCGCCGTAGCCCTCGGTCGCCGGCGCGGCCGCGAGCCGCAGGCCCACCTCGCGCTGCACCATCAGCACGATTGCCGCGAACGGCGGCGCCGTCGTCAGGAGTTGCTCCAGCAGCGGCGAGGTGATCTGGTACGGGATATTCCCCACCGCGACCCACGCGCCACGGGCGGTGAACTCCCCCAACTCCGCCCGGAGCACGTCCTCGTAGCGCACCTCAAGGTTGGGGTGGTCGCGCTGGATGCGCTCGAGTTCGGGCTGCATCTCCTCGTCCATCTCGATCCCGACGACCGGCACGTCCGCCTGCACCAGGCGACGAGTCAGCACGCCCAGGCCCGGGCCGATCTCGACGATCCCCTCGGGGCCGGACTCCAGCGCCGCATCCACGATGCAGTCGGCCGCGCCCTCATTGATGAGGAAGTGCTGGCCCAGGCCCTTGTCGGGCTTGATCCCCAAGCGCGTCCGCGCCCTGCGAAGTTGTCCTCGCGCGCTCTCAGTCATCCTCAGCCGCTCCTGTCACACGAATCCTGCGCACGACGCACGCGTCACCGCCGAGCACCTCAATCTCATCAGAGCCGCACACCGCGCACTTCGGCGCGAAGGGCATCAGGTGGTAGATCGGATCGTCCGGCACCTCGACCTCGCCCTCCCACGCGCAGTCTTTGCAGCGCACGCGCAGGGGGAGCTGCTCGACCTCGACCTCCGCCCCCTCGGCGACCGTCCCGCGCAGGATCTGTTCGAGCCAGAACGCCAGCGACTCGGGGTCGAGCATCGTCATCGCGCCGAGGGCGAGGTCTATGCGCTCGACTCGCTCGGCGCCCTGCTCGCGGGCGGCCTGCAGCACCGTGGTTGCGATTCGCTGCGCGGCGGTCACGTCATGCATGAGCGTCTCACAACTCCAGCGCTGCGATCACGCCGTCGATCCCCTCGCCCGAGCGGGCGGCGATGCTGACGACCTTGATCTGCGGATGGACGGAGCGGACGTCGTCGGCGAGCTGCGTCACATCCACCTCCATCGCGTCGGCGAGGTCCACCTTGTTGATTACCGCCACGTCGGCCTGTCGGACCATCACCGGGTGCTTCACGGCCATGTATGGCCCCTCGGTGACGGAGAGCAGCAGCAGGCGCGTCTGCGTGCCTATCGGGAAGGCCGCCGGGCAGATGAGATTACCAACGTTCTCGATGATGAGCAGGTCGATGGCGTCGAGGTCGAGGCGCCCGAGCGCCCTGCGGACGATCTCGCCGTCGAGGTGGCAGGCGCCGCCGGTCTGTATCTGCAGCACCGGTACGCCCTCGGCCTCGATGCGGTCGGCATCGATGCGGGTGGTGATGTCGCCGGCGATGACCGCGATGGCGTAGCGATCCTTGAGCCGGCGGACGAGCTGCTTGATGAGCGTGGTCTTACCCGAGCCGACCGAGCCGAGGACGTCGATGCCGCGCACGCCATGCGCCTTCAGCAGCGCGAGGTTCTTATCGGCGAGCTCGCTGGTGCGCTTGCTCAGGTCAACGTCTATGACGATGTCGCGGCCCCGATCGGGCGCGTTAGTGTCGGCCACGGCCGGCGCTTCCTCTCGGTGCGGGAGTGCTGCTTCTGCGAAGAGGTATTGTACGCGCAAAGGTGGAGGCAGGTCAACGCGGTCGGGGGTGCTGTGGCACCCGCAGGAGTAGCCGCTTCTCCCCGCTACCCCTCCGTCGCCTCGATGAACGCGCGCAGGTTCGCCCATGGCACGTCAGGCCACACGTCGTAGGCCGGGGCGATCACCAGCCCGGCGGGCCCCAGCTCCGCGATCCGCAGTCGCACCTCAGCGCGAATCTCCTCCGGCGTCGCGTGCGCGAGTGTATTCTGACAGCCGACCGTCCCCCACAGCGCCAGCCGCGGGCCGTGGCGCCGCCGGATCGCCGCCGCATCCATGTGCTCGGGCTGCACGGGGTTGATCGCGTTCACGCCGATCGCCATCAGGTCGCCGATGATCGGCTCGTACCAGCCGTCGCTGTGGTAGAGCACGCGCAGCTCGGGCGCAAGCGCGCGTGCCGCTGCGATGATCGCCTCCATGCGCGGCCCGAAGTACTCCCGCCACAGCTTCGGTCCGAAGATCATCCCGCGCGGCATGCCGACGTCGTCGCTCAGTGACAGCACGTCCACGCCGGCGCGCGCCAGTGCCTCGGCCTTGGCGGTCGCCAGCGCCTGCAGGCGGTCGAGCAGCAGGTGCGCCCACTCGGGGCGCTGCAGCATGTCCAGCAGGATGTTCTCCAGCCCCCGCAGGCGCCATGCGGGCTCGAACAACTCGCCGCCCAGGTGCGGCAGACTCCCGCCGGCGGCCAGCCCGAGCGCGTGAATCTCCGCCACCTGCGCGGCAAGCTCAGCGTGCTCGACCGGCGCGGCCTCGGGGAACGCGAACTCCTCCAGCTCGGCCAGCGACGTCGCACGCGCCAGCGGATTGCGCCCCCGCACGGTCTCCGGGTGGTAGCGCCA
>JALGSW010000075.1 GCA_029821635.1 Candidatus Zipacnadia bacterium
CGATCTCGCTCTTTGCTGCTCATTTCCAGGTTCATGCCCTTCCTGTTCGCCGCCCGCGGGGCATGCCCCGCGGCAGGAGGACATTTCTACTTTGCCACAACCGGACATTATCACGTTGCCACTACAGCCGCCGTCGCTTCCGTTGCTTTCGTCGCTGCCGTATGCTATAATCACGCGACCGGCCGGGTTTCAGGGCGCGTGGCGTCCTCAACTGATTCGGCCCTTCCTGCCGTGCGATGGGAACGCGCGGCCACAAGACCAGAGGAAGGAGGTGAGTTCGCATGAGCGAGCCTACCCTTTACGAAGCGATATACATCATGAACGTGTCGGTGTCGGAGGAGGAGGCCGAGCAGCTTATCGGCATCCTTGAGGCAGAGGTGGAGGAGGTGGGCGGGGAGGTACTTGGTACCCGCGACTTCCGCACCCGCCGGCTGGCCTACCCGATCGACGGGCAGACGCACGGCACGTATAAGTTGATGTACTTCTACGGCACCGGTGCGGTCGTCGACCACGCCCTTACCGAGATGGGCATTCGGCAGCAGATCCTCCGCGCCCGCATCTTCGTTGCGAATATGCAGGCGGTCGTTGGTGGTCTGCAGCCGGGCGGTGACAAGGAGCTTGCTGCGGCGGCAGAAGCCGCCAAGGCAGCCCGAGAGGCCGAGGCGGCCGAGGCGGCTGCAGTAGCCGAGGCAGCCAAGGCAGCCGACGAGGCTGCGGCGGCCGAAGCAGCAGAAGCAGCCGAGGCAGTCGAGGAGGCACCCGTAGCAGAGGAGGCACCGGCTGAAGAGCCCGCATCCGAAGCAGGGGAGTCCGAGGAGGCCGACGAGTCGGCCGACAGTGACGAGGCGCCGTCCGACGACGAAGCGCCCGCGACCGAGGAGTAACCCCCCGCCCCCGCATGGGCGGTGATCGGATATGGCAGCGGAGGGCTCCGGCCCTCCGCTGTGTCTTAACCGGCGACGATACTTGGCGAAATGAAGCAACCCAGGGAGGGCGAAGACACGTGATCAACAGCGTTGTGCTCGTGGGCAGACTGGGGAACGACCCTGAGCTGACGTACACCCAGAGCGGGACGGCGATCTGCAAGTTCCGCCTCGCGGTGAGCCGTCCGCCGCGGGGGGACTCGGGTCAGGGTCAGTCAACCGAGCGTTCGGGGCCGGTTGCTACCTCAGAGAAATGTCCTCAGTGCGAGGGCGGGACTCTGCAGATACGCGAGGGCCGACGGGGCAAATTCCTCGGCTGTTCGAACTACCCGACATGCACGTACAGCCGCGACTACGACGGCGACGGCGGCGACGGCGGCGACCAGGCGGCGGCACCCGCGCCGGCACCTCGGGAAGAGACCGACTGGCTGGACATCGTTGCCTTTGGGCGAACTGCTGAGATCTGCAACCAGTACCTGGACAAGGGCGCTCTGGCAGGAATCGAGGGCAGTGTCCGGTCGAGCACGTGGGAGAAGCAAGACGGCACGCGCGGCTACCGCGTTGAGATCGCCGCACAGCGTGTGCAGTTCCTCGAGAGCCGGCGCGACCGCGAGGCGCGGCAGGCGGCCCACGGCGGCGCTCGGCCTCCGCAGCAGGGCGGCAACCAGCAGCAGTCCCAGCAGGGCGCGGCTCCGCAAGGCGCGGCCCCGCAAGGCGCGGCCCCGCAGGGCCAGCAGGGCGGCCCGGACATCGACTGGACGATGGACGAATCCGAGGACCCGTTCGGCGATCAGTAGTTACGCCATGTGGAGGCTCAAAGGCTGATGGCCCGCAGGCAGATGGTTGCGGTCGGGGTGGACCTCGGCGGCACGACCTTTGACGTCGGCATCGTGACGCCCCAGGGCGAGTTGATGGAGCGTCAGTCGTACGACACCCCGCGCTCGGGCAGCGAGCCGCAGGCGCTGATCGCCGTCGCCGCGGCGGTCGGCGGGATCATGGAGAAGGCGGCGGTCAAGCCCGACCAGCTCCTCGGCATCGGCCTCGGCATCCCCGGCCCCGTGGACCCGGACTCGGGCGTGATTAAGCAGGCGCCGAACATGCACGAGCTTGACGGCGTAAACGCGGTCGAGACGGTCGCCGGCGAGCTGGACCTGGGCGATGGCGTGCAGGTGAAGGTGCGCATCGGCAACGACGCATACTGCCACACGCTCGCGGAGCTGCGCTACGGCGCCGGTCGCGACGTGGCGAACCTCGTGATGCTTACGCTCGGGACGGGCGTGGGCGGGGGCGTGGCGCTGGACAACGAGGTCCGGCGCGGCCCTCGACAGATCATGGGCGAGGTCGGGCACATCATCGTCGAGCCCAACGGTCGGCGCTGCGGATGCGGCAACCACGGCTGTCTGGAGGCTATCGTGGGCCGCGACGGGATGATCGACCAGGCGGTGAGGCTGCTCGAGCAGGGAATGCCGAGCGTGCTGGCCGAGTGGGGCGGGCGCAAGCATGAGAAGCTCACCCCGAAGATGATCGCCGAGGCGGCGGATCAGGGCGACGAGCTGGCGCTGGAGGTCATGAAGACCAGCGGGCACTACATCGGTGTGGCCCTCTGCTCGTGCATCGTCCTGACCGACCCGGACCTGATCGTGCTCGGCGGCGGGATAGCCAACGCCGGCCACGTGCTCTTCGAGCCGATCCGGCGGACCGTCCACCACCGCAGCCTGATAAGTTGCTTTGACACGGACAATATTGTGCCGTCGGAGCTGGGCGGGGAGTCGGGCATGATCGGCGCGGCCGCGCTGATCCTCGATGAGATGGAGTAGGTGCTTGACTGCGCACCCATATCGGGTATAATAATACCCGATATGGGTGCTAGCGAGGATCGTGAGACAGGGACCGGCATCGGTGCGGCGCTCTTCGGCGCCGCGCGGCGGCGTGTACTGGGGCTGCTGTTCCGGGAGTATGAGCGCGACTTCTACCAACGTGAGGTCGTGGATGCGGTCGGCTGCGGCTCAGGGGCGGTGCAGCGCGAACTCAAGCAGCTCGCGGACGCGGGACTGATCAACCGCACCGAGCGCGGGCGGATGGTCTTCTACCAGGCGAACCGCGAGTCTCCGGTGTTCGCGGAGTTGCGCGGGCTCGTGATGAAGACCAGCGGCCTCGCGGATGTGCTGCGCGAGGCGCTGGAGCCGGTGCGCGACCAGATTGACGTGGCGTTCATCTACGGCTCGATGGCCGAGGGGACGGACGACGCGCTGAGCGACGTGGACGTGATGGTGATCGGGGAGCTGACGCGGCGCAGCGCGTCCGAATCGATGATCGACCTCCAGCTTCGGCTGAACCGCGAGGTCAACAGGGTCTTCTGGTCCCGGACGGACCTCCGTAAGAAGCTGGCGGAGGGCGAGCACTTCGCCACAGCGGTCATGCGCGGCCCCAAGGTCTTCCTGATGGGGGACGAGGATGAGCTTTGAAGAGCTGTTGCGGACGAAGCGCTGACGGACGCCGAGCAGTCGGTTGACGCGCGGTGATCGGGCGGGGTAGGACACCCGCTCCTCCAAACGGCACGGCGACGGCAACGACGGACGACGCGGCTGCGCTCGCCGCGCACAAATGAGGGGGTTGAAGCGTCAGGAGATTCGGGCGGGGTTGATGTGCTGCGGCTGCCGCGGACGCACGCGGCAGTGGCAGCCCGAATTCACGTACGACCGCAATCATTCGGCCCGAGTGGGTTTGCCACGGGTACCGGGAGTGTCCGGCCCCGTCAGGGGCCATCGTCGGGACGATCATGACCAGGCAGATAGCTGGAGGGCTTGAGGACAGGCTGCAGGCGTCGGGCGAGTTCGCGGCGCTGGCCGAGCTGGTCGGGACGGGTATACCCGTCGCGGCCAGCGGTGTCAGCGGCGCCGGTTCCGCACTGCTTGTCGCAGGACTCTCCGCCCCCGGCGGCACCACGCTGGTCGTGACCTACAACGATGAGCGCGCCCGTCGCGTCGCGGAGGACCTCCGCGCACTGCTCGGCGACAGCGATGACAGCCCCTCGGAAGTGCTCGTCTACCCCTCGATCGCATCGGCGCTCTACGACGGCGTGACACCCGACCGCGGCCAGGTGGCCGAGCGGCTGACGGTGCTCGAGCGCCTCTCCTCCGGTGTGCCGGCCATCGTCACGACCAGCGTGCAGGCGCTGATGCTGCAGACGATCCCGCGCGATGCCATGGAGGCGGCGCGCCGCGAGGTGGCCGTCGGCGACAGCATCGACCGCGACGACCTCGCCCGCGCCCTCGTTGACCTCGGCTATGAGAACGTGGACCTCGTTGACGACGTCGGGCAGTTCTCCGTGCGCGGCGGGATCATCGACGTGTCACCCCCGACGATGCCCGGCCCGGTGCGCATCGAGCTGTTCGGCGATGAGATCGAGTCGATCCGCATGTTCAGCGCGCAGACGCAGGTGTCACTGCAGGGGATCGAGCGCGCGGGCTTCGGCCCGGCGGGCGAGATCCTGCTCACCGGCGACGCGGTCGCGCGGGCCCTGCCGCTGATCCAGCGAGCCTACCGCCGCGAGCTCGACCAGCTCATCGGCGAGGAGAAGAAGCGCGAGGCCGACCGTCTCCGCGAGCGCCGCGACGAGGACATCGGGCTGCTGGAGGCGCTCTCCCCGGCGGAGACGCTCGTGCACTACCTGCCGTACATCTATGAGCAGCGCGCGACGCTTGGCGACTACCTGCCCGCGGAGTGCCTGGTGGTGGTCGATGAGCCGGTGCGGACCGCGACGCACGGCGAGGGCTTCTTCGCGGACGTGCAGGACAGCTACCGCAGCGGCCTGAAGCTCGGGCGACACCTGCGGCTGCCCGAGACCTCCTGCATCCCGTTCGAGCAGCTTGCGCTGACGCATCTGTCCGTGCCGCCGGAGCTTGAGGGCCGGCGGCGGATGATGTATCTCGGAATGCTGCGCCGCGAGGTGCCGTGGAACGAGGGCGCGGAGCCGGCGACTTTCTCCACGCCGCCGGTGGACAGCTTCGGCGGGAAGTTCGACCTGCTGGTGGAGGGCATCCGGGACTGGCAGCGCGCGGGCGAGCACCTGCTGATCTGCTCGGGCGAGCCGGCGAAGGCCGCCGACGCGCTCGTCGGGCGCGGGCTGGCGGACGTGGCTGTGGTGAACGGGCAGCCCAAGCTCGAGGCCGGGAAGGTGAAGGTGGCTCCGCTGGAGCTTTCCGGCGGCTTCAAGCTGCCCTCGGCCCACCTCGTGGTGATGACGGGTGCGGAGATCTACGGCTGGCGGAAGGTCCGACAGGCGAAGGAGACCAAGTACCGCCGGGGCTTCTCACTGACCTCGATCCAGGAGCTTGACGAGGGCGACCTTGTGGTACACATCAGTCACGGGATCGGCCGCTACGAGGGGCTCTCGAAGCAGACGATCGGGGACATGGAGCGCGACTACCTCGTCATCGAGTATGGTGGTGGCGATCGCATCTACGTGCCGGTGACGCAGCTTGACCGCGTGCAGCGCTACGTCGGGCCGCAGGGCGGCGCGGCGTCGGTGGACAAGCTCAACGGGAAGCGCTGGGAGACCGCGAAGAAGAAGGCGCGCGCGTCGACACGGCTGCTGGCGCGGGAGCTGATGAAGCTCTACAGCGAGCGCGAGCAGGCGAAAGGCTACGCCTTCGACGCGGATTCGCCGTGGATGCGCGAGCTGGAGGCGTCATTCCGCTTCGAGGAGACGCCCGGGCAGTTCCAGGCGATCAAGGATATCAAGCGCGACATGGAGCTTGCGCGGCCCGCCGATCGTCTGATCTGCGGTGACGTGGGCTTCGGGAAGACGGAGGTCGCGATCCGCGCGGCGTTCAAGGCGGTGCTGGATGGCAAGCAGGTCGCGATGCTGTGCCCGACGACGGTACTTGCGCATCAGCATCTGAACAGCTTCCGCGAGCGGCTCGGGAAGTACCCGGTCGAGGTGCGGATGCTCAGCCGCTTCCGCACGCCCGCCGAGCAGCGCAAGACGATCCAGCAGCTCAAGGCCGGCACGGTGGACATCGTGATCGGGACGCACCGGTTGCTCGGCTCGGACATGGGCTTCCACGATCTCGGGCTGGTGATCGTTGATGAGGAGCAGCGCTTCGGGGTGGAGCAGAAGGAGCGGCTGAAGAAGTTGCGCATGACGGTGGACGTGCTGACGCTGACGGCGACGCCGATCCCGCGGACGCTGAACATGGCGCTCTCGGGGATCCGGGACATCTCCGTCATCAACGATCCGCCCGTGGGGCGGCTGCCGATCCGGACCTTCGTGCGCGAGCGCGACACCGACCTTATCCGCGAGGCGATCGTGCGGGAGGCCGGGCGCGGGGGGCAGGTCTACTTCGTACACAATCGCGTGAAGTCGATCAGCCACGTGGCGGCGGAGGTGCAGCGGCTCTGCCCGGAGGTGAACGTGGCGGTCGCACACGGGCAGATGGCGGAGGATGAGCTCGAGCAGGTCATGATGGCGTTCTACCGCGAGGAGTTCGACGTGCTCGTCTGCACCACGATCATCGAGAACGGGCTGGACGTGCCGAACGCGAACACGATGATCGTGGACGACGCGGACAACCTGGGGTTGGCGCAGCTCTACCAGCTCCGCGGGCGCGTCGGGCGGTCGAGCCGCCAGGCATACGCGTACCTGCTCTACAAGTATCCGGACCGCATGACCGAGGAGGCTGAGCAACGGCTCAGCGCAGTCGAGGAGTTCTCTGAGCTCGGCTCGGGCTTCAAGGTCGCGCTGAGGGACCTTGAGATCCGCGGCGCGGGCGACATCCTCGGTGGCGAACAGAGCGGGCACGTGTCGGCGGTGGGGCTGGACCTGTATGCGCAGATGCTGGCGGACTCGGTGCGCGAGCTTAGGGGCGGTGCGGTCGAGGGCGAGGCGGAGGGGCACCCGTCGCTGGACTTGCCGCTTGAGGCGGTCATCCCGGCGGACTACATGCCGGGGGAGCGGCAGCGCATCTCGATCTACCGTCGGCTCTCGTCGCTGTGGGAGGACGAGCACGTGAGCGCGCTGGAGGAGGAGATCGTGGACCGCTTCGGCGCGATGCCGGTGCCGGTGCGGAACCTGATCGAGATCGCGCGGCTGCGGATCGCGTGCCGCGAGGTGGGGATCGTGGACGTGCGCGCGCAGCGCGGGCGCGTGCGGGTGCGCATCAGCAGGCACATGGCGCTGACGCGGCGCGAGCGGCTGATGCTGGCGGAGCTCTACCGCGACACCGTCCGAGGCAAGCGGCGCAGCGAGCCGCCGGCGCTGGACCGGCCGACCTTCGACGCGACCGAGATCACGTTCGCTTACAGCGCAAAGCAGCCGGAGAAGGTCCTCGCGGGCCTGCACGAGGTCATCGCGAGGTTGCGTGACCGGCAGGAGAAGGCGCGCGGGCGCGATAGAGGAGTGCTGGGTGAGACTGCATGACAGAGATTGACAGAGGCCGACCCGAGGGAGCCATCGAGGTCGGTGTGCGCTTCCGACACAACCCGAAGGTCTACTCCTTCATGGCCGAGGCGATGCGAGTGAGCATCGGCGACAAGGTGCTGGTGCGCTCGGAGAAGGGCGTGGACATGGGCGAGGTGATCGAGCTGAAGGGGCGCGTGTCGCAGGAGCGCGCTGACCAGCTCATGCCCGTGGTACGCAAGGCCACGCCCGAGGACCTCGCGCACATCGACGAGCAGGAGCAGCGCGAGCGGCAGGCCCTGAAGATCTGCGGCGAGAAGATCGCCGAACACGACCTGCCGATGAAGCTCATCGACGCCTCGCTCTCGTTCGACAACACGCGCCTGGTGTTCTACTTCAGCGCGGAGGGGCGAGTGGACTTCCGCGAACTGGTGCGCGACCTGGCGAAGACCTTCCGGCTGCGCATCGAGCTGCGCCAGATCGGCGTGCGCGACGAGGCGAAGCTGCTCGGCGGGCTCGGGCCCTGCGGCAGGCGACTGTGCTGCAAGACCTTCATGCGCGAGTTCGCGCCGGTCGGGATCCGCGTGGCGAAGGACCAGGGCCTGGCGCTGAACCCGAACAAGATCAGCGGGCTGTGCGACCGCCTGATGTGCTGCCTGCTCTTCGAGCACGAAACCTACTGCGCGCTGCGCGACGAGCTGCCCTCGCGCGGCGACCGGGTGTTCACCGAGAGCGGGCCGGGAACGGTGCGCGAGGTGATGCTGCTCAAGGAGCAGGTCACGGTGCACCTCGACGATGGCACGGAGTTGACGGTGAATGCCTGCCGCGTCCGGCCCTTCGCTGAGGGCCCGATGCCACCGTCTGAGGAGGCGGAGCCGGGCGATGAGGCTGAGGCCCCGACTGCGCCGGCTGAGAGTCCGGTGCCGGCAAGGCCCGTGGCGGAGAAGCCGCGCGAGTCGCGCAAGGCCGAGGAGCAGTCCGACCGGCGGCGTGGATCGCGGAGCGGCAAGCCGTCCGGCGGCGCGGGGTCTCGGGCCGAGAAGCCGCCGCCGCAGGACGCGGGCGGACAGGCGCAGGGCGGCCGGCAGCAGGAGCCTGCAGGTCAGCCTCAGGACAAGAGCGGCTCCGGCTCGACTTCGGGTGGCAAGAAGCGGTCATCGCGCAGGCGAGGCGGTCGGCGCCGATCGCGCGGGCAGGGCGGCGACCAGGGGCAGAGCGGAGGCGGCGAGGGCGGCGGGGGCGGCGGGACGAATGACGGGGGGAGCACCTGAGGATGCCGATCTACGAGTATCAGTGCGGCTCGTGCGGCAATACGTTCGACCTGCTGGCGAGCCGATCGGGTGCGAGCAAACACCCGCCATGCGAACTGTGCGGCGCGCAGGACACCGAGCGCATCATGAGCGGGTTCTTCGGGCGGAGCGGCTCCGGCGGCGGCAACGGTGAGAGCTCGGGCGTGGGCGGCGCGTGCGCGGGCTGCAGCGCGTCGAGCTGCGCGGGCTGCACGAGGTAACGCAGCGACGAGCGCGACGAACAGGCAGGTAACGACCGACGCGAAGCAGGACCGGGAGAGAGCACATGGCCACGGAAGAGCAGCGTGACAAGAGGTTCTTCATCACAACGCCGATCTACTACGTGAACGATCGCCCACACATCGGGCACACCTACTCCACGACCGCGGCGGACGCGATCGCTCGCTACCACCGCATGAGGGGAGAGGACGTGCTGTTCCTTACCGGGACCGATGAGCACGCGCAGAAGGTCGTGCGTGCGGCCGAGGCGGCCGGGCTCGACGCGCAGTCCTTCGCCGACCGCGTCGTGACCTCGTTCGTGGACATGTGGGACAAGATGCACGTGGACTACGACTGCTTCATCCGCACCACCGAGGATGAGCACAAGGCGGTCGTCGCCGAAGTCTTCCGGCGGCTGATGGCGAGTGGGGACATCTACAAGGATCACTACGAGGGCTGGTACTGCGTCCCGTGTGAGACCTACTTCACCGAGGATGCGCTCAACGAGGGCGGCCTCTGCCCCGACTGCGGGCGCGAGGTCGAGCGCCTCACGGAGGAGGCGTACTTCTTCCGCGCATCCGCCTACGGGAACGAGCTGGTGCGGGAGATCGAGGCCCAGCCGGAGCGCATCATGCCCGACAGCCGGCGGAACGAGGTGCTCTCATTCATCCGCGGCGGGCTGCAGGACACCTGCGTGACCCGCGCCAACCAGGGCTGGGGCGTGCCGGTGCCGGGCGACGAGGCGCATGTGATCTACGTCTGGTTCGACGCGCTGATCAACTACCTGACGGCCGCGGGCTGGTCGCTCGACGACGAGAAGTTCGCCGCCACCTGGCCGCCGGACGTACAGCTCATGGGCAAGGACATCCTCACGCGCTTCCACGGAAGCCTGTGGCTGGCGATGCTGACGGCGCTTGAGCTGGAGTTCCCGGCGATGCTCTTCGCGCATGGCTGGTGGGTGACCGCCAGCGGCGAGAAGATCAGCAAGTCGCGCGGCAACGTCGTCGATCCGTGGGCCGAGGTGGAGCTGCTCGTCGAGGAGTCGGGCTGCACGACGGACGTGGCAGTGGACGCGGTGCGCTACTACATGTTCCGCGAGGTGACGTTCGGCCTCGACGGGTCGTTCTCCTCAGAGGGACTGCTGGGGCGCTTCAACGCGGACCTGGCGAACGACCTCGGGAACCTGCTCAACCGCACGCTGCCGCTGGTGGAGCGCTACGCGGGCGGGATGATCGAGCAGCCCGGCCCGGGGGCGGGCGAGTTGAGCGAAGAGATCGAGCGGGCGGTCGCGCGGGCGGAGCACGGCTTCGAGACGCTCGACCTGCGCGGAATGCTCATGGGCGTGTGGGAGCTTCTGAGCGCGGCGAACAAGTTCGTGGACGAGCGTGCGCCGTGGGACCTGTACAAGCAGGGGAAGAAGGTCGAGCTGGCCGCGGTGCTGTACGACGTGGTTGACGTGACTCGCGTGGTCGCGCTGCTGATCGCCCCGGCGATGCCGAGCGTTGCCGAGGAGATTTGGCGGCAGATTGGGCTGGACGCGATGGGGATCGAGATGAGCTGGGACGGCTGCGAGGCCGGGAAGCTCCCGCCGGGCGCGCAGGTGCGGCGGGGCAGGCCGATCTTCCCGCGGATCGACCTCGATCGCGTGCGCCAGCGGGTGGCGGCAGAGGCTGCTGAAGAGAGCGAAGCAGAAGAGGAAGAGACCGACATGATCAGCTATGATGACTTCATGGAGATCGAGCTGCGCACCGGGAAGGTGCTGGACGCCGACCCGGTGGAGGGTACGGACAAGCTGCTGAAGCTGGTGGTGGATGCGGGCGAAGACGAGCCTCGTCAGGTGGTTGCGGGGCTGGCGCAGGAGTTCTCCCCGCGCGAACTGATCGGGCAGACGGTCGTGCTGGTGGCGAACCTCGAGCCCGCCACGATCCGTGGCGTGCAGTCGCAGGGGATGGTCCTTGCGGCCGGGACGGACAAGCCGCTGGCGCTCATCGTGCCCGATCGCGACGTGGAGCCCGGCGAGAGGGTGCGCTGAATGCCAGGCGATCAGAGCAGGGGGCATCGAATGAGGCCGATGAAGAAACGACAGATCGTGCTGCGCGTCATACCGATCGTGCTCTCGATCGGCGTCATCACCTGCCTGGTGAGGGTCGGCGGCGGCACCGACAGCATCGCGGTGCACTTCTTCTACCTGCCGATCATCTACGCAGGCTTCGTCTTCGGCGACGCGGGCGCGATCGCGACGGCCTTGCTCGCCGCGGCCGCGTGCGGGCCGTGGATGCCCGCGGAGATCGTCACCGAGGGCAACGAGAGCCACGCCATCGCGCAGACTTGGTGGGACATCGGCGTGCGGACCGCCGTCTTCTACGTCATGGGCATCTTCGCATCGCGCGTCTCGTTCGCCATCGCTCGGCGCGCGCGGGAGATGCAGAATCTGTACGAAGTCGCGCGCACTGTGTCGTCATCGTTGCGCATCCGTGAGGTGCTTGACACGATCGCCGGCCAGGCGGTCTCGGCGATGGATGCGCGCGCCTGCAGCATCAGGCTGCTGCACCCCGAGACCGGCGAGTTGGAGCGCGCCGCTTCGTCGGGTTTGAGCGAGACTTACTGGGGGAAGGGCCCGGTGACCGTGCCCGACAGCGCGCTGGACGCTCGCGTGCTGAAGGGTGAGGCCGTTGAGATTCTCGACGCGCAGAACGACGAGCGCTGGCAGTACCCGGAGGCGGCGAAGCGCGAGGGGCTTACGTCGGTGCTGAGCCTGCCGCTGAGGGCGCGCGACAGCATCCTCGGCGTCATGCGCATCTACGCCCACCGCAGGCGGCACTTCACCGACGAAGAGGTGGACCTGCTGGGCGCCTTCGCGCACTCCGCCGCGGTCGGGATTGAGAACGCGAAGCTCTACGGGGAGGCCCGCCGGGGCTCGTTCGAGACGATCCGCGCGCTCACGATCGCCATCGAGGCGCGCGACTCGGCCACCTACTCGCACTCGGAGCACGTCACCCAACTGGCGGACGAGCTTGCGCAGGAGATGGGCATCGACGAGCAGCAGCGCGAGATGCTCCGCTTCGGCTGCATCCTCCACGACATCGGGAAGATCGGGATCGAAGAGCGGATGCTCGACGCCCGCCACACCGACGACGCGGAGCACGTCTTCTACCGCATGCACCCGCTGATCGGGCGCTCGATCCTCAAGCCCGTCAGCTTTGCCGATGAGTTCCTGCCGATCGTCGTGAGTCACCACGAGCGCTGGGACGGCCGCGGTTTCCCCGAGGGGCTGGAGGGCGAGGAGATCCCGCTGATGGCCCGCCTCACCGCCGTCGTGGACTCCTACGAGCGTGCGGTGAACCCGACCGAATCGCCGATGCCGATCCAGCCCGAGGATGCGCTGCGTAGCATCCTGCGCGGCTCAGGCACCGCGTACGACCCGGCGATCGTGGCGGCTTTTGACCGAATGATGCGCCGGAAGATCGACGCCGGCGAGCTCGATGGCGCCGCTGCGTTGGCGGACGGGCCGCTGGATGAGGACCTGCCGGACATCGAGGACATGATCGAAGGCGCGCTCAATGCCGCGCCGGCGGATACCGACGGCGGGGACGGATCGGCGAGTGAGGACGCGGCGGAGGAATAAGCACATGCGTACGGCCCTGATGGTGCTGGTCCCTCTGCTGGTGGTTCTTGCGATCCTGGCGGTGGCCGGAGGGACGGCGATGATCGATCCCCCGTCCAGCGCGGAGGAGCTTGAACAGTTGGTTGGCACAGACTGGTACTCCGTCCGCATCTTCGGCCAGCCCAACGGTTACGCACGCATCGAGACGGAACTGCTGGACACGCCGGAGGGGCCACGCCTGCGCGTCACCGAGGAGCTCAAGGTGCTCATCAAGCTCGCCGGCCAGGAGCTTGAGGCCAGCAAGTCACAGATCACGGTCTACGATGAGCAGATGCGCCCGGCGAGCATCGAGATGGCGAAGAACGAGCTTGGCCGCGCCTCTCAGCTCTCGGCGAGCCTCGAGGGCAATGAGCTGGTGCTGCGCGTGACCTCCGCGGAGCCGGGCGCGCCGCCCGAGACAGAGCGGCGCATCGAGCTTCCCGACGACTTCGCCTCCGATGTGCTGATCTCCCTGTACGCCATGCGCGGGCAGCTCATCCCTGGCGAGAGCTTCACCTACTCGGTCTACGACCCCGAGGTGGACATGATCGACTCGCACAGCATCACCATCTCCCGGCGCGAGCCGCTCGGCGACGTGGAGACCACCGTGGTCGAGGCCCACAGTGAGCAGCTCGGCATCAACGTTGTGAGCTGGGTGGACGACGAGGGGCGACTGCTGCGCCAGTCGGTCCCGGGGCTGATGGATCTGACGCTCGAGCGCGTGAGTGAGGACGAGGCGCTCGCGAGCCTCGCTCCGTTCGAGATCGCGAACACGATCGAGGTCGAGCAGCACCTGCCGCTCGTGCGGAGCCTGCAGGAGGTGCGGCTGCGCGTGCGACGCAACGTCGGCCCGGCCGCGGAGTTGCTCGTGCAGACGCCCCGGCAGACCGTGACCGCCGAGGGCGACGACGCGCTTGTGAGCATCAGGCCGGAGACGCCCCCCACGAGCACACTGCCGCTGCCGATCGAGGGCGAGGAGTTCGCGCCGTTCCTGCAGCCGACCACGCAGGTGCAGTCGGACGATCCGCGGCTCGTGGAGAAAGCCCGGGAGATCGTGGGCGATGAGACCGACTCGTGGGGCGCTGCACAGAAGCTCTGCGCGTGGGTGAAGGGCAACATGCACGTGGTCTCCAGCGAGCCGCGGCCGATCACCGCGCTGGAGGTCCTCGAGACGATGCGCGGCGACTGCACCGAGCACGCGATCCTGCTGGCTGCGCTCGGGCGCGCGGTCGGTCTGCCCACGAAGCTCGTGACGGGCCTGGCGTACGTGGGCGGGGAGTTCGGCTACCACGCGTGGAGCGAGGTGTACGTGGGCCGCTGGGTGGAGATGGACCCGTCGTGGGGCGAGATGACCGTGGACGCCGGGCACCTGCAGGTCTTCGCGAGCTCGCTGGATGAGGCGTCCTTCGCCCGCGCGAGCCTGGCGACGGGCCGCACGCTCGGCGTGATGAGCATGCAGGTCGAGGGATACACCACCGCCGACGGACGCCGCGTGGAGACAGGGGAGGAAGAGCAATGAGAGCGACTGCTATCGTGTTGCTGCTCGCGATCCCGGCGTTGGGACTGTGTCAGGGCGATGAAACCCCCGCCGCGCCCGCCGCCGAGGAGGGTGCGCCTGCTGCCGAGGGTGAGGGTGCGCCTGCTGCCGAGGGTGAGGGTGCGCCTGCTGCCGAAGGTGAGGCCGCACCTGCGGCTGAGGGCGACGGGCAGGTTGTCCTGCTGAGCGCCACCTGGCCGGGTGCGGACCTGACGAACACGAGCTTCCGCATCTTCAGCGACCAGCAGATGCGCGAGCTGGTGGACGTCTTCCCCGCGCCGGGCGGATCGGCGCTCGCGGTCCTGCGGCCGGGCGCCTACTACGTGATGGCCATCGTCGATGCCAACGGGAACAACCAGGTGGACGCCGGTGATGGCTTCGGCTTCTACGGCGTGTCTGATCTGTCCGGCAACTCACAGCCTGAGCCGCTGACCGTCGCGCCCGACCAGCTCAACACCGCGTCGATCACAATCCTGATGACGCGCGGCGGGGATGGCCGGCTCGTGCCGCTGCCCTCAGCCCTCGAGCATACGACCGGGCAACTGACCGGCTCGCTGTCGGGCGCGAGCGGCTCGGGGAAGCCCACGCTGCTGCTGGCGCTGGCTACGGACATGCAGACGCGTCCGGTGGTGTCGGTGGTCGCGGATGATGGCGCGTTCGAGCTGCAGGTCCCGGCGGGCCTGCACCGGATCGTCGCGCTGGCGGACGCCGACGACTCGGGCACCGTGACGCCCGGCGACCTGGTAGCGACCGCGGGCTCTGCCGATGCGCCGATCACGGTGGAGGCGGACGCCGAGACCACGGTGGCGCCGATTGCGGTGAGCGGTGAGAGTGCGCTCCCGGAGGGCCTGCCGCCGCTGGTGGCCGGCAGGATCACCGGCGCTCCGATCCCCGACGGCGGGACGGCCGCCGTCGCGTTCTGCACCGACTCATCGCTGCGCAACGAGGCCTTCTCCGTGGCTGCAGGGCCGAACGGCTGGTTCGCGGCGATCCCCCAGCCCGGCACGTATTACCTGCGCGTCACGATCGATGAGGCCGGTGACGGCGCACTCGGGGTCGGGGACATGCTCGGCTTCTTCGGCGTGGCCGATCTGCTCGCCGGCGGGGCGCCGGTGCCGATCGAGGTGGGCGCGGACGCGCTGCGCACCGACCTCGACGTGGCGATCACCGCGTCCATCAACGAGGACGGCCGTCTGAGCGCCTGGACGCCAACAGAGGACGCAGCAACCACCGCACCAGCAAACGCAGGAGAGTGACCGATGTCAGTTGACATACTTCGCGACAGGCGCATCGCAGTGCTCATGGGCGGGCAGTCGGGCGAGCGGGAGGTCTCTCTGCGCTCCGGCGCGGGCGTCCTCGGCTCGCTGATCCGGCAGGGCTTCGACGCCGTGGCGGTCGATCCCGGCCCGAACCTCATCGCCCAGCTTGAGGACGCGGGCGCACAGGTCGCGTTCAACGTGCTACACGGTGGCGCGGGGGAGAACGGCGCGATCCAGGGCGTACTGGAGTGCGCGGGTTACCCCTACACGGGCTGCGGTGTGCTGGCCAGCGCGCTGACGATGGACAAGGTGCAGACCAAGCGCATCTTCGCCACATGCGGCATCCCGACGCCCGCGTGGCTGCACATCGACGGCTCATCCGATCCGGAGGCCCTTGCGGACGAAGCGATCGAGCGCCTGCGCCTGCCGGTGGTCATCAAGCCGCGCGACGAGGGCTCGAGCCTGGGCGTCTCGATCCCGAAGACACGCGAGCAGCTCATCGAGGCCATCGACGCCATGCAGCAGCAGTGGGACGAGGGCCTGATCGACCGCTTCATCAAGGGCGTGGAGGTCACGATCGGCGTGGTGGGCGTGGGGGAGAGCCTGCGCGCCCTGCCGGTGCTCGAGCTGGTCCCGCGCGGCGAGTTCTACGACTACGAGGCGAAGTACACGAAGGGCATGACGGAGCTGATCGCGCCGGCGCGGATCTCCGACGAGCTGACCGCGAAGAGCCGGCGGCTCGCGCTGGAGTCGTTCGTGGCGCTCGGTTGCGAGGGCCTTGGCCGCGTGGACATGCACATCGACGCCGAGGGCGGCTGCTGGGTGCATGAGATCAACTCCGTGCCGGGCATGACGGAGACCTCCGACCTCCCGCACGCCGCCGAGGCCGAGGGCACCACCTACGACCAACTCGTCCTGCAGATCCTGACGACCGCCACCGCGCGGATGTGAGGGAGCGCCCCGCGCTGCTCCGTGGCGCGGACATTCCCTTTCCGTGCCACGGGCGCCCTCGCCCGTGGACCCTTCGCCGGGACAACGCCGCCCACCGGGAGGCACCACCGATGACCATCGCTCGCCTCGCCCTGATGACCGCGGCTGTCCTGCTCTGCGCGGGCGTCTCGTCCGCGCTCACCGTGACGCGCGCGGGCAAACCGGTCGCCGCGATCGCCATCCCACTGCAGCCGACCGCCACCGAGCATTTCGCCGCCGATGAGCTGCAGAGCTACCTCCAGCAGATCACCGGCGCGACGGTCGTGATCGGCCCGGAGCAGCAGATCGCGGACAGCCCGCGCCTGCTCGTGGGCGCCACGCAGGCCGGACGCGCGCTCGCGCCCATCGAGGGCGACGAGCCGGAGGCGTTCGTGGTGCGCGCGGTCGGCGACGACCTCGTGCTGCGCGGCGCTAGCGATCGCGGCACACTCTACGCGGTCTACGACTTCCTCGAGCGCGACCTCGGCTGCCGCTGGCTCGGCCCGGGGGAGACGTGGGAGCATGTCCCCGAGCAGCCGACGATCGAGCTGAGCGCGATCGACCGCACCGAGCGCCCGGTGATGCGCTACCGCTACCTGCGCATGACGATCCCGGCCGAGTCGGACCCGTGGTACGCCGCCACGCTGAGTTGGGCGGTCAAGCAGCGCATCAACATCGGCAGCGGCTGGCCGCAGACCGAGCTCCCCGACAGCTTCGCCCGGCGCGGCGGCTTCCGAGCGTGGATGGCCCCGCATGTGATAAACAAAGCGCTCGATCCGGCGCGGTACTTCGACGAGCACCCCGAGTACTATGCGCTGCGCGGCGGGCAGCGGCCCGTGGCCGATCGCGGCGGCTTCCAGCAGGTCTGCACGACGAACCCGGAGGTCGTCTCGGCGGTCGCCCACGCGCTTGATGAGATGTTCGCGGCCCGTCCCGAGGTGGACTTCATGGGCCTCGGCCAGGGCGACGGGACGGCGTTCTGCGAGTGCGACGAGTGCACCGCGCTGGATACCGGCGAGCTGTGGCCACACCCCAGCCGGGAGTACCCGGTCATCACCGAACGCTGGCTGAGCTTCTGCAACGAAGTCGCGCGCAAGCTTCAGGTCATGCGGCCCGGCAAGAGCATCTACACGCTCGCCTACCATCAGACCTTCCGCCCGCCCGATCCGGAGACGTTCCGCATTGAGCCGAACGTGATCGTGCAGGTCGTGAACTCGCGCCCGAACTACGTCTGCTTCGTGCACCGCTTCGAGGCACAGGACTGCCCGCATCACGCGAGGTTCCGGGAGGGCATCGAGCAGTGGGTCTCGATGGCCCCCGGCGGCGTCATGGTCTACGAGTACACGCCGCACTCGACCTTCTGCGCGATGCCCTACCCGGCGCCGTGGAAGTTCGTCGATGACATCGCCTACCTCGGGCGCATCGGGGTCGTCGGCTACGAGGGCCAGTCGGTGCCGAAGCTGTGGGGCACGTACGGAATCAACTATTACGCCATCGCGAAGGCCACCTGGGACCCGACCATCGACGCCGACGCGCTCGTGCAGGACTACTGCGACCACGCCTTCGGGCCCGCCTCCCAGCCGATGCAGGCCTTCATGCGCACCGTGGACGAAGCTCTCGTGGCCGCCGATCACATCACCGACGGCGTCTGGACGTGGATGACGCCCGAGGCGATGGCCGAGGCACGCGGGCACCTCGACGCCGCCCACGCGGCCGCCGCCGGCGCCGACGCGAAGGTTCAGGAGCGCCTGCGCACCTGGGAGGTCAGCTTCCGCTACGGCGAAATCGGCTCCGAGGCGTGGCGCACGGCCCAGCAGGGGATCGCGCAGAGCGATCCGGCGCTGCTGGCGAAGGCCATCGCGCTCGTGGACGAAGCCGTAGCTTACATCGATGCACAGAACAATATCGAGCCGCACTATGCAGCGGCGCCCGGCAAGCTCGTGAAGGTCCATCGGACGCGGTGGGTGCGGGCGCTGGCGCAGATGCGGGAGCAGTAGAGGAGAGCCTTGCGCCATGCCGCGGATCATCGACGCACACACGCACATCTTCCCCGAGAAGGTCGCCGATCGCGCTATGGAGCAGCTCCATTCGATCTACGGCGCGACGCCCGTGCGCCGGCCGGTCCTCGACGAGCTGGTTGCGGAGATGGACGAGTCCGGCGTCAGCCGCTCGGTCTACGCACCGGTCTCCACGCGCCCCGATCAGGTCCCATCGATCAACCGCTTCGCGCTGGGGCTGATCGATCATCCGCGCATCATCCCCTTCGGCACGCTGCACCCGCACCATGAGGACGTGCCGGGAGAGATCGAGCGCCTGGTCGCGGGTGGCGTCCTGGGCGTCAAGCTCCAGCCTTACTTCCAGGGCTTCCGCTTCGACGAGCCTGCCACGCGCGCGATGTTCGAGGCCATCGGCGACCGGCTGGTGGTCCTGATGCACGGCGGCCAGGAGATCGTGACGATCGAGGACGTGATCCCGAACGGCGAGGCGCTCGCGCGGCTGCTGGGCGACTTCCCGGCGCTGCGCATGATCGTGGCGCACATGGGCGGCTACGAGATGTGGGAGGGCGTGGACGAGCATCTCGTGGGCGCGCCGGTCTACTTCGACCTGTCGTACACGTTCGATCACGCGCCCGATGAGCTGGTCGTGGAGATCTGCGCCCGGCACGGCTGGGAGCGCGTGGTCTTCGGTAGCGACTTCCCGTGGCAGAGCCAGCGGGATGCACTGGCGGGGCTGCGGCGCCTGGGCCTCGACGACGCGACCTTCGAGGCGGTGGCCTCGGGGAACCTGCTGCGCCTGCTCAACCTGACGCAATCACACTGAGATCCGGAGGACATCCCATGGACTGGAAGCCCGTTATTGCCACTTTCGGACTTGTCTTCATCGCTGAGTTGGGAGACAAGACACAGATAGCCGCGATGTGCCAGGCCGCGCAGTTCCAGAGGCCCTGGCTGGTGCTGCTGGGCGCGAGCCTTGCACTGACGCTTGTCAGCGGAATCGGTGTTGCCGTGGGCCATTTCGCCGGGGCAGCCTTCCCGCGCGAGGTCATCCGCTACGTCGCCGCCGGGCTCTTCATCGTCATGGGCGTGCTCATGGCACTGAAGGTGCTCTGACGAGACCCCCGTACATGCTCGCGGCGGAAGCTCGGGAGCCTCCGCCGCGTCCGGTTCTGCTGCAGGTGGCTTTCGGCTACCGCTCCGTTGCCGGGCCGTTGGGCACCATGCACAGGAACTCCAGCGGCTCGACGCCCGTGTTGCGGAACTGATGCTCCTCGTCCGGCTCGATCAGGATCGCGGTGTCCGGTGCGAATGATGACACCGAGCTTCCGTGGTAGACCTCGCCGACTCCCCGCACGACGTATGCCTCATGCTCCCACGGGTGGGAGTGGCGGGGCGTGTAGCCGCCCGGCTCGACGATGAAGCGGCGCATGGCGAAATTCGGCGCGTGGGAGGCTCGCTCGTCGAGCAGCCACTGCATGCGCACTCCCTTCGCTCCCTCGATCTCGACCTGACTACACTCACAGCCCTCTACATCTACAATGTGCACCGGCGTGCACCTCCTTGTATAGGTTGGGACGGGAGCCTACTTCTCCGTGGCTTCAGGTTCTCCTTGCACGATCCGGGGCAGGTTGCGCCGGATGATGCGGCGAAGAGGCGCGCGCATTCACGACGCGCAAGGGAGCCTCCCACGCATGACCCCGCGAGAGTCGCTCATCGTCGCACTCGAAGGCGGGCGGCCGGACGCCCTGCCGCCGCACTTCGAGCTCGTCTACAAGCGCTGCGAGGAGTTCTACGGCCGCAAGCGCCTCGAACGCCCCGACCTC
The DNA here is from genome assembly GCA_029821635.1 of Candidatus Zipacnadia bacterium. Taxonomy (GTDB): domain Bacteria; phylum Armatimonadota; class Zipacnadia; order Zipacnadales; family UBA5352; genus UBA5352. The sequence continues at coordinate 20,060 of JALGSW010000075.1, forward strand.
GAAGGCATCGAGGGCGCCGAGCGCCAGCGCCTCCTGCGCGAGAACGCCCGCATGTGGGCCGAGATCTACGAGCGCCTCGACTGGTCCATCTGCACCGGATTCTGGGGCCTCGAAGACGAGGACCAGTTCCGCTCCTACGACTACTTCCGCGAGTACGCCGGCGACCGCGTCATGATCTCGGCGACCATCGACGGCACCGCGGGCATCCCCTCGGGCCGCAACATGGTCGAGGCGGCGATGCGCCTGTTCGACGAGCGCCAGGAGCAGCTCGACGCCAACGCGCGGGCGATCGACGAGTCCCTCGCGCGCGCCGAGCGCTTCGCCGCCGCGGGCACCGAGATCGCGATCATGTGCGCCGACTACTGCTTCAACGACGGCCCGTGGCTCTCGCCGCCGATGTTCGCCGAGTTCGTGACGCCCTTCCTCGCGCGCCTCGTCGAGGGCCTGCACTCGCTGGGCCTCTACGCGGCCAAGCACACCGACGGGGACATCATGCCGGTCCTCGACCAGCTCGTGGGCACGGGGATCGACGCGCTGCACTCGCTCGACCCGATGGCCGGTGTGGATGTCCGCGAGGTGCGGCGGCTGGTCGGCCAGGAGCTGTGCCTGATGGGCAACGTGAACTGCGCGCTGGTGCACGCGGGCACGCCCGAGGAGGTCTACGACAGCTCGCTGTATTGCCTCGCGCACGGGGGCGTGGAGAACGGGGCGTACGTCTTCTGCACGAGCAACTGCATCTTCGAGGGCGTGCCGCTGGAGAACTATGACGCGATGCTGCAGGCGAGGCGCGACTTCGGCCCACCCGGCGCCGAGCACCCCGAGCCGCCTGCGGAGATGATGTAGGATAAGATAGGACGGTCTGCCCCCCGCGGGGAAGTCAAGGTGTCGGCAGTCGACTTTCACCCGAAGGGAGCAGACCGAAAATGGTTACGGTGGGTCTGGATGTGCATCG
>JALGSW010000076.1 GCA_029821635.1 Candidatus Zipacnadia bacterium
AGCCGGCTGTCACCTTCGTGAGCCGCTTGGCGTCCATCGCGGGCCCCCATGACAGACTGTCAATCCATTCCGGGCCGGGGTGGAACCTGATCCTGCCCGGAGGCGGGATCACTCCCCGCTGCGCGGGGAGCGGCCCCTCCAGACGACAACACGCCCCCGGCCTTTAGGGCATGCGTGCCCCACTGCCCCTCATACCTCCACGGTCTTCCCCGTCTCGCTGGAGCGGTAGCAGCCCTCCATGATGCGCGAGGCCTGGAGGCCGTCGCGGCCGGTGAACTCGGGCTCGCGGCCGTCGAGGACCGCCCTCGTGAAGTCATCGATCAGCGGCGAATGCCAGTTGGCGGCGGGCGGCAGGTCGAACTCCTCGCGGTCGCCGCCGCGGATCAGCGTGAGCGGCGCGTTGTCGTAGGGCCGGGCCGTGAGCGAGCCCTCGGTGCCGCGGATGATGAGGTCGTCGGCGCGAGCGGAGATGGCCCACGAGGCCGTGCAATGCACGTGCGCGCCGGATTCCATGCGCGCGAGCAGGCACTCGGTGTCGGGGACCTGCATGTCTGCGCGGTCGATGATGTCGGCGAAGCCGCAGACCTCGAATGGGTCGCCGAGCCAGTAGCAGGCGAGGTCGAGGCGGTGGCTACCGACGTCCATGAGCGCGCCGCCACCGCCCTGCTCGGGGAGCAGGCGCCAGTACTTCGGGTGATCGGGGGCGAGCTCGAGCCGGCTGCAGATGGTGATCTCACAGACGATGGGTGTGCCGATGGCGCCGTCGTCGAGCAGGGCACGGATATTGCGTGACTTCGGGAAGAAGCGGCGGTAGTAGGCGACGGCGAGATGCACGCCCGCCTCCGCGGCGGCCTCGATCATACGCTCGCCGGCTTCGACGGAGAGCGCCATGGGTTTCTCGACGATCACGTGCTTGCCCGCGCGGACCGCCGCGATGGTTTCGGCGGCGTGTCGGTGGACGGGGGAGGCGACGTAGACGGCGTCGATGTCGTCGGCGCCGACAGTCTCGGCGAGGTCGGATGAGGCGCGCTCGGCGCCATGATCGGCGCGCATCTGCTCGGCGCGTTCGCGGGAGTTGGAGAAAAACGCGACGAGTTGCGCGTCCGGATGGTCGGTGATGGCGGGGGCGACGGCCTTGTTCGTGATGTCACCACAGCCGACAATAGCCCAGCGGACCGGCATGACGAGCACCTCCAGTGGATCGCGGAAGATGGCACTTGCAGGTACCTCTTCGGCGGGGACGAGGCGAGTTCCTTCCGGCCACGCGGCGGGGCGCGGGGTGCGGAGAAGATGCGGAGCATGGTTGACTTTTCGGGGACGGCGTTATACCATCACAATGAATTAGTCCCCCTATCTTGACCAAGAAGGGGTGTGCGGAGTGCGGATTGCAGCCCACATCGCAGCAGCTATCGTAGCAATGGGTTTGGCGGCGGGGTTCGGTTGGGGACAGGCTGACAACACTTCCCCCCAGTCCTCCGTGCGCGGCTCGAGCTACGCGCCAGTGGACGCGGATGGTACGACGTATCAGATCGCGGGAGGGCGCACGTACGTGGCGCCCGGCCCCGCTCCGGTGGTGGAGGTGTCCGAGGAGGAGAGCCTCGGCCTCGTGCCCTTTGACCACTGGGCGTATGACGCCGTCCAGATGCTGCTGGATCAGGGCATCATGATCGGCTACCCCAAGACGGGCTTCCACGGTGACCGCCCCCTGACGCGCTATGAGTTCGCGATGGCGCTTTCGCGCCTGCTCGTGGCGCTTGAGGACATGTCATCGGGTTGGGCCGGCGGCATCGGCCCCCCCGGAGCGGACGGGGCGCCGGGCGCAGCCGGTGCCGATGGCCTGCGAGGGCCTGAGGGCCCCGGCGGGCCGCAGGGCCCGCCCGGACCGCAGGGACCTGCGGGGCCCGACGTGACGCAGGAGCAGATGCAGGAGATCGTGGACTGCCTCACGCGGGAGTTCGGTAACGAGCTGGCGGATATCCGCGACCAGATAGGCGATCTGCACGAGCAGGTCGGGGACTTCGACGGGCGCCTCCGCGACTTCGAGCAGCGGCGGCGATTCCCGACTCCGTTCGGGTTCATCGACTACCGCATCGGGACCGTCTGCGGCGACATCGACCTCGACCACGAGTTCGACGCGCTGACGATCCGCCTCGGCCTTGAGGGCTACATCGACGAGGACACCTTCGGGCGGATCGCGCTGAAGATGGCGGACGGCCGCGCGCCGCTGGCGGCGCTGGGGATTGAGCTTGGCGAGGTGGAGACGCCGCTGCCGATCACGGGCGGGACGCCGGATCCGGCGCTTGGCTACCTCGGCAACACGATCTACCTCGACGAGGCGTGGGTGCGCTTCGACGGCAATTGGCCGATCGACGCGACATGGACGATCGGGCGACAGTTCCAGGCCTACGGCCTCGGGCTCGTGGTCAACAACGAGCGGCTGTCGCAGCAGGGCGTTCACGCGAAGTTCGACCCGTTCCTGTCGGATGACCTGAGCCTGCAAACGTTCGTCGGGGCAGGCCAGTATCAGCACTCCGGCGGCGAATTTGCCGGCACTAAGTCGAACCACTACGAGTCGCTCTACCTTGAGTACAAGCGACCGCGCTGGTCCGTGGGTGTGCCGTGGCTGATCCACGGCTATGGCCTGACGCAGCGTAGCGGCGCCGCGTACCATGAGCAGGTGTGGGGCATTGACACGTGGTGGAACTTCTACAAGGATCTGGACGTGTGGTTCGAGTACGGGTACCTGGAGCACCATGCGAACCGGCCCGTGTACTCCCGCGAGGGGAACACGAATCCGGAGGCGTACATGCTGATCGTGGAGTTGCTGGCGACCCCGGACTTCGACCTGACGGGCATGATCAGCGACGTGGAAGCCGAGTACGACGTCGTCTACTCGTCGCTGCACCCCTACTACGAGCTGCTGTGCACGACCGGCGACAAGCGCGTGATCCCCTACGAGCGGTGGCTGCGCCGGCCGTTGGCGATCCCGAACCTGGAGGTCATGGGCGCGTACGGCACCTGGTACGCGTGCAACGGCGAGTGGCCGGTGGACGCGTTCTACTACGAGCTCTCCGGCAACAGTGACTGGTGGGTGGCCTCGCCGCTGGACGGGCTCTTCTACGACAAACTCTACGGCGCGCGGGTGCGCCATGAGGTGAAGGACGGACTGGAGTGCTCGCTGACGTGGGCGCACCAGGGGCCGGTGGACACGAGCACGGACGAGGCCAGCGACCTCCTCCAGTTGCAGACAACGATCGCGTTCTGAGGCGCACGGACAGTAGCGGTCCAGGCGAAGCCCCCGGCGACGGGGGCTTCGTTCATGTACGGGGGTCAACGGCTGGTACGCGCATTGCAGTGATCGGGGCGGAGTCTGATCGCCGGGGAGGCCCGCATCTGCGTCATGACCGCACCCGACATCCGCAAGGCCGCGATCGTGCTGGCAAGCCTCGACCTGGAGGCGGCAGTGAATGTCTGCCGCCACATGCCCGAGGTGGAGGCCGAACAGGTCATCGCCGCGATGGCAGGACTGGGCAGCATTGCCCCCGCCGAACAGGAGGAGGCGCTGCAGGCGTTCGACCAGGTGCTTGCCCGCCCGACGGGTTTGAAGGCGTCCGAGCACGCCGAGCGCCTGATGGCGGCGGTGCTCGGCCGGCAGTCGCTCTCGCCCGCGGACGAGCGGCGCAGGAACGCCCTCGCGCGGCTGCGCGGCCTCAACGGGGCGGAGTCGTCGAGCATTCGGCGGATGCTGCTGAATGAGACGCCGCAGATGGTGTCGGTGGTGCTCAGCCAGCTCACGCCGGAGAAGGCGGCGCAGGTGCTGCGGGAGTGGCCGGCTGAGGCGCGACCGGACCTGGCGCTGCGCGTCGCGCGGATGGAGCGGCTCGCGCCGGGGGCGATCGAGGCGATCGGCGAGGTGCTCGGGCGTCAGGCCTACCCCGTGGAGGATGACGGTCAGGCGGACCGCGGCCTGCAGTTCGTAGTGCACCTGCTCGAGGACATGGACCGCGGCGCGAGCAAGCGGCTGCTGGGCGAGCTGCGAGAGCGCGATCCGGAGCTGGCCGACGAGGTCGAGGAGCGGCTGTTCACCTTCGAGAACGTGGTGCAGTTGTCCGATCAGGACCTGCAGACGCTGCTGCGCGAGCTGGAGCAGGAGACGATCGCCCGTGCGCTCAAGGGCGTGGACGCGTCGGTCCGCGACCGGATCTTCGCGAACATCTCCACACGCGCGCGGGAGATGCTGGAGCAGGAGATAGAGTTCCTCGGGCCGGTGCTGGTGCGGGACGTGGAGAACGCGCAGCGGGAGTTCGTGACGATCGCGCTGGAACTGGAGCAGGCCGGGGAGATCACACTGACCACGGAAGAGGCGCAGTACGTTCAGTAGTACAAGCTCGACGCACGGACGGACGGATGAGTGATGGCACAGTCGGCACGGCAGTTGGAGCCTGACGTCCCGCCCAGGTCGGATGAGGACGCGGCCGAGCAGAGCCCGGCCGGGGTGGCGCGTTCGTACGATTTCCGCACCGGCAGCGAGCTCTCACGCGAGGCGCTGTCGCAGCTTCGCGTGCGCTCGGATCGGCTGGTGACGGCGCTGGGGCGGATCATGAACGCATACCTCGACAGCCCGGTGCGCTTCGAGGCGGAGTCGGTGGGTGGCGTGAGCCTCGAGGGGCTCATGGGGGCGGCGCCGGCACAGTGCGCGCTGGGTCTGGTGGCGCTCACGGGCGCGCTGCCGCCGATGCTGTGGGTGCTGGATCAGGAGCTGGTCGGGCCGGTGGTGGGCAGGATGCTGGGCGGCCCGCCGGAGCCGATCGAGCGGCCGGCGACCGTGCTGGAGGCGGCGCTGCTGCGGCGGTTCATCCAGGAGCTCGTGGACGTCTGGGCGACCTCGTGGGAGCGCTTGGCGCGGCGCGAGCCGACGGCGGGGGAGGTGCTGACGGAGGCGACACAGCTCCGCGGGAAGATGCGCGACGGGGAGCTCGTGATGCTCACGCTGTCGGCGGAGATCGCGGGGGTGGGCGGCAGGATGCGCGTGGCGCTGCCGGTCGCGGCGGCGCAGAGGCTCCTGGGCGATGAGGAGCCGGTGGAGGAGCGGCCGCCGCTGGACGTCGAGCGGCTGCAGCAGCACGGCGAACGGATCGTGGTGCCGGTGTCGGTGGAGCTGCACCGCATGCAGATCGCGCTTAGCGAGGTGACGAAGCTTGCGGCGGGGGACGTGATTGCGCTGGGCAAGCCGATCGGCGACCCGATGGTCGTGTGCGTGCGGGGAAAGCCGAAGTTCCTCGCACAGACGGGGACCACCGATGGGAGGCTGGCGGCGAAGGTGATCGGGACGACAGCGAACGGTGGCGGATGACGGATCACGACGGATGACCACGGCGAAAGGCGTGGACAAAGGACTCAAGTTCCGCTTCGCGCTGCCGAAATAGGTGCGTCCGCGACACCTCAGGCAGCGCGAAAGGATGTTCCCCGAAGTGTTGGAGCTACGCAGCGATCTTATCGCCGGCGTCGATCAGCTTCCCTGCGTCAACTGCCAGCTCATCGTGCGAAGCGAACTGCTTGAGCTGCCATGCCTGGACCTGCTGGCGCGCATCCACGACGAGGCCGAGGAGAACCCCGCGCTCGAGGTTGAGTGCGAGCTGCCATGGGAGGACGTTCCGACCGTCGCGCCACGCTACGCGTCGGCGCGGCAGTGGGAGGACGTTCCGACCGACCCGGCCGCACGCGCGCCGTCCGACTTCGACCTGCGCGACGAGCTGCACCGGCGGATCGGCTGGGCCGCGGAGGGGCGGCGGCGGGAGATCGCCGCGTGGCTGATCGAGTGCATCGACGAACGCGGCTACCTGGCCACGAGCATCTTCGAGGTCGCGCTGGAGCTGCATGAGGAGGCGGCGGAGGTCGAAGCCGCCCTGCGCGCGGTGCAGCGCGTCGCGCCGCCGGGCGTGGGCGCGCGGAACCTGCGCGAGTGCCTGCTGCTGCAGCTCGACGAGCTGCCGGATGTGCCCGGCTACGTGCGCACAGTCGTCGAACACTGCGACCGGGCGCTGGAGCGCGGCGGCTGGCCGGCACTGTGCGAGGGGCTGGGGCTCACGGCGACGCAGTCGCGCGAGGCGCTGCGGGTGATCCGCTCGCGCCTGACGCCCTACCCCGGCGAGCAGTTCCGCACGCGCTGGCACCACCTCCTGCCAAACAACCCACAGGCGACGCGACCGGACGTGATTCTCACGCTCCGCGGTGACGAGATCGAGGTCGCACTGACGACGTCGCAGGCATTGACCGTGCGGGTCGCCGACGCCTACCACCGCCTGGACGAGCGGATGCGGCGCTCGAGCAGGCGCGCGGAGGATGGGGCGACGAAGGAGGTGCGGTCGCAGGTGCGCTCCGCGAGGCAGCTCATCTGGTCGCTGCAGGAGCGCGAGCGCAGCCTCTTCCGGATCAGCCGGGCGATCGTCGAGCAGCAGCGGGAGTTCATCCTCGGAGGACCGCTCGACCACGTCCCGCTGACGCACAAGCGCATCTCGGAGCTGACAGGCCTGCATGAGTCGACGGTGTCACGGGCCACGATGGCCAAGCTGGTGCAGATGCCCTCGGGCGAGGGCGTGCCCTTCACTGTCTTCTTCGACGATGCGCTGCCGGCCAAGACGGTCCTGCGCGGGATCCTGGCGGGCGAGGCGGCCGTGTCTCCGCTGACGGACGAGGAGCTGCAGGCGGCGCTGCACGAGGAAGGCTACCCGATCGCGCGGCGGACGGTGAACAAGTACCGCAGGGCGCTGGGCATCCCCAGTTCGACGGAGAGGCTGAGGATGTACCAAGCGGCGTGAGGGGCGGCCTCTCCCCCCCTGCCCCCCTCTCCCTGGACTTCGCTGCGCGAAGTCTGGCGGGACGAGGGGGGAGAACGACGACGAGGGTATGTGGCACGGAAATTGCGCCAATACGGCCGGAGGTGACGGGCATGGCGGATGTGATGAGCGATCTGACGACCCGAGCGCTGGAGGGCGCGCTTGACTGCGTGGCCGCCCAGCACCGCGTGGCCGGGAACAACCTGGCAAACATCGAGACGCCCGGCTACCGCGCCCAGCGGGTCAGCTTCGAGGACGCCCTGCAGACGGCGGTGCGCGCGGAGCGGTCGGGGGAGCGCCCCGGCGCGCTCGATGCGGTGCGGCCGACCGTCTCCCCCACCGGCGACCCCGCCGGGCCCGATGGCAACAACGTGAGCATCGAGGCGGAGATGATGGCGCTGGGCGAGGCGGCGGCGCGCTACCAGGTGCTGACGCGCATGATCGACCGCAAGCTGCAGATGATCGGGACGGCGATCGGTGACGGGAGGAGCGGCTGATGGGCGTGTTCGATGCGCTGCGAGTGAGCGGGTCGGCGTTGCGGGCCGAGCGGACGCGGATGGACGTGATCGCGGAGAACATCGCGAATGTGGAGACGACGCGCACCGCCGAGGGCGGGGCCTACCGGCGGCAGCAGGTGGTGCTGCGCGCCGAGCAGATCGGCGGCAACGCGGCGAGCACGCGCTGCAGCGGAGTGTCCGTCGCGGCGGTCCAGGCGGATGACCGGCCGCTGATGCGCGTGTACAACCCCGGGCACCCGGACGCCGACGGCGAGGGCTACGTGGAGCTGCCGAACGTGAATCTGCCGACGGAGATGGCGGACATGGTGCTGGCCGCGCGTGCGTACGAGGCCAACGCGGCGGCGCTGCGGTCGGGGCGTGAGATGATCCAGTCGGCACTGAGCATCCTGGCGTGAGGGGGAGACGATGATGCGCATTGACAGCAGCTTCATCCCGCTCGTGATCGAGCAGCCCGCAAGCTCGGGCGCTCGCCTGCCGGTGAGCGGCCCGCAGGGCGTTCCCGCGGGTGGCTCGGCACAGGTCGGCGACGATGGCGAAGGCGCGAGCTTCGGCGACGTGCTGCGCGAGGCGCTCGATCGGGTGAATGACACGCAGACTGAAGCCGACGCAGCGGTCGGGAGGGTCGCCACCGGCGAGGCGGATGACCTGCACGAGGCGATCATCGCGCTGGAGAAGGCCGACCTGACGCTGCGGCTGACCGCGCAGGTGACGCAGCGAGCGGTGGAGGCGTACAAGGAGATTTCACGGCTACAGATCTGAGGCGCTGGAAGAGGACCGGGGACGCTGAACGATGCTGGAGCAACTGAGAGACACGTGGCAGGGACTTGGGTGGCGCCGACAGGCATCGCTGGCGACGCTTGCGGTGCTGATCGTCGGCGGGTTGATCGCCGTGGGCTCGTGGGCGATGCGGCCCGCGTGGGCGGTGCTGTACGCGGAGCTGTCTCCGCAGGACGCACAGGCGGTGGTGGAGCAACTGCGCGAACAGGGCACGAGCTACCGGCTCGCGCAGGGCGGGACGGCGGTGCTGGTGTCGCAGGAGAAGCTCTACGAGCTGCGCATCGACCTCGCCGGCCAGGGACTGCCCGCGGGCTCGACGGTGGGCTTCGAGCTGTTCGACCGCACGAGCTTCTCCACCAGCGACCTGCAGAACAGCGTGAACCTGCAGCGGGCGCTGCAGGGCGAGCTTGAGCGCAGCATCTGCGCGCTGGAGGAGATCGCGTCTGCACGCGTGCACCTCGCGCTGCCCGAGGAGCGGCTGTTCAGCGATCAGCAGGAGCCGCCGACCGCATCGGTGGTGGTGAACCTGGGCAACTCCCGGCTCGGGAGCGCACAGGTGGGGGCGATCACGCAGCTCGTGGCGAGCGCGGTGCCGGGGCTGGACGCGGATGCGGTGACGGTGGTGGACACGACCGGCGCGATGCTGACGGGTGGGATGGGCGGCGCGGGTGGGATGCAGACACTCGCCCAGCTCGAGGCGACGCGGGCGTTGGAGGAGCGGCTGCGCGGCTACCTGCAGTCGATGCTCGACTCGGTGCTGGGCGCAAGCCGCTCGGTGGTGCGCGTGCAGGCGAGCCTTGACTTTCAGAGCCAGCAGATCACCCGCGAGACGCTCGAGCCGAGCGAGGGGCAGGGAGTTGTGCGGCGCGAGGAGATCACCTCCGAGCAGTACGAGGGCGACGGCGGCACACAGGTCGGCGGGCCTGCCGGCCTCGACGGCGGCGCGGGGAGCGCGCGGGGGGGGAGCGGTGGCAGCTACGAGCATCGGAGTGAGACGCGCGAGTACGACTACGCGCGGATGCATGAAGAGGTGTCCAGCCCGCCGGGGACGGTGCAGCGGCTGGCGGTCGCGGTGGTGGTTGATGAGGGCCTCGGCCGCGACACCGTCGAGCAGGTGCGCGGGCTCGTGGAGGCCGCGGCCGGGATCGACCCCGAGCGCGGCGACCAGGTGACGGTGGAGATGATGGCGATCGACGCCGTGAAGGTGGCCGAAGAGGAGGCGAAGCTCGCCGAGGCCGCGGAGGCCCAGCGGACGCGGGCGGAGAGCATGAGCCGGGCGGTCCGCTACGGCAGCATCATCGTGATGCTGGCGATGATCGGCGCAGCGATGCTGATGGTGACGCGCAAGCTCAGTGCGGGCGTGGCGGCGGGGGCCGGGCGCTCCACGGCGCCGGCCGACGTCGATCCGCCCGACCATGCACTCGACGAGGCGGGTGGCGGCGGCGATGAGCTGGAGTTCGCCCCGATGAGCGTTGAGCAACTGCAGGCGCAGACCGTTGGCACCACGGAGCCCACCGACGCGCAGCCCGGCTCCGATCCCGTCGCGAGCCGCCTCTCCGACCTTGGCAGCCGCTCACCGGAGGACTTCGCACGCCACCTGAGCGACTGGCTGCGGGAGGGCGCGCCCTCCGAGGCCGCAGCGGCCGAGGACACCGGAGACGGCGGGAACTGATGGCGGAGGCGGCGGCGCAGCCGTGGAGTTGGCCGAGCCTCGACGAGGCGCCGGCGGCCGGTGCGTGCGCGCATCCGCAATCGGAGGATCGCGAAGAGGCCGAGCGCGTGCTGGCGAGGGCGCGTGATGATGCGGAGCGCATCCGCCATGAGGTGCGCGGGGACGCGTGGGCGGAGGCCCGCGCGGAAGCGGAGGCGCGGCTCGAGGCGGCGCTGCGGGAGAGCGTCGCGGAGCAGACGGCGGCGTTCGATCAGGCGCGCGCGGCGATCATTGCACGCATCGAGGGGGCCGCGTCCGAGCGGCTGGAGGAGCTTGAGCAGGAGCTGGCGGCGCTGATCGCGTCGATGACAGAGAAGGTGATCCGCCGGAAGGTGGCAACTGAGGACGGCGTGGTGCTGGACGTGGTGCGGGCGACGATCGCGCAGGCGGCTGGCGCGAACCGGCTGACCGTGCGCGTACCTGCCGACGATGAGCCGTTGGTGTGCGAGGCGACGGCGGAACTGCTGGCGCTCACGAACGGCGCGGGTGAGCTCGAGATCGTGGCAGACCCGGGCGTGGGTCCGGGCGGGTGCATCGTCGAGACTGAGCGCGGGCGCTTCGACGCGCGCATACAGACGCAGGTAGAGCTGCTCGGCGAGGAGATCGAGCGGGTGCTCGGTGGAGGCGGGGGCGGATGAGCGCGATCTTGCGTGGCCTCGCCGAGAGCCTGGCCGGGGCCGAGACGGTGCGGCGCTCCGGGCGCGTGACCAAGGCCGTCGGGATCATCATGGAGTCCGACGGCCCGCCCGCGCAGATCGGCGAGCTGTGTGAGATCGACGCGGGCGGGGGTACGATCCACGCCGAGGTGGTGGGCTTCCGCGACGAGCGTCTGCTCATGATGCCGCTGGGCGACACGCGGCGCATCTCCGCGGGCAGCCCGGTGGTGGCGAGCGGCCGGCCGATGGCGGTGCCGGTGGCCGAGGCGATGCTGGGGCGCGTGTTCGGCGGACTGTGTGAGCCGCTGGACGGTCGGCCCGCGCCTGCGCCCGAGGCGTTCCTGCCCGCCGAGGCCGCACCGCCGCCTGCGATGCAGCGGGCGCGCATCGTGGAGCCGCTGCCTATGGGAGTGCGGGCGATCGACGGCCTGCTCACCTGCGGGCGTGGCCAGCGCGTCGGCATCTTCGCAGGCTCGGGGGTAGGCAAGAGCACGCTGCTCGGGATGATCGCGCGTAACGCGGCGGCCGATGTGAATGTGATCGGGCTGATCGGGGAGCGCGGGCGGGAGGTGCGCGAGTTCGTCGAGGAGACGCTCGGCGAGGAGGGCCTGGCGCGGTCGGTGGTGGTTGCGGCGACGAGCGATCAGCCGCCGCTGGTGCGTCTGCGCGGCGCGCAGGTGGCGACGACGATCGCGGAGTTCTTCCGCGATCGCGGGCGCGACGTGCTGCTGATGATGGACTCGATCACCCGCGTGGCGTGGGCGCAGCGGGAGGTGGGGCTGGCCGCGGGTGAGCCGCCCACGCGCAACGGCTACACGCCCTCGGTCTTCGCCGAGCTGCCACGGCTGCTGGAGCGCTCGGGGATGGGTACGCGTGGGAGCATCACCGCACTGTACACGGTGCTGGTGGATGGCGATGACATGACCGAGCCGGTGGCCGACGCGGCGCGCAGCATCCTCGACGGGCACATCGTCCTCTCCCGCGAGCTGGCGAACCAGGGGCACTACCCGGCCATCGACGCACTGCAGAGCATCAGCCGGCTGATGGACGGGGTCGTCGATGACCGGCACCGGCAGGACGCGCGACGGCTCTGCGCTGAGCTGGCGGCGTACCACGAGCACGAGGACCTGATCAACCTGGGCGCGTACGAGCACGGCAGCAATCCGGAGGTCGATCGCGCGATCGCCCTGCGGCCGCAGGCCCTGCAGTTCCTCCGCCAGGACGCGACGGACTGCCCCACTTTCGCTCAGACGCGACAGGCCCTGGCGGACACGCTCCAACCGCCCGCCGGCCGGGCGACGGCCGCTCCGGAACTGCAGGGCGAACCCGTGCACCGCCGGCCGAACATCCCCCACGCCCTGGCGAGCTTCGAGGCGGCCGCCAACGCCGGCGCGGGGTCGGGCAATGTAACTTCCTCTGACAATCACCTCACGCGCGGCTAAAGAAATCACCGCAGGCGACGATAAACAGGCGTCCGACACAACGACGCCACGGCAGCGGTGAGGAAAGCGTGCGTAAGTACCAGTTCCCCCTGCAGACAGCTCTTGACCTGCGAGGCCATCAGGAGGACCAGGCGCAGCGTCGCATGGCGCGAGCGCAGCGGCTCGTGCGCGACCGGCGCTCGGACCTCGAGCGCACACTTGAGCGGCACGACGCACTCGTCTCCGGGCTGCGTGGGGATGGCGGGGCGGGCGCGTCGGTCGCGATCGGCGAGGTCGAGCACACGTGGCTCGTGCTCGCGGAACTGCGCCGGCGACTGACGCACCAGCGACAGCGTCTGGCGGATGCCGAGCGCGAGTGCGAGCAGCGCCGGGCGGAGCTGATCGAGGCATCGCAGGCGCGGCGGACGCTCGAGCGCCTGTCCGAGCGGCGCGAGGCGGAGCACCTGCGCGAGGAGACGCAGCGCGAGCAGCGCGAGCTGAACGAGGCGGCAATCAGCCGCCACCGAGTGGGCGTCGGGGCGGGGCTGGGGCGGTCCCTGATCGGCGACCTGGACAACGTCGCATAGCAGGCCACGGAGGACGAACACAGTGCTCAGCCAGCTTCCCATCACGATGGCACGGATCGCGGAGATCGAGGCGCGCCTCGAGGGCGTCGCCACGCCGTCCGCTCCCGGCACACGGTCTGAGCGGATCGCGCCGGGGAGCTTCGCGCAGGCGCTCGGTGCCGCCTACGCGCCCGCAACAGCGACGTCCGCGCCGGGTGGAGCGCACGGGAGCTTCGATGCGATCATCCAACAGGCGGGGGAGGCGACCGGTGTGAGCGCCGACCTGATCCATGCGGTCGTGCGGGCCGAGTCCGACTACGATCCGACCTGCCGATCGCACGCGGGGGCGATGGGGCTCATGCAACTGATGCCCGGCACCGCCCAGGGGCTGGGCGTCACCGATCCGTGGGACCCGACGCAGAACGTGCAGGGCGGCGCGCGCTACCTGCGCGAGCAGCTCGACCGCTTCGGCGACGTGACGCTCGCGCTGGCAGCGTACAACGCCGGGCCAGGCGCGGTGCAGCGCCACGGCGGAGTGCCGCCCTACGACGAGACGCAGACCTACGTGCGGCGCGTGCAGCGCTATCTGCAGGAGAGGGTGTCCGGGCGATGACCGTGAGCGCCAACGTCTTCACGCTCAACCAGCTTCATGCGGCCCCCGGAACGCACGACGGCGAGCAGACGCAGACGTCCTGCGACCCCGCGCTCTTCCTCGCGCTGCTGAGCGGCTGCCTCGGGCCCGCGCAGGCGTTGGCGGTCGATCCCGCTACGAACGCTACGGCGCAGCCCGGTGTCGGTGCGGTGGAAAGCGTGGCCGGCCCGGAGAGTGCCGGCGCGGTGGAAGCAGTGAACCCATCGCTTTCCGCCCATGCGATGCCCGGCGCGGCGGAAGCAGTGAACCCATCGCCTCCCGCCCATGCGATGCCCGGCGCGGCGCCGGTGCAGGCGGGGTCCGCAGCGGGTGAGCTGGTCGCCGCCGCAGGCACGCCGCAGGAGCTGCCGACAACGCTCGCGCAGAGGCCCTCACCCGAGCCGCGCGTGGCCGTTGCCGCCGCCGGTGCGCCGAGTGCGGACGTTGCGCCGCGCGCGCTGCCGGCGCCGATTCAGACGTCGATGCAGACGCCCACCGTGACGACCACCGCGCAGTCGATGGCCGTCGGCGAGTCGCGGGCGACGACCGGCGCCCGGGCGATGCCCGCCGGAGCCGCAGCGCTCGCGAGGCCTGCGGAGCCGGTCGTTGCGGCCGCGATCCCCCCCAACGCCGCCGACGCGTTCGCGGGAGCCGAGGTCGTGCCTGCGCGCGCCGAACAGCCGGTCACCTCGACCTTGCCAGCGGCGTCATCCGAGCCGATCCCCGCACGCCCGGCGGTGCTTCCGCAGACGAGCGCCGCGGCGGCCCGAATCGATCAGCCGGCCGCGCCGGTCGGCGACGAGGCGCTGGCCTCGGAGATGGCCACGCTGCCGGTCGATCCCGCGCGCGAGGCACAGACGCCGGCGCGTGCGACACAGCCCGGCCCGGCGCGGTCCGTTGCGCCGCGGATCCCGGAGAGGGCCGCGCCGCCGGCGTCGCCCTCCGTGCGCCCGGACGATGCCGGCACGCTCGCAGCGGAGCCTGCGACGCAGCGGATGGCCGCGGCGACTCAGGCACAGGAGCTTCGCCCCACGGACCTGCCCCTCACCGTTGCGGTCGCCGACGGCTCAGCAACGGATAGGCCCGCGCAGCAGACGCTCCGCGCACCAAACGCGCCCGCAGCCACGCTCGCAGCTACGCCCGCAGCTACGCCCGCAGCTACGCTCGCAGCCACGCCCGCAGCTACGCCCGCAGCCACGCTCGCGCCGCGGGAAGCCGCGCTGGTGGCCGCGAACGCTGGGGCCGACACGCGGGTTGCCGAGGCGGCGGCGCCGACGGACACGCGGCCGATGGACGTGCAGCCGCGCACCGCGACGATGCCCGAGGCGCCGCGTGTCGCCGCCCTCGCTGAGCCTGCTACGGAGCAGGCCGGGGGCGCGGCGCAGATCAGCCCTACGCCCGTGACCTCAGAGCGGTTCCCGATCGATGGCCGAGGCGAGCCCGGACTGCTGGTGGCGAGCACCACTGGTGCGCCGGGCCTCCCTGGGGCGGTCGTGTTCGATGGTCCGGAGGAGGCCACGCGCCTCCCTGAGGCGGTTCCAGCGACCGCGGCTGCGACCGGGGCCGACGCCCGAGCCGAAGCCGGACCCGTCGCGCAGCAGCCGGGCCTGACGCAGCAGCGCGTGTCGCCGCCTGCAGTGCCCGCCGGCCGCATGACGACCGAGGCCGAAGCGCCTGCGGTCAGTCCTACGGCCGACGCGGGCGAGCCGGTGACTGGGCAGCAGGCGCCCGAGGACGCGGAGCCCGCGGTGCTCGACCGTGCGGGTGACACGCCCGGCGCAGCCCGCACGCCGCGTGACATGATCGCCGGGATGGAGGCGCACACAGTGTTGACGCGCGCTGCAGGCGGGGGCGCACACGCCACGGCCACGGAGCCGACGGTGACGATCAGCGAGCCGGTGCGAGTCGCCGCGGGCGAACTGAACGCGCAGCAGCCCATGCGGCTGGTCGTCGAGGTCGATCCGCCGGAGCTGGGGCGCTGCGAGCTGGAGCTGTCAATGCACGAGGGCCGGGTGCGCGCGGTGCTGATCGCTGAGCGGCCGGACACGGTCGCGGCGCTGCGCTCGGTCGAAGGCCAGGTGCGCGAGCAGCTCGCCGGGCGCGCGCTGCAGATCGCGGAGTTCGACGTGCGCCAGGGCCCGAGCCACGGCGGTCAGGAGAACCCGTGGGGCGAGGGCGCGCGCGAGGGCGCGCGCGAGAGCGCCCCTCAGCCGAGGCCGATGCACGCCCCGGTGCCGCGGATGGCCCGCCCGAACGCGCCACTCGGCGCGCAGGCGGCGACGCTTCGCCGCTCCTGGACGGGCAGCGGGACGATCGACCTCGTGGCGTGAGAGAGGAGTGCCGGAGGATGCGTGTAGAGAGCGCGACGCAGAGCACAGGTTCGACGACACCAGAGCAGTCACTGAGCGGCGCGAACGACTTCATGACGCTGCTGGTGGCCCAGCTGCAGGCGCAGGACCCGATGAGCCCGATGGACCCTTCGGAGTTCATGAGCCAGCTCGCGCAGCTGCAGTCGGTGAGCGAGCTGCAGACGATCAGCGGGCTGCTGAGCGGCAGGTCCGACGGGGCGGTGGCCGACGCCGTGGCGCTGATCGGGCGCACGGTGCAGTGGCTCGACCCGGAGACGGGCGAGCTGCTGGAGGGGGCGGTCGATCGGGTGAGCATCACCGACGGCGACTGCCTGGTAGTGGTGGGTGACGCGGAGTTTTCCCTCGAGGACGTGCGGTCGGTCAGCAACTGAAGGAGGAGCGAACGTGGCGATTGAGATGCTCGCAACGGGACCGGCTGTGGCGGATCAGCCCGGCCTGAGCGTGCGGGAGTTCGAGCGGATCACACGGGCGGTCGGCGGCGGTCAGGCACAGGTCGCGGCGGCAATCGTCGAGGGCGCAGACGAGCTGCTGGCGTGCGACGCGGCGGTGCTGTTGCGACCCACGCAGCGCGCGGACGTTCATGCGGTGACGCGGGCGCCGGGCGAGGGCAGCGAGGCACTGCATGAGCGCTGGGAGCTCGGGCCGGAGGCGCCGCGTCTGTTCGAGCGCGCCTGCCATGCCCCGGACGGATGGCGCGCGCCGTGGTCCGGCCTGCGGATGCGCCTGCGCGGCATGAACGTCCGCTCCTGGGCCTCGGTGCCGCTGCAGTGCGAGGGCCATGCCGAGCCGCTGGGCGCGCTCGTAGTCGGCGCTCACAGCGAGGGCCGGCCGTGCGGGCGGATGCACCGTCTCCCGGACTTCGCGCTGTCGGCCAGCGCCGCGCTGGCGGCGACCGATGACTGTGGCGCGGATATCCAGCCGACGGAGGCGCGCGGGCGGGAGCACCTGCGGCGGGTGGGTAGCCTCGCGTTTGGCGTGTCACACAGCCTCGGCAACATCTTCGGCGCGATCCTCGGCAACCTGCACTTCCTCGAGGAGGAGGCAAGTTCGGACGAGCAGCGCGAGCTGATCGCGCGCGTCGTGCAGTCCACGGCACAGGGAATCGAGCTGATGCACGACCTGCAGCTCTTCACTCACGCGCCGGTCGCGTCGGAGATGGGCGTGGTCGATCTGAGTCGGCTCGCTGCTGAGGTGGCGGATCTGGCGATGCGCCTGTGCGGGCACTGGCCGGGCTGCCGCGGCGTGGAGATCGACACTGAACTGGGGGCCGCCGCTCCGGTGTGGGGCGATCGGAGCCAGCTCCGGGACAGCATCGTGGCGCTGGTGTTCAACGCGGTGCAGGCGGTGGGGCGGGAGGGGCGTGTGGTGGTGCGCAGCGCCCGTGAGGGACGCACGAGTGAGGTCAGGGTCATCGACGACGGCCCCGGCATGACTGACGACGTGCTGCGCCGTGCGACGGAGCCGTTCTTCTCGACGCACCCCACGCTCCATCAGGGGCTGGGGCTCACGCTGGCGCGTGCCGTGGCGGTCGGTCACCGGGGGGCCCTGACGCTGCACCGGGCCCGGACCGGTGGCACACAGGTCACGTTTCGGCTGCCGCAGGATCCGCCGGCTGAGGAGCGCTCGGAGATGCTTCCGAGCGTATCCATGTTCTCGACCACGCAACACAGAAAGGGGCACACGCGATGAACAGAGCTCTCTTCGCCGGTCTGTCAGGAACGATAGCGTTCCAGGAACGCCTGGACGTGATCGGCAACAACATCGCCAACGCGAACACGGTGGCGTACAAGGAGTCCCGCACGACCTTCCAGGAGGCGCTCTACGAGACGCTGCAGGGCGGCACGTCCGGGAGCGGCGCCACGATCGGTGGCTCCAACCCGGTCCAGATCGGCTCAGGAGTGTCGCTCGGATCGGTGACGGTGCAGCAGACGCAGGGCTCGCTGGAGCCGACCGGACAGCCGCTGGACTGCGCGATCGATGGGGAAGGGTTCTTCATGCTCGGAGACGGTGAGGGGGCCTGCTACTCCCGCGACGGCTCGTTCTCGCTTGATGACACGAACACCCTGGTGGCGAGCGCCAGCGGGCTGCGGGTGTTGGGCTGGATGGCCGACGCCGGCGGGGTGGTCAACACGACCGGGGCGCAGACGGCGCTGAGCTTCAACCTGGGCGAGCTCTCGCCCCCGGAGGCCACCGGCAGCGCGATCGTGCGGGGCAACCTCGACGCGACGGCCGTCACCGGGGACACCGTCGCCACCACGATCTCGGTCTATGACTCGCTTGGCGAGACGCATCAGGCGGAGCTGACGTTCACGAAGACCGCGAACGTGGGCGAGTGGCAGTGCGACGCGGCGTGCGGCGCCAGCACCGCCACGGGCCTCGCGCAGTTCGACGGCTCCGGCGCACTGACGGCGGGCGGGTCGCTCTCCCTGAGCGTCGCGCTGACCAACGGCGCGACCACGCCGCAGGCGGTGGCGCTGGACCTGAGCTCGGTGACGGCCCTGGCGCAGTCGCACTCCGTAGTGGTCGATTCGCAGGATGGGCGGCCCGCCTCCTCGCTGGTGAGCGTGGGGATGGGCGACGCGGGCGTGGTGGAGGGGCACTACTCCGACGGCCGCACGCGCAGGCTCGGGCAGGTGGCGCTCGCGGCCTTCACCAACCCCGGCGGCCTGCGGCACACCGGCGGGAACCTGTACACGGAGGCGCCGTCGTCAGGGCGCCCCGACGTCGGCGCGGCGGACAGTGGCGGCCGAGGTGGCGTGGTGGCGCGCAACCTGGAGATGTCCAACGTGGACCTCACGCGGTCGTTCGTGGACATGATCACGACGCAGCGGGGCTTCCAGGCCTCGACCCGCGTGATCGCCACCGCCAACGAGATGCTCGACGAGGTCGTCCGCCTGGTGCAGTAGCCGGGTGGGCGGCCCCCTTCGGGCCAGAACCGCGGCACGTGAATTGCTGAGAGGATAGCGCCATGATACGCCTCACCGCACTCAACGGACGGGAGCTGGTTGTGAATGCGCTGCTGATTGAGCGCATCGAGGCAGTGCCGGACACGGTCATCGCACTGACCAACGGCAAGACGTTTGTGGTGCGTGAGAACGTGGACACGGTGGTCGCGGAGGCGGTGGAGTACCTGCGCTCGCTGCGCGTGGGCGAGGGCTCCACCCCCGCGACGCTGGCGCAGATCGGTCGCATCGTAAGGTAGGCGGCGCGGCGTAAAGCGCCCGTTTGAAGGAGCAGCCCTGCAGTGAACCCAGCGACAGTCATCGGCCTTGTCATCGCACTCGCGTCCTGCCTCGGCTCAGTCATAGTCGAGGGCGGGCATCTGTCCGCCCTCGTCAACCTGCCGGCGGCGATGGTCGTCTTCGGCGGCACCTTCGGCGCGGCGATGATCAGCACGCGAATGGACGCTGTTACGCGGCTGCCGGTGGTGTTGCGGATCGCGTTCGCGTCGAAGGCGCCCGAGCCGCAGGCGGTCTGCAAAGAGATGATCGCGATGGCTCAGGTGGCACGGCGAGACGGCTTCCTGGGGCTGGAGCAGGAGATCCCGCGACTCGCGGACGCGAACCGGTTCATGGGCCGGGCGCTGCAGATGGTCGCGGACGGCACCTCCCCCGAGACGGTCGAGGAGGTCCTGTACACCGAGCTCCAGCAGCTCTCCGCCCGGCACGGCAAGGGCGCGAGCCTGCTCGAGCAGATGGGCGGGCTGGCGCCGACGCTGGGCGTGACGGGGACGGTGATGGGCTTGGTGCACATGATGAGCAAGCTCGATGATCCGAGCACAATGGGCCCGGCGATCGCCGGCGCGTTCCTCGCCACGCTCTACGGCGTGGCCTCGGCGAACCTCATCTTCCTCCCGCTGGCGGGCAAGCTCAAGACGCTCAGCAAGATCGAGCAGGCCGCCTGTGAGATCGTGATTGAGGGGACGCGGGCGATCCAGCGCGGGGACAACCCGATCCTGGTAGCGGAGCTGCTCACGTCATTCCTGCCGCCGAGCGAGCGCGCGACGATCGAGGGCGCGGGCGGGTCGGGGGGAGGGGACGTTGAGCAAGCGCAGGCGGCGTGAGGCGGAGGAGCATGAGAACCACGAGCGGTGGCTCATCACCTACGCGGACATGATCACGCTGCTGATGGCCTTCTTCATCATGATGTACTCGATGTCGGTGGTTGACCTGAAGAAGTTCGGGCAGCTCAGCGAGGCCGCCAGGCAGGTCTTCGGCGGGGACGGCGGCGCCGGCGGGGGAGCCGAGGAGGTCGGCGTGGGGCCGCTCGGAGGCGGGCAGGGCATCGTCGATGGAGCGGGCACGCTGGCCCGCAACCGCGCGAGCCTGGTCAACGAGGTGAAGCGCGCGCTGAACGCGTCGCTGCCGGAGCCGCTGCGAGCGGAAGTCGCGGTGACGCACAGCGGGGGGAGCGTAACAATCAGCATGAAGGCCGACACGATCACCTTCCCGGTGGGCGGGGCGGAGCTGACGGATGAGGTGCGGCAGATCCTGAACGCACTGGCGCCGACGCTGCGCGACTCGCTGGCCCCGCTGCTGATCGAGGGACACACCTGCGATCTGCCGATCGACACGCCGCGCTACCCGTCGAACTGGGAGCTGTCGGCGCAGCGCGCGACCAACGTGATGGTCTACCTGATTCGGTGCGGCGGGATCAGCCCCGACCTGATCTCCGCCGTAGGCTACGCGGACACGCACCCGCTGGCGCCCAACGCGTCGGAAGCGGCGAGGCAGCGCAACCGGCGCGTTGACATCGTGATGCCCGGGGACGAGGGGCCCGCGCGCACTACGGCGGAGGGGTCCGAGCCGGGAAGCGTGGGGAGGGTCCGCCGCGGCCCGGTCAAGCTCGCACCGGCGATCGACCTGCGCGCCCGCTACTACCAACACACAGGCCGCCGGAGTGTAGACGCACCGGCTGAACACTGACCAAGGAGAGTGGTCCCATGCGACTGACGGGTCCACGAGACGGGATCGGCACCGTGAAACTCATCGTGCTTATCATGGCTGTGCTGCTGCTCAGCGGCGGAGGGTTCTTCGCCTGGAGCAAGCTGCGCGGCGGAGACGAACAAGCCGATGGCGCCACCGCCGAGGAGGAGGCAGCTCAGGAGCAGGCGGTCACGACCAAGACGCTGTCGCTCGGTGAGTTCCTCGTGAACCTGCGCAGCACCGATGACACGCT
>JALGSW010000004.1 GCA_029821635.1 Candidatus Zipacnadia bacterium
CTCTCCGAGCGACTCGAGGTACTCGATTTGCGACTGCACGAACTCAAGCTGCTGAGCGAGCATGTCCGCCTGCGCGTGCAGCATGCTCAGGTGATACTGCCGCATCTCCTCCTGGGCCTGCGGCGGTATCTGCCCCATCGGTCCGGGCATGCCCCACCCGGCCGGTCCGGCCATGGCGCCCGGCATCCCGGGCTGCGGCCCCCACGGGCCCTGCTGGAACTGGCCGCCCATGCCGCCGCCCATGCCGGGGCCCATGCCGCCGCCCATGCCGGGGCCCATGCCCTGGCCCATGCCGCCGCCCATGCGGCCGCCCTGGCCCATGCCGCCGCCCTGGCCCATGCCGCCACCCTGGCCCATGCCGCCGCCCATCCCTTGTCCGCCGCCGCCCATCCCCTGTCCGCCGCCGCCGGGCGTGCCGGGGGGCGTGCTTGCGCCGGTGGTGCCGGTGTGTGCCGCGGTGGTCGCGCCGCCGGCCTCCTGAAGCTGACCGGCCGCCGCTGCCTGCGCGGCATCACGGACGCTCATGCCGGAACTCTGGAACGTGCGCACGCCGCCGGCCTGCAGCGCCATCGCTGCATTGGGGCCGAAGTTGCCGGCCACGACCGCGTCCGCGCCGGAGTCACCAACGATCTGCGCAGCCGCGGTTCCGGCGCCTGAACCCATCTTCGGCCCCGGATTCTCAACCGCCTCGAATTCCATGCTGTCGGTGTCAACGATCACGAAGTACGCACAGCGTCCGAACCTCGGGTCCATCTGCGCGTCCAGGTTGTCTCCTGACGATGTCACTGCGACTTTCATCTGTGTGGCCTCCCTGTGTGAGCGTCAGCGCCCCGTGGGCCGCTACGCTGTCGGTGCTCAGTGAACTAGGATTACTCCCGTCTCATCTGCGACAAAGGTGCTACCGACGCCCACGCGCAGCGTGTCGCCGGGGAAGTGCGTGGCGAGCAGTTCCGTGCCACGCTCGCCGCTACAGTGCATTGGCGCGATCTGCCGGACGCCGCGAGCGTGCAGCTCGGCTGCGACCTGCGCGATGCGCTCTTCGGGTTCCTGGGCGAGGTGCGTGCCTCCCGCGATGGCGACGGGGCAGCGGCCCGCCAGCTCGGTCGCGCGCTCGACGATGTTGATGAGCCCCGCGTGGGCGCAGCCGGTCAGCAGCACGTCGCCACTGCTGAGGCGGGCGATCAGGGACAGGTCATCCACGAAGTCATCGCAGCGGACCTGGCCGTCGCGCTCGACCAGCAGGTGCGGCGCGCGCGGGGTGAGGTCGCTAATGCGCGGCACCTCGCCGGTGGTAATGAGGCCCGGCGCGATCGTCACCGGGTCGGCGCTGAGCTGGAAGAACGCGCCCAACGCCTCGAGCTCCTCGCGGCTGGCGGGCAGGCCGATCTCGACGCGCTGCCCGTCGCGGTCGGCGAAGCGCGGCTCGAACACCCCGGGGTGGGCTGTCACCATCGCCCCGCCGAGGCGCCGCAGCAGCCCTTGCAGGCCGCCGGTGTGATCGTAGTGCCCGTGGCTGAGGACGATGCCGGCGACCTCCGCGAGGTCGATCCCCAGCGCGTCGGCGTTCGCCCACGTCTGATCGCTGTCGCCGGTGTCGAGCATCACCGTGCCCGCGCGCGAGCGCACGAGCAGCGCGAGGCCGTGGCCTGCCTGCAATCCCTCGCGAGTCGGCACGTTGTCGCGCAACACGACTACTTCAAGCGAACTGCGGGCCATCGATCGGCACCTCCAGGTGGATCTGCTCCTCTACGAGCGCATCAGGCAGCGTCTCTCAGTGCTCACAGGTGCTTTCTCCCGGCTGCAGTTCCCCGGAGGCGACTCTGGCGATGATCTCGTCGATCGCGCCTGACGCGCCGAAGAAGACGCCGATGTTGAGCTCTGCCAGCAGGCTCACGGCCCGCGGCCCTGCGCCTCCGGCAACGACGAAAGCGACGCCCTCCTCGTTGAGCAACCGTGGCAGCAGGCCCGGCTCATGGCCGGGGTTGAGCAAGTCCTCGCGAGCGACCTCGGCCCCGCCAGTGATGTCCACCAGCACGTAGTGCTCACAGCGCCCGAAGTGGGGTGCGACCTGGTCACCGTCTGCGGCAATTGCGTATCTCATCCTCGTATCTCTCCTACCGGTGCTCCGGTCAGTCTTCCTTCAGCAATTCGCTCGCGTGCTCGACGAACTTCTGCATCGCGTCGGCGCGGCGGGCGATCACGTTCGTCCAGCTCGCGAGGCGCGCGCGCCCGAGCTCGGTCAGCTCGTAGTTGCGTCGCGCCGGACCGCCGCCGGACGTATCCCACGTCGAGACGGCCGCGCCCTCGGCCTCAAGCTGGCGCAGGACGCGGTAGATTGCGCCCGGGTCCACCTGCGTGTCGGTCAGCCCCATCGTGTTGACCTCGGTCAGCAGGTCGTAGCCGTGCGCCGCCACGCCGGTACCGAGCAGGTACAGCACCGAGGGCTCAATCAGCCGTGACAGCCGTGCGGCGACGGTCTCCTCTAGGCTCGCACGCCTTCGTCTCCCCATGGCGCACCCCACTCCTCTTGCAGCTATATGTTTGTCGCATATAGACTGTAACACGATCTATGGGCGGAGTCAAGCGCCCTGCGAAACTATCTCTCCGGACCCGGGGCGGCCCGTGCTTACTGCAATGCGTCGCGATCCTAACACGATGCCCGCTGCCGCTACCTTGGTTTGTAAAATGAGTACAAAAGACAGGAAGGAAGATGGAGCGCCGCAGGGAACTGTGACAGCCACACTGCCCGGCTGGGCACAAGAACAGACGATGCGGGGAACGAGAAACGCCGGACCAACCACCCACGTCCTCACCCGTTCGTGGACCGCCGCCTGCGACGCGAGGGGCGGCGGTGACGCCCGGCGATCTCAACACGCTCGCCGACCTCACCTCGGCGAGGGCCTGCACGTCAATGCTGTCCGGTCGTGTGCAGGGGGACGCTACGATGTGGCAAAGTCATGCATGGGTGGGGTTGTTGCGGTGGTGTGAGACCGATCCAGACTTCCGTCGCGAACTGCTGATCCGTCGTGCTGCGCGGACCGAGGTCCGCGAGATGCTCCAGGAGGACCGCCTCGCGGGGCTCACCCCCGGTGAGTTCACGAGGCGCGTCGCAACGTGTGGCTGCCTCCGTAACCCTGACGGCAGCCCGGTCGAGCCTGAGGAACTGGCGACCATCAGCCCTGAGCGGCTGAAGGAACTGCTCGCCAGCAGCCGCCTCGTCGTCACCGGGAACCCGCTCCTACCGGCGTCCGACGAGCCGACGCAGGCGGCGCTCCCCGGCCTCGATGCAGAAGCCCTGGCCCGACTGAGGGCCTCGCTTGCCGAGCTGCTCTCCGGCCGGAACGAGCCACCGGGGGAGGCGATTGAGCGTGCGGCGGCCGATGGCGGCCCGCTTACGCGCGAGCTCGCCTCGCAGGTGCTGAGCCTCTGTTCGCGCCGCCCGCGGGCGATCCACGACGAAGCACGGGTGATGGGGCTGCAGCGCCTCGGGATGCTTCTTGGGGCCGGGCGGCGCTGGGCGGGCGTCGCGGAGAGCTTCGAGCGCTTCAGCGAGGCCTTCGACGAGCTGCGCAAGTCGTCGCACGGCGGGCTGCGCGATCCGCTGATGGCGGACCTGCTGCTGTGCCGGATAGCGGAACTGCGTGAGCCGGGGGCGTGGAAGATCGCGATCGGCCTGAACGAGACACGGGCGGAGGCCGAGGCAATCGCCCGGATGTGTCTGGAGGGCGACTTCGCGGCGATCGCGCCGGACGATCCGACGGACCTGAACATCGCCCGGCTGCGGGGGCTGGTGCCTGGCGACTGCATCGTGATGCACCTGCGGGGGCGGATCGGCGCGATCGGCCGGGTTACGCGGCCCTACTACGAGATCGACCGGGCGGAGGCCGGGCCGTTAGAGCGGATCTGGTGGCGTCGCGTCGGGGTGCAGTGGATCGCGGGCGATCGCGACTACGGTGCGCTGCTCGCGGGCGCCCAGCAGCGCTTCTCCGTGGTCGAACTCGACTGGGAGTGCTTCCGCACGATCGCGCGGATGTACCGCAGCGATCCCTCGTACGACCGGCTCTTTCGCCCGCTGCACGGCTCGTGGCTGATCCGCTGCGATGACGGCCGCTACCAGTCGCTCGCACAGGTGAGCAAGCCGCTTCCTCTGCGCGATCAGTTGTCCCTCGCGCTGGGGGAGCGCAAGCCGAGCCCCGGCGACACCGTCTTCCTCTACCACGACGGCTCTCCCTCGGGCGTCTTCGGCGCGGGCACCGTCATCTCCGACCCGCAACAGACCCGTCGCGGCGAGTCCGGGAGCTACCGCGTGGACCTGATCTACGAGTGCCTCAGCGAACGCCCGGTCTCCGCCCGCGCGATGGAGGCCGACCCGCGCCTGGCGGGGTGGACGCCGCCTGACGGGCAGGTGACGCACCTGTCACCGGATCGCACGTCGGCGCTTGGCGAGCTGCTCGGCCTCGGCGGCAGGCGGCACTTCGTGCTGCTCGCGGGAGGGCGCACCGGGAACATCCTGCGGCCGCTGGAGAGCTACGTGGTTGGCGGGCGCGCGTCGGCCGTGAACGGCCACGACCTCGCCGCGGCGCTCGAGGGCGGCCTCGCCCGCTGCCTGATCTACCACGCCGCCCCGGAGCATGCCTTCATCGGCTTCGGCGGCGTGGTGGACCTGCGCGAGCAGGGCGCTCCGTCGCGGGGCGAGCGCAATGGCGCCTCGAAGGCCGAGGGAGCGGTTGAGGTGCAGCTCGAGACCTGCCGCTTCGCACGCAGGGCCGGTGGCTGGTGGCCGGGGGCACCCGCGGACGCGGAGACGAGCGAGGGGGCGATGCGCCACGACCCGCTGACGCGCACAATCCTCCCAATCTCCGAAGATGACTTCTACCGCGTGGTCGGCGCCGGGATGGCCGGGCCGCCGCGCGAGGAGAGCGTGGTGAGCCTCGAAGCGCTGGCCGATGAGTCCGGCGCGCCGATCGAGCGCCTGCGCGAGATGGAGAGGCTCGTGCGGGACAAGGGCCAGATGATCCTCTACGGCCCGCCCGGTACCGGCAAGACGTGGCTGACGCTGCGGCTGGCCAACTACCTCTCCGGCGGCGACCCGGCGCGGCGGGAGATCGTGCAGTTCCACCCCGCCTACTCCTACGAGGACTTCATCGAGGGGATCAGGCCGCAGGTGGTGCATGGCGCGGACGGTGGCGCGTCGGTGGACTATCCTCTCGTGCGCGGCTCGTTCGCCACGTTCTGCGACCGGGCCCTGCGCGATCCGCACAGTCCTCACGTCTTCGTGATCGACGAGATCAACCGTGCGCAGGTGGCGGCGGTCTTCGGCGAGCTGATGCTGGCGCTGGAGTACCGCGGCCGGGAGGTGCAGCTCGCGCACTCTCGCGGCCCGGACGACGCGGGCGTATCACGGGGGCTGGTCGTTCCGCCGAACGTGCTGCTGCTGGCGACGATGAACACCGCCGATCGCAGCACCGCGCTTGTGGACCACGCGCTGCGGAGGCGCTTCGCGTTCTACCCGCTCTTCCCCGACGACCCGGAGCTTGTGCGGCCGATGTTCGAGGGCTGGCTGGACAAGCACGCGCCGGAGGCGAGGTGGGTGGGCGAGCTGCTCATCGAGCTGAATGAGTGGCTCGAGCCCGAGGTCGGGCGGCACCTGCTCGTGGGGCACAGCTACTTCATGCGACCGGAGCTGAGTGAGGAGCTGGTGCGGGAGATCTGGCGCTTCCAGATCTCCCCGCTGTTGGAGGAGTACTTCGCGGGCGTGCCCGAGCGGCTGAATGAGCTGGACATCGACGAGCTGATCTGGCGGGCCCGCCAGCGCGACAGCGGTCGCGACTCCGGCCCAGCGGGGCCCTCGGAGGCGCACATCGCCGACGGGCGGCTGTGGTGGGGAGGCGGAGAGGATGGCTGAGCGGGCCGCCCGTGACCGCGCTCTGCACACAGAGGCGCTGCGCGAGGCACTGCACTTGCGCGAGATGGAGGAGCAGTACGTGCTGCTCACGGAGAGCGATGCCGAGTGGCTGACGAGCACGCACGGCCGGCACCTCACCCTCGCGCGGCACAGTCCGGGCAGGGAGACGTGGCTGGTGCGCGCGGGCCGGGTGTGCGGGATCATCGCGCTGCCGAGCGGCCGGCGGGTGTACATCGAGCCACGGGTGCCGGTGCGGAACATCTGGACGCTGCTCGGGCTGGCGGGGGAGACCGACAGCCTCGGTTGGCCGCCGGGCGCGGGGGAGACCTTCAGCGGCCTGGTGGAGGGGGTGATGCAGATGTTCGTGCGGGAGGTCGCGCTGCTGATCGAGCGTGGCGTCGCGATCGGCTACCGCCAGACCGACGAGGTGCTGGCGTGCGTGCGCGGGAGGCTTGACGTGCAGCGGCAGGTGCGCGAGCTGCCCGCCTCGCTCGACCGCTTCGCCTGCCGCTTCGCGGAGTTCACGCGCGAGACGCCGGAGAACCGCGTGCTGGCGGCAGCGCTGCAGGTGGTGCTGCGCGCGTCAGGGGGCGATTCGGAGCTGCGGGCGCGGGCCGCCTGGTGCCTGCGCGGGATCGGCTGCACGGGCGAGGTCAATCTCCAGCGCCATGACCTTGCGGCAGCGCGCGTGAGCGCCGCGACGCGGCAGTACCGCGTCCCGCTGTCGCTGGCGAGGCTGCTGCTGCAGGGCCTTGGCGCCGGACACCGCTCCGGCGGAGGCCTGCGTGGCGCTCAAACGCCGTCGATGCTGGTGGAGATGCCGCGGCTCTTCGAGCGGTTCGTGTGCCGCACGCTCGAACGCAGTCTGCCGCCGGGGACACGCGTGCGCTACGCAGGGCACAGCCGGCCGCTCGATGACGCGAGCCATGCCGTCCTTACTCCCGACGCCGTGGTGGAGGGAATGACCGGGGCAGTCTGCGTGGTCGATGCGAAGTACAAGCCCGAGCCGACGGATCGCCACGAACCCTCCGCGAGCGACATCTACCAGATGCTCGCCTACTGCGTGGGCTACGGAGTGCGGGAGGCAGTGCTGCTCTACCCGCGCGCGTTGGATGCCCCGCCGTTGCGCATCAGGCGCGACGGTTTCAGCGCGACGATCCACCCGATGGGGATCGACCTGTCCGCCGAGGCGCACACGCTTCGGCCGCAGGGGGAGCTTGCATGCGCGCGGATCGCGGAGCTTGCCGGCCTCACGGCACCCACGGAGCCGCAGCTCGGGCGGCTGCCGCTGGTGATGGCGGGGGGGTGAGGGGTGCCTGCTGCTGTGCAGGCGAGGGCGCCCGCACCACGGGGAGCGTGCGACCCCTCGGCGCCTGCACCACGGGACGCGTGCGGCTCCAGCGCCGTTCCCCTTTTCACTTTTCACTCTTCACCCTTCCCTCGCCCTGCCCGGAGGTGTGTAACCGGCGGCGGTGAATGTGCGAATCATCAGCGTAGCGCACACCGTCGCAGGAGGTGCGTACATGCGCGGGTCAAGGCCGATCGTGATACCCACCGCGGCGCTGCTCCTGGCGCTTGCCATCGGCGCCGCCGCCGACGACATCAGACTGGTAGAAGCGCGCAACGTCAACGATCAGACGATCGTCATCGACCTGTCCTGGGCCCTCACATCGCAGCACGACGCCGACGTGGTGCTGCTCCTCCGACCCCTGCCGCGCACCGCCACCCGCGAGCTGGAGATCACGCCGATGTTCCTCCCGGTGACGGGCGGCGAGACCTACCGCACCGCCAGCTTCCGCGTGCGTCACACCGGCGCGACCGAACTCGGCATCAGGGCGTTCGCAGCGGGCTTCGCAGAGACCGGCGAGGGCCTGCAGCGCCCCTTCTTCACGAGACAGCTCGAAGCACTCACCGTCTTCCCTGCTCAGCAGGTCGGCGGAGCCACGACGATGGCGCCGCAGACCTCGGTCGGGTCCGGCGTCGCTCCCGGGCGGTCCGCAAAGCTTCGGGCGCTGCTCCAGCGGATGACGCAGCAGGGGAAGAGCCCGCAGGAGACCATGCGCAGCGGCCCCGTGCGCCGCTGGCTGATGCTCAACGCAGCGGTCAATCAGGAGGACGCCGCCGCCGCCGACCTTGAGGTCGCGGAGAACATGGCCACCTACGAGCCACCGACCGGCGATGCCGAGGGTGTGATCGAGGTCGGCCCGGCGCCGACAGAGCATCCGGCGGGCAGCGATGGCGCACAGCGCGTCCCGGAGCTGCGCGTCACGAGCATCGAGGCGCACCAGCGCGGGCTCTACGTGATCAACTTCACCTACCGCATCGCCGACGTGGTCGGCCGGACGCCGCTGACCTTCGACGTGGAGTTCGAGGGCTCCACGAACCAGTGGGTGACGCAGCAGCCCTTCCTGCATCACTACCCCGAGCGCGACTACTCAGGCAACGGCTTCATCACGCTGTGGATCGACTCGCCGGACGCCCCGCTCTCCCTCGGGCAGGCCGAGGCGCGGCTGCGCGCGCGCGGCAAGCGAGGGGCGGTGCTGGGCAGCGTGACGATCCAGCCGAGCTTCTCCTGGTACAAGGCCTACGACTCGATCACCTACCAGAACCTCGTGGACTACTGCGCCGGTCCGGACGCGGTGCGCCGCGATGCGGTTGGGCTGAACGAGGGCGACTTCTCGCTGAAGGAGTACTTCCACGATCGCTACGATCAGGAGCCCCCGATGCTGATCTTCAAGACCGCCGGGGGTATCTACTGCCGCGGCCTGTTCATGCCGCACCGCGGTGGGCAGGGGCTCGAGGGCGTCTGGCTCGTGGACCTCGACTGCTTCGACGCAGCCAGGACCCCGTGGGACGCGGGCTACCTCGACGGCCACCTCCCCGCGGACCCGGACGACTGGCTGATCTCGCGGCGGTCGTATGACAACGGCGCGCTGCTCACCGCCGGAATGCTCTTCGACCTTGACCGTAGCGGCGGGAACTGCACCTCGGTCGAAGCGGACATCGCCGTGCAGCGGGACGCGAACGGGAAGTATTTCCTCACCACCATGAACGGTTGCACGATGTACTACTAAGGAGGGCAGGAAGATGACCATGCGCAAGTCAATCGGCAGCATCATCGCCCTGGCGGCGGCCATCGTGATCTGCACTCCGGTGTCCGCTCAGGCGCAGCAACCGCTGGCCGGTCCGGCGGCGGCAGTGATCACCACGCCCGCCCAGCAGCAGGCGGTGGCGACCGCGCTGCGCCCGCAGCCGCTGCAGCCTTACACCCGCGGGGAGCGCCGCGGCCGCCCGCTGGCGGTCTTCGAGAACGGCCACGAGTACGTGATGATCCCCGAGGAAGAGTACCTCGACGAACTGCGCAAGCGCGATGCCATCGGCAACATGTCCGCGGAGGCCGAGCCCGATCCGGCGGGGCTGATCGACAAGGACTACTCGGACCTCGCGCCCGACAAGTTTGTGCATGTGCTCGACTACCTCACTCCGGTGAGGAGCCAGGCGGGGCGGGGGATGTGCCACGCTTTCGCCGGGACGGCCATGCTCGAGACGCTGATCAAGCGGCGGCTGATGCGCCAGGACCTCCCCGAGCACCTCACCGAGGTGGACCTCTCCGAGGAGTGGTACTGCTTCCAGTCGATGCACCGCAAGTCGGACTACTACGCCGCGCCCGAGTTCGGCGGCGAGGGCTTCTTCGGCTACCTCGACCTGGAGCGCGTCATGGACAAGGACTTCGTGATGGAGGCCTACTGGCCCTACGAGCCGGACTCGTGGCCGGACACGCCCGGTCACGCGGCGGAGGCCGACTGGCTGGACGGGAGCGCGTGCGCGTGGGAGTGGTGGGCGCATCGGCAGCCCGGCAAGCTCGCGCCCGGATGTGTCTCGCAGTTCCGCGACTACACCTCGCCCGCCGGGCCGATGCTGTCGATCAGAGTGGAGAGCAGCCGGTTCATTGGCGAGCCCGACGAGGGCTTCGACCTCGCCCGCAGCGAGATCGCGGAGGGCCGCCCGATCATGGTCTCGCTCGTGTGGCCGGGCATGCTCCTCACGAACCCGCAGCGCACGATGTACTGCGTCAACGAAGACTATCCCTTCGAGGCGCTGGAGGCCAGGCTCGCGGGGGAGGTAACCGACGATCAGAAGCAGGAGTGGGACGACGCGTACCTGGAGGGCCACGAGGTGCTGCTGGTCGGCTACGGCAAGCCCGGTACCGACTGCGAGGGCATTTGGATGGTGAAGAACAGTTGGGGGCTCGACACCGGCAACGACGGGATCGTGTATCTGACGGAGGGCATCCTGCGGCTCTCGTACGTGGACTTCGGGATCGGCCGGCTCACTGAGAGCGCCAAGGCCGACATCGACCGCTTCGGAGAGACGATGGTGGAGCAGCTCAATCGCTGATGGCCGGGAGGGTCGGATCGATGGCACAGGCGTATGACTTCAGCCGCTCCTTTGCTACGTTCGCGACGAAGGGGCGGACGAACCACGCGCGCATCCAGGCCGAGGCTGTCTGCGAGCTCGCGGGGGGCGGCCGCTACGTGCTGGTCGCCTCCTGCAAGTCCGAGGACACCTACGCCGAGCGCAACCTGTTCAAGCAGCCGAACTACGACTTCTGCGCGATCTTCGGCGCGGAAGAGTACTGCATCGTGCGCGTGGGCCTGCCGGTGACGGCCTGCTGGCTCGAGACTGGCCTGAGCGCAGACCGCTTCGAGGGCCGCGGGCGCGGGGTGCGCATCGACCTCGTGCAGGCGGAGGCCGAACTGTGCGCGGACCCGCGCGCGGTGGTCGAGGCCACGCTGGGGAATAGGCCGCTGGTGGGGCGCACGGAGCTGCTCGACGAGGCGGGGGAGGCGCTCGCGCTGCTGGAGTATCCGATCAAGACGATGAACGCGAACGATCCCGAGCACTCCCCGAGTGGGGACTGGATCTTCCAGGTGGACACCGGGCCGATCGTTGCGCCAGCGGAGCGCGCGCATGGCGATCTTGAGGTCGAGGGTCTGGAGATGGCGTTCATCGCGTGGAACGCGCCGGACTGGGCGGAGCTGATAGTGCTGGAGCCGGTGCGCCTGAGCTACAGCGACGACTGCGCGGGGCACTACTCGCGGGTGCGCGTCGTGAACGCGCGCAACGAGGTGCTGGTGGTCCAGTAGGACAGGCTTTCCAGCCTGTCGAGGCCGATTGGAGGGGCGACGGCCGTTGCCGTGGAGGGGCCGCACGAGCCGCCCGCGTCGTTTGCGGTGGTCCCGCCCGAGGGCGGGACCCCGGCCGTTTGTCGTTCGGGGCAGCGAGAGCCCTCTACTTTGCACTGGTGCGCGGGCCGACTTCGCGCGCCCATCCTCGCTGACGCTCGGACGGGGCGCTCAGGCGGCCCCTCCGTACGGCAAACGACCCTCACGCAATCTGTGGGTAATGGTGAGCCCCGGAACGGGGGGGGGCGGGGGAGGGGACTTGCGCGCCACCCCCCCGGCTCCCTCACGATGGTCCCCCCATCGCTCGGCTGACCCTAGCGGGACGCGCTATGCATTCATCAGGAATGATTGGTACTCTTCGAAGGACATGCGTCTTACGAGCTTGGTTCGGTGTCCTACGGCACGAGACAAGGCGGAGCGGATTCTCACAACGGCATCATCGTTGGGGTTGACGATATGGAGATGCACGAGCTTCTTCTTGTTCGGAACATCCGCGGTTGTGTCCATCTGAAGCAGCGCGCGAAACAAAATGTCGGTCTTCGGGAGAGAGTAGCCCACCACGATCATGGCGCGGGCGTTGCGGAGAGCTCTTCGGGCCTCCTTCCACAGAGAGGTGAATGGCTCTTGCCTCGTTATGCCCTTGTTCCACGCTGGCGGCACAATCAGGGGGTCCTCGTTGGCGTAAGACTGTGCCTCGAGCGAAACCGGGGGGCAGTCCGTCCCAGGTGCGGGGCGGGCCCAATGAGTGGAACCGTGCAGTTTCAGCAGCTTGACGGACCCATGTGTAGGCCGTCCTGGCGTAGGCGTGCCCGTCCACTGGTCTGCTTCCCCGCACACCTCGACACCGTAGCGCTCACCACCACGCCACCTGTTGCCCGCACGATGGTAGAGCGCGCGGTCGATGACCGTGTCGTAGTTGAACGAGATCACCGTATCCCCGGGCTCCAGTCGGGAGGCTATGTCTTGGTGATAGGCACATCCACGCTTCTCGCAGCTTTCTCGTAGCATCGCGACTAGCACGCGCCTAAAGCCCGCGTCTGCTTGGGCATAGCGCTGGTTGATCCGCCCTGCGCCGATATTGAGCTCCTGACAGACCGCATTGCAGAACTCGATGTGGGTGAAGTATTCCTCCATTCCCACGCCGGCCGTCAGCCCGAAATCCTCGTGAAGCACCGTGCGCAGTTTGTCGGCCTCAGTCGCGGCAGCGCCGCGTAGCAGGTGGGTCAGCTCGAAGAAGTCACAGTCTAGGAAAGGGGGCAGCGTCATGTGCTTGGCGGAGCTGGCGCCCCGTGTCGCCCCAGCGCCAAGAACCAGAACCGTCGGATACGATGTCGTCGAGCTGAAGAAGACCAATGGTCGTAGCCCCCTCTGAACCGCGCCGAGCACTTGCTGTGCTGAGGCCATCTTCGCTACTCTTCCCCCAGCACCTCCGTGGGCGCCAGCACCGCGCTCGGGGTCTGCGACAGCAGCGGCGGGACGCCCAGCAGCGTCAGGCTGCAGTCCTCGCACTTGTCCACGCTCAGCGACCAGACGCTCTCGCGCTGGCCCTCCGGCACGTCCACCGCGAAGGCCTCGCCCAGCGTGTAGTTCCCCGCCTCCTCCAGCACCATTTCGCCCGCCGGGTCGAAGACGCGCAGCCGGCCGTGGTGGTCGCGCGTCTGCAGCGTTACCGCGAAGCGCTCCGTCCCCGTGGGCACGAAGAAGTGCAGCTTCCCGCCGGTCCCGCCGATGAAGGTCAGCGGCGCCTCCTCGCTCGCCACGAACGCGTGCGCCTGCGCGCCGAAGCCGAGCCGCACCGCCGAGCCCTTGATAGGCAGCACCAGCAGCCTCGTGAGGCCCGCGCGCCCGGCGTCGAGTTGCGTGAGCTGCCCCTCGCCGGCCATCCTCAGCGTGTCGGGCTGGGCGCCACCGGTGTCCACCGGCATCTCCTGCGCGACGCCCGCCTCCAGCTCCACGGTCACCAGGTCGCCGCCATCGAGGTCCTCAGCGATCAGCACACAGCCCATCTGCCGCACGAGGCCTGTCGTCGCTGCGAGGCGGATCACGCCGTCCTCAGGCGCGACCACGTACGCGCGGTTCTCGCCGCGCAGAGCCGTCGCGGCCACCGGGCCCTCGGCCTCGGGCGCGACCGGCACGAGCTCCTCGGAGTGCGCGACGTTCGCGACGCCCAGCGGCTGGTAGTCGCGCAGGTCCTGCTGGAACTGCGCGTCGACGAGCGCGGCGGTCTCGGGCGCGAAGGGGTCGAGGCGTTCGGTCTTCTTCCACTGCGCGAGCGTCTCCTCGGGGATGTCGAGCTGGCGGTTATTGGGCTTGCCGACGATCCGGTAGAAGACGTTGACCGCCCCGACCATGTGGAATGGCTCGATAGCGAAGCCGTGGCTCATGCACGCGCCGAGCGTCTCGGTCTTCTGCTCGGCGGGCGCGCTGCCCCAGTCGCGGTAGAGGCGCAGGTAGTGCAGGTAGGACTTCATGAACATCACGCGCCTGCGGACCTCGTCGGTCTGCGCGAGCGCATCGGCCTCCTGGAGGTCCCGCAGCGCCAGCGCGAGGCGCTCGCCGGTGACCGGCCGCCCGCCCTCCCAGCGCTCCCAGTAGCGACGCATGGCGGGCGCGGCCGCGCCCCAGCAGTTCGCGTAGTAATCGGCCAGCAGCTCGTCCAGCGGCAGCTCCATGTCGTACATCTGCCGCGAGGTCAGCCAGTAGCGGGGCCCGACCGCGCCGAAGTTGTCCTCCGACTCCGCGCTGACGCCGAGGGCCTTCTTGCTCAGCCACCAGCTCAGATTGGCGGCGTCCTGCTGCGGGTCGTACTGCGGCATCTCCCACGACCACGGGGTGACGGAGTAGTAGGTGCGGATGCCGATGTGATGGCACTTGCTCGACCAGCCCTCGATGATCTGCGGGAGCGTGAACTCCCCGGAGATGAACGCGGTCGCGATCCAGATGACGACGTTCTCGCGCGCCTCGATGCTCGGCGGGGGCGAGGTCGGGCCGTAGGCGTACATCGCCACGTGCTTGCCCGGCATCTGCTCGGCCAGCGCGTCGGCGACGTAGTTCGCCAGCGCCAGCGCGTTGTCCGAGGCCGATCCTTCGGCGCGGCAGGTATCACACTCGCACCAGCGGTAGCCGTCATTGGGCGAGAGCGAGACCATCGAGGCGTCGGGGTTCTGCTCGAAGAAGTTCAGCGCGTAGGCGACGGCGCGCTCGCGTACGTCCGGATTGGTGGTGCAGATCTGGCTTCTGGCCACGCGCACGCCGTCGATGAGCGAGAAGTACTCGGGATGCTCCTTGAACGGGCCGCGCTCGCGCGGGTCGCAGACCTTTGCGTA
Organism: Candidatus Zipacnadia bacterium; assembly: GCA_029821635.1. Lineage (GTDB taxonomy): Bacteria > Armatimonadota > Zipacnadia > Zipacnadales > UBA5352 > UBA5352. The sequence continues at coordinate 14,418 of JALGSW010000004.1, forward strand.
GGCATGGCCCATCGAGCCGTTGAACGCGCCGGGCATCATGCTCCGGCGCTGCCACGCGGCGTACTCGTCGTACTGTTGCGCGGGCAGACGTCTGGAGGCCGCCCAGATGCGCCGGTAGCTCAGCGTCGGCTCGTGCGCGTCATCGATCGCGGGGACGGTCAGCGTGGCCGCCTGCGGGATGCGCTCGCCCGCCTCCCCCGGCATGAACCAGCGGACGCCGAGCAGTCGCAGGAGATCGTAGGCGGCGTTGAGCGTGCCGAGGTCGGTGCGCCCTGCGACCACGAGGCGGTCGTCGCCAAGCGTGCGGAGCAGCCGACCCTCGGGGCCGAGGCCGGACAGATCTACCTCCGGCGCATGCGCTGCCACTGCTTCCGCGCCCACAATGATCGCGGGTGCGTCTCCCTCGGGCTCGGCGCGGACGGCAAGGTCAGCGCCACTGATCTTCGTGAGGTAGGCGCGCAGTTCGTCCGCCGACAGCGTGACGGTCTCCGACGGCTCCGGGCCCGTGACGATCTGCGCGAGGGGGGCGCCATCGCGCACGAGGGTCACGTCGGCGCTGCAGGCGAGTGCCACGAGCAGCGCAGCGGCGATCAGTGCGAGGCGGGCGGCCATGATGCGCCTCCGGCGAACCGGGATCGTTGCTTCGGGGTGAGCTTCGCCGGAAGAGGGGCTGTCTCCTGCGGGGGCCCTCTGCCGGGCCCCGTACACCATTGCGGCCCTCGGTGGGGGGAGACCGAGGGCCGCAAACGTTCCGTCTTTCGACGGAAAACCGTGTTGTGACTGACTGCTCATTTCTGCCGCGGCCCCCGGTGGGGGGAGACCGGGAGCCGCGGTGTTCCGTCTTGCGACGGAAAGCTCTACTTGCCCTGCAATACATTCACGCGACCCCCGGTGGGGGGAGACCGGGGGCCGCGTTGCTCCGCCTTGCGACGGAGACACCTTGCGCTTCAGAAACCTTCTGCCGGAGCCGCTGGCTCCTCGACCTCAACTTCACGGGGTCGGGGCCGCAGCAACTCCTGCAGCTTCGCCATCAACTCGTCTCGGCTTATCGCTTCATCTTCGTTGACGTCGGTGCCATCAAAGAAGTTCGCCCACTCTTCCTCGGACACCTGCCCGTCTGCATCAGAATCCATCAGGCGAATGATCATCTGAGCCGGGTCCTGCCGCTGGCGCCTGACAGCTCCGGCCGCTTCGCCGGGCACAGCGGGCATCTCATCCTGCACGACGAACCCGTCGCCATCCCTGTCAAGCTCAGTGAACTTCTCCGCGCTGCCCGGCCATTCCTCCTGTGACAGCTTGCCATCTTTGTCGGCGTCGAAGTTCTGGACTATCCGCTTCCAGCGCTCTGCCGGGTCCGTTATTGCGGCGATACCGCCGCGTCCGGCGCCGGGTTTCGCGGCCTGCATGGCCTCTTCCTCGGTAATAACACCATCCCTATTCGCGTCCAGGAAGGTCATCACCTGCTCGGGTCCCTGAAATTCTTCGGTGGAAATCTCCCCGTCCTTGTCCGCGTCGAAGCGCTCGAGCATCTGCGCCCAGCGCGCGGCCGGGTCCATCTCCCTGCGACCCTCGCCGCCTGCACGCTGGCCCAGGCCGCGCTGGCCCGCTCCCGCCTGCGCTGCAAGCTCGTCTCGGGCGATACAGCCGTCCGCGTTCTTGTCCATGCGGGCGAAGGCTTCCTCGGATCCCTTGAACTCGGTCCTGTCGATCTTCCCATCCTGATTCGTGTCGAGCTTGCTGAAGAAGTCGCCTGCCTGCTCACCGTCTGCAGGCTGGGCGTGGAGGACGCAGGTCCCCGCGAACAGGAGCGTCAGTACCGCGGTCGCTATCAGCAGTCTGTAATGGAACAACGTGGGCACCTCCCGAGCAGAATCCGCGCGCATAGCGCTCGTGTGCGTCGCTGCGTTGCCAGCATAGACGTAGACGTTTGAAGGCAGGTTCTGATTCCATCGGGAAACGAGACGCGGGCATGAGGGACGGGGAACGGCCCTTGGGCCGGTCTCGCGCGGACACAGTGCGCGCGCCGTGGTACGAGATTGCAGGGAATCGCCCGCGCGCGGCGAAGCGGCGCGAACCGCACCAACGCTCGAAACAGGAGAGTCGCTCCATGAGCCAGTTGATGCGCGACAGCCGTGACTTGGGCGCCGACGCGGAGCTTCCCGACAGCCTGCGCGGGATCACCCTGCGCGCAGTCGTGCTCGCGATCCTACTCACCACCGCGACGTGGCTGGGCATCACCCGCCTGGGCTACATCAGCCTCAACTGGGTGCCCTACGTCGTGCCGCCGGTGCCGGCGATCCTCTTTCTGCTGATCCTCGTGGGCATCAACGCCGGGCTCTGGGCGCTGTGGCGGCGGAGCAAGGGCCGCTCGGTGATCGCGCCGCTCTCGCGCGGGGAGCTGCTACTGATCTACGCCGGGATCGCGGCGGCTCTGCCGATGGAGCGCGCGGGCTACGTCTTCCACTACCTGCTCCTCCCGAAGTACTACGGAACCGACGTTGACGGCTTCGCGGAGCTGTTCGAGCACTACCCGAGCTACTGGATCCCGCACGACGCCGGGGTAGTCGAGGGCTTCTTCGAGGGCACCGCCGCCGGACACATCCCCTGGGACCAGTGGCTCCTGCCGATCGCGTGGTGGGGCGGCTTCTCGCTGTTGCTGGTCTTCACGGTGCTGTGCGTAACCGCACTGTTCCGCAAGCAGTGGAGCGAGAACGAGCGGCTGACCTACCCGATGAACTTCCTGCCGCTGGAGATCACCGGCGGCTTCTCGGGCTCGGCGGGGGAGAAGGGCTTCTTCCGCAACCCCGTGATGTGGATCGGCTTCTCCGTCGCCGCGCTCTTCAACGCCGTCAACATCGCCCACGCGTTCTTTCCCGGCTTCCCGGGGATCGCGCGGACGATCTCGCTCACGCAGGGGATCAGCGATCCGCCGTGGCGCTGGCTGCACCCGCTGAACTTCAACCTGTCGCTGGAGCTGTGGGGGCTGTCGTACCTGGTTTCGGGAGAGGTCCTGGGCACCGCCCTGGCCACGTACTTCTTCATGAAGCTCGTGAAGATGGGCGGGCTGTCGATGGGCTACCGCGCCAGCGGCTTCCCGTTCTACCAGGAGGTCTCAGCGGGGGCGTGCATTGCCTTCGCCGGCTTCCTCCTCTGGGCGGCGCGACCGCACCTGCGGCGCGTGGCGCGCAGCGTCATGCGCGGCGGCGATGAGTACGATGCGGACGAGCCGATGCCCTACCGAGCGCAGGTGATCGGCTTCGTGCTGGGCACGCTGGCGATGATGTGGATGCTCTCGGACGCAGGTTTGCGCTGGGGGCCGATGGTGGCGTTCTTCGCCTCGCTCTACATGTTCACGCTGGTGGCTGCGCGCATCCGTGCCGAGGCCGGCCCGCCGGTGCTCTGGACGCACCCGTACGGCTTCGACACGATCGTGCCGATCCATCTGCTGGGCACGCGCGCGATCCGCGGCATCGGCTCGCCGCAGTCGATGGTGCTCTACTACGCGATGTTCTGGATCGGCCGCACTGTCTTCGCGCACTCGACCGCGCAGGCGTTCACGGACGGGCTGAAGCTGCCGGAGTATGTGCGCGCGCGCAAGTCGAGCTTTGCATGGCTGATGCTGGGGATGTGCGCGCTGGGGCTGCTGCTGACCTACTGGTACCATCTGGACGTGGGCTACCGCTACGGTCAGGGGCTGATCGGTGCGAAGACGGGGCGGGCGGGTCGGTCGTGGGCGCTGAACTGGTCGCGGGGAAACTACGTGCTGCTGGATCGCGCGCTGGACGCGCCACGCGGTCCGGACTGGACGCGCGTGGGCTTCTACGCCGGCGGTGTGGTGTTGACCGCGGGCGTGACGTGGGCGCGCACGATGATCTCGAACTTCCCGTTCCACCCCCTCGGAATCATCCTTGGCACGCTCTACAACGACTGGTCGCCCTACTGGGGGCCGTTCCTGGTGGCGTGGATCGCCCAGCGCCTGGCCTTGCGCTACGGCTCACTGCCGGCGTATCGCAAGCTGGTGCCGGCATTCCTGGGGCTGTTCTTCGGCCATCTGCTGATCGGCGGGGTCTTGTGGCGGATCGTGATCAACTACTTCCTCGACCCGACGGTCTCGGTGCGGTACTACGTCAATCTGGGGGGATAGGCAAGAGCGAGGTTTACATTATTTGCTTCAAAGGGTATATTTGTGCATGCGCAAATATACATTTCAAAGCAAATAAGGTGGCTTCGATGGTCGGACTGGAAGCCGTTGTTGAGCCGGTGCTCCGCGCTGCGCTTGCCGATACGGGCTGGCAGATCGACGCGATCCGGCGCGGGCCCGCGATCGGCTCCGCTCGTCCCGACTTCTCGTTCGCGCTCCGCTCAGGTGAGTGCGGTACCGAACTGATCGTCGAGGCCCGCAATGCGCCGCGTCCCGGACAGCTTCGCGAGACCGCCTCGTTCATCGCACGACAGGTCGCCGAGAGTGCGGCGTCCGGGGCCGGGTTCGCGATCATGGCCCCGAGGATCACTCCGGCGTTGGAGGACCTCCTGCGTGAACTCGGGGTCGGCTACATGGACCTGCAGGGCAAGGTCCTCCTGAAGTGCCGGGGGCTGTATGTCGAGCGCCCCGGCGGAGAGCCGCTTGCGCTGCCGGAGTCTGCTGAGGTGCGGCCATCCGCTCTCGCCGGGGGGGGCGAGCTCACCGCGGAGAGCGTCTTCGGTTTGGGCTCGCCGAAGAGGCACCGCGTGCTTCGCGCGATCCTGTCCTATCCCGGTCGCGACTGGCATCAGACCGAGCTTGCCGAGGAGGCGGCCGTGTCGCCCTACACGGCTCACACGGTGGTGAGCCACCTCGTCGGCGAGCACTATGCGGACGAGGAGGGCGCCGGCCCGCGGAAGACGGTGCGTCTCGTCCGCCCGGAGACGCTCCTGCAGACGTGGTCGCTCTACTGGCGCTCCGTCTGGCGACGGCAGATGACGGCAGCGAGCCAGTACTACTCACTGGCTGCCGGGCCGGACGAGATAGCCTCCGAGCTTGCGGCGGCCGCCTCGGAGCTCGGGCAGGGCCTCGCGTTCACACTCGCAACGGGGGCCGAGGCGTACGGCGCATACCTGCGATCTGAGCAGGTGCACGCCTACGTTGCGAGTGCACCGGATGTGCTGGCAGAAGCCTCGGACCTTGAGCCTGTCGAGACGGGCAACGTGGTGCTGATGCGAGCCTTCGACGAGGGTGTGTTCTACCGACCGGCCGGCGTGCAAACAGAGCCGGTTGTCGGCGCGGTACAGCTCTATCTGGATATGACCGCCGCCGGCGGGCGGTACGCCGAGCAGGCAGGCGACTTGATCCGCGAGGAGTTCGGCTATGAGATCTGAGCCACCGGCCATCGGCGGCCATGGAGAACTGGGGGAGACCGCCCGCGAATGCCTGCGGATGCTCGTGGATGTTGCGAGCGCGTTCACGGAGGCGGGCGTCCGTTACCGGCTCATCGGGGGCTGGTGCGCGGCCGGGGGAACGGCTGATCCGCTGGTAGAGACGGAAGTGCGGGTGACGATGCAGCGCCTGCTTCGCGCGCTCGGGGGAGAGACGTAGCGGCGGCGACGGGCCTCCGCCTGCACCCGTGAAGCTCCTGATGCCACCGGTGTGATGCCCCGGAGCGCACGCTCGCCCACCGGCAGCCCGACCCGAGGGCGACGCCTTGTCAGCGCGACCCCCGCGCGCTATGATACTCCCCATTATGGATGACCGGACGCCACCACAGTCAGCGCCCCAGGAACACCCGGCCGAGGCGACGTCATGGATGGCCAACGCGGCTATCCTGATGATCTTCGCCACGCTCGCCAGCGCCGTCACCGGCATGTTCCGAGACATCGCCATCGGCCACGTCTACGGCCGTACAGTCGTCGCGGACGCGTTCTACAACGCCGCCACGATCCCCGACTTCCTCTACTTCCTCGTGGCAGGCGGCGCGCTGCGCACCGGCTTCGTCCCGGTCTTCACCGAGTTGATGGCGAAGGGCGAGGAGGACCGCGCGTGGCGGACCTTCAGCGCGATCTTCTGGCTCCTCGCGATGTTCTCGGCGGTCCTCGCGGGCGCGGGGATGATGCTCGCGGAACCGATCGCGCGCTTCGTCAACCCCTCGTGGGCCGGGGGCAGCATGAACGAGAGCCTGCGCGCGTTCCTCGAAGCGATGGGCCTGCTGGGCGGCGGCCTCGAGGGCAATCCGGACGCGCTTGCCGTCTGTGCGCAGATCATGCGGCTGATGTTCCCCGCGCAGATCTTCTTCCTGCTCGGCGGCCTGTTGATGGGCACGCTGAACGCGCGGAAGCACTTCTTCTGGCCCGCGATGGGGCCGATCATCTACAACTCCGCGATCATCGCCGCCGCGCTGCTCGCGCCGATCCTCTTCGGGCCGACCACACTCGGCATCGGCGTGCTGATCGGCGCGGGAGTCGGGAACTTCGGCGTGCAGGTGGTGGCGCTGCGCAACCGCGGCGGGCGACTGCTCCCGGTCTTCAGGCCAACGCCGGCGGTGCGCCGCGTCGTGATGCTCGCGCTCCCGGTGATGCTGGGCCTCGCGATCGCGGAGATCAACTTCGCGATCACCAAGATCCTCGCGAACGCGGTTGAGGGCGAGGGCGGCGTCTCGACGCTCAACTACGCAAACCACCTGTGGAAGCTGCCCGCGCGCGTGATCGGCGCGGGGATCGCGATCGCGCTCTTCCCGGCGCTCGCCGAGCATTTCGCGCTCGGCGACGAGAAGCGCTACACGCGCGATTTCAGCTTCGGGATGCGCAACGTGATCTTCCTGACCCTCCCCGCGACCGCGCTCACGATGGTGCTGGCGCAGCCCTCGGTCGCACTGCTGTGGCCGGGGTTCAGCCCCGAGGGCATCCAGGCGGTCTCCTTGACCCTCTGGTGGTTCAGCTTCGGGATCGTGCCCCTCGGCGCGGTCTACATCGGGGCCCGCGCTTTCTACGCCCGCCACGACACAATGACGCCCGTGTGGATCGGCGCGATCTCCGTGGTGGCGTGCTTCACGTCGGCGCTGTGGCTGGCGGGGCGCTACGGCGTCCCCGGCCTGGCGATGGCCACCTCCGTGAGCGGGATTATCAACGCGGCGGGTCTGCTCGTGCTGCTGCAGGTGCGTGTAGGCGGGCTGGATGGGCGGGAGATCGCGACCTCGGTGCTGCGGGTGATCCCCGCGACGCTGGTGATGACGGCGGTCGCATCGGCGAGCCTGTGGGCGCTGCAGAGCTACCTTCCCGGCGGCGGCACGGGTGGCGGCGTGGAGCGACTGCTGACGGTCGCGGTGCCGCTCGGCCTTGGCGCGCTGGCGTTCATCGGCGTGGCGAGGGCGATGGGCCTGCGCGAGCTCGAGAGCGCCTGGCGCATGATGGCGAAGCGCTTCAGCAGGGGGAAGGCGTAGGACGGAGCCGGGACGCCTTCGGCGTGGGCGCGGCAGGTGACGAGGGGGCACCAATTGAGGTATACTATGGAGTGAAGGTCGAGTTTGAGCCGTAGTCGGCAGATGCCGTTCTGGCCGTTCGCCGTTTGCCGTCGGCCTTTGTCGTTTGGAGCGACGTATCCTGTCGTGTGGATGCGTCGAGTCGTTCGCTGTTTGCTGTTGTCCAGTCGTTTGGAGGGGCCGGTCTCCGACCCGGCCCGGAGGGGGGCGACGATCCGTGAGGGGGAATGGATGAGATGCCCGACTGGTGGCTCCGGGTCCCGCTATACAACGCGCCGCTCACAGATGAGATGGACATCCGCGGGATTGTCCTGCGCCCGCGCCTGTCGTGGTACGAGGCTAGGCGGGCTGTGCAGGACGCCCAGCGCACTGCTTGGCGATATGTGGCGACGGGTGACGCCATCGTGCACGTGGGCGATGCGGAGGATAGACCGAGCGATCCTTGGACAGCACTGGCTGAGGCCGGGTTCTGGGATATGCGTGATGCTCTTCACTTCATTCTCCAGCGTGACGTGTGCGCACATGAGGGCTTCTTCCACCAGACTGCCGATTGCACGGATGAAGCCAAGGGACCTGTCGGGTGGTTGACCATCAACAGGGTCCCATACGCATCGAACATCCAAACCCGCTCGATGGAGTCATGGCTTCGGGACGCGATGTCGGCTTGGTCGGATGACCGTCTGGAGGAAGAGACGGGTTTTCAGTATGCGGCTCGTTTTCAGCACGTGGTCGACATGCCTGGCCTACTGCTTGAGACAGAGTTTCTGCAGCAATGGATTGCGTTCGAACTGCTACTCAACCGCTGGTGCGAGACGGAGCCGACCGCGCCCAAGACCGTGCGGATCAGTGATGGAGTGATGAAGCGGCACGTACGACCTGCGCTCAAGCGGGCGCTCCGTGAACTGTCCGTCGCCGGACATATCACCGAGAACGAGGCCAAGGCTCTGGTCCGCGACATCAGGCCAAGGGTCTTCGGGAATCCGGACACCAAGGCCGAGGCGTTCCTGCAGCACATCGGAGTGCCGGACGTGCCACGCACGTGGTTGACTTGGGGAAGCAGGCTGAGGAACAAAATTGCGCATGGGCACAGTTGGCTACAGCTCTATGCAAGCGAACGCCCGACTGTCGGCGAGCCGCGCCACGATCTGGATTTCATCCGCGGGCAGGCGCGCTTGCTTGTCAACAGAGCCGTGATGGGCATCGTCGGTTATCAGCCTGACGCTTGGTGCTTCGCGGAATGTCGAGTGGGGTTCTACCGCAAGGTGTGAGAACGCATCCTGCAGGGGCGGCGCGAGGCTGGGCAACCGGGCCGGGTCGGAGACCGGCCCCTCCAAACGGAACGGATGACGGCAACGGCAACGACAACGACGAACGGCCGACGCATCTGAACGGAAGATGCGTCGCTCCAAACGACGGAACGGATAGCGACAAACGACAAACGACCGTGCGGACGAGGGCGTCCGCACCACGCAAAGACAACGACAACTGCCACCCCGATGCGAAAGGGTAACGATACGAAGCATGGCGACTGAATCGACGACCGGTAATCAGGCCACGGTGCGAAAAGTGCCGCAGCAGAACGTGCGGAACTTCTGCATCGTGGCTCATATCGACCACGGCAAGTCCACTCTCGCCGATCGCCTCCTCGAAGTCTGCGGCAATGTCGAGGAAGCCAGCGAGCAGATGCTCGACTCGATGGACCTCGAACGCGAGCGTGGCATCACCATCAAGTCCTCCGCCGTCCGCCTCTTCTACGAGGCCGACGATGGCGACCTCTATCAGCTCAACCTCATCGACACCCCCGGGCACGTGGACTTCTCCTACGAAGTCTCGCGCAGCCTCCAGGCGTGCGAGGGCGCCGTCGTGCTGGTGGACGTGTCGCAGGGCGTCGAGGCCCAGACCGTCGCGAACATCTACCTCGCGCTCGACGCCGAGCTGGAGATCATCCCGGTGGTCAACAAGATCGACATCCCCAACATCGAGCCGGAGATGGCGCTGAGTGAGATCGAGGAGGCGTTCGGCTATCACCCGGACGAGGTCATCCTCACCTCCGGCAAGTCTGGCGTGGGCGTCCACGAGCTGCTGGAGGCGATCGTCAAGCGCGTGCCGCCGCCCGATGAGGACGCCGACGCGCCGCTGCGCGCCATGATCTTCGACAGCGAGTTCGACGTGCACCAGGGCGTCATCGCCTACGTGCGCGTCTTCGAGGGTTCGATCAAGCCCGGCGATGAGATCATGATGATGTCCTCGGGCAAGCGCTTCGAGGTCAACCGCGTGGGCGTGTTCTCACCGGCGATGATCGACATCGACGAACTGTGCGCGGGCAACGTGGGCTACGTCACCGCCGGGATCAAGGGCGTCACGGAAAGCCGTGTGGGCGACACCATCACCGGGGCGAAGCGCCGGGCTGAGAAGCCGCTGCCCGGCTACCGCGAAGCCCAGCCGATGGTCTTCTGCGGCCTCTACCCGGTCGAGAACGTGGACTTCGAGGCGCTTAAGGACGCGCTCGACAAGCTCTCGCTCAACGACGCCGCGCTCACCTACGAGCGCGAGACGTCGGCCGCGCTGGGCTTCGGCTTCCGCTGCGGCTTCCTCGGCCTGCTGCACATGGAGATCGTGCAGGAGCGGCTGGAGCGCGAGTATGACCTCAACCTCGTCGCCACCGCGCCGAGCGTGATCTACCACATCAAGCTCAGCAGCGGTGAGGTCGTGCAGGTGCACAACCCGGCGCAGTTCCCCGAGCGCGAGCTGATCGAGTCGATCGAGGAGCCGGTGGTGCACGCGACCGTGATGTGCCCGCAGAAGTACATTGGCCGGGTCATGATGGTCTCCGAGGAGCGCCGTGGGGCCTACCTGCGCCAGGAGTACATCTGGGGCGATCGACTCGCGCTGCACTACCGCCTGCCGCTGGCGGAGATCATCGTGGACTACTTCGACGCGCTCAAGTCCGCCACGCGCGGCTATGCGACGCTCGACTACGAGATGGCCGGTTACGCGCCGGAGAAGCTCGTGAAGGTCGAGCTGCTCATCAACGGCGACCCGGTGGACGCGCTGGCGATCATCTGCCACCAGGACTACGCCGAGGACCGCGGGCGCCGGATCGCGAAGCGGCTCAAGCAGGAGATCCCGCGTCAGCTCTTCGAGGTGCGCCTCCAGGCGTCCATAGGGAGTCGGATCGTGGCCTCCACGCGCATCTCCCCGCTGCGCCGGAACGTCACCGAGAAGTGCTACGGCGGCGACGTGACGCGCAAGCGCAAGCTGCTGGAGAGGCAGAAGGAAGGCAAGCGCCGGATGAAGGCCGTCGGGAACGTGCAGGTGCCGCAGGAGGCCTTCATGTCGATCCTGAGACTGAGCGATGACGACTGAGGGCCGGTCCGGAGGGACCGCTGACCGGATGAGCGGCGCGGCGCTCTCCATCTACGTACATCTGCCATACTGCGCGCGCAAGTGCCACTACTGCGACTTCAACTCGCGCCCGGCTGCCGCAGCCGAACGGGCCCGGTATCTTGAGGCGCTCAAGACGGAGATCGACCGCCGAGCGGAGACGCTCGGCGGTTCTTCTTTGGGGACGGTCTTCTTCGGCGGCGGGACGCCGACCGTATACGAGGGGGAGGAGCTGGCGGAGGTGCTCGACGCCGTGACGGCCGCCGCCTCACCCCCACCCGTGGTGCGGACGCCCTCGTCCGCACACGAGGCCCCTCCCCCCCCGGCCCCCCCTCCCCCTGGTCCCGCAAGCGACGCGGGACTGGCGGGAGAGGGGGGGAGGACGGCGTCGCCGTCCTTCGTTTGTAGGACAGGCTTCCAGCCTGTCAGCCGTTCCGTCGAGATCACCTGTGAAGCGAATCCGGAGACCGTGGACGTCGCGAAGCTGCGCACCATGCGCGAGGCGGGGTTCAATCGCATCAGCATCGGCGCGCAGAGCTTCGATGAGCGCGAGCTGACGATGCTCGGGCGCGGGCACTCCGCCGAGCAGACCGAGGATGCGGTGCAGGCCGCGCGGGACGCGGGCTTCGAGCACGTCTCGCTCGACCTGATCTACGCGCTGCCGGGGCAGACGGTCGAGGGCTGGCGGACGTCGCTGCTGCGGGCGCTCGCGCTGCAGCCCGAACACGTCTCCGCCTACGGGCTGGAGCTCGCGGAGGGGACGCCGCTGCACGCGCGCCACGAGGCGGGGGAGATCGAGCCGCCCGAGGACGCCGAACACCTCGCCATGCGCGAGCTCACGCAGGAGCTGTGCGGGCAGGCCGGGCTGCTGCGCTACGAGATCTCCAACTACGCGCTGCCGGGCCGCGAGTGCGCACACAACATGACCTACTGGCGCAACGAGCCCTACCTGGGCTTCGGCGCGGGCGCATGGAGCTACCTCGACGGCGTGCGCAGCGCGAACCTGCGCGAGCCGGTGGCCTACTGCGAGGCGATCGAAGCGGGGGAGAGCCCGCAGGCCTTCGCCGAGCGGCTCGAACCCGACGACGCGCTCGCCGAGGTGCTGATGATGGGGCTGCGGATGACCGAGGGGCTGGCGGTGGAGGCGCTGAAGCGGGCGTTCGGGGAGGAGCGAGTGTGCGCGCTGCTGGCGAGGGCGGAGCCGCTGGCGCAGATGGGGCTGGTGGCGCTGGGCGACGGGCGGGTGCGGCTGACCGCGGATGGCGAGCCGCTGCACGGGGAAGTGTGCGTGCGGCTGGTGTGAGCCGCAGCGTCATCCATTGCCGTTCGTGGCGCAGGCATCCCTGCCTGCGGTCGTTCGGCTCGGCGGGAGCGTTCGCGGCGTGCGGGCTCAGACGCTCCGCGTCTGCGGGCGCCCGCACCACGGAGCAGAGGACGAATATCGAAGCGGCGCAAAGCCGCCTTGCAGGATTCGGCGCGGGGGGGTAGAATTGATGCAGGAGTGAGTCAATCGCAGACAGCCCTGCACGCGTGAGCGTGCGCGGCAAGCTCAGGGGTGATCACCTTGATGCGACCGACGGCAGTTGTCCTCGCAGTCATTCTGATGATCGGTCTCAGTAGCCTCGCGTTCGCCCAGGATTGCAGGATGCCGCTGTACTCCGGCAACCTCGGCGCCGTCGAGCTGGGGAGTTGGGGCTCGGGAACCATCGCGCTCGATGAGGAAGAGGAATACCTCGCGAGCGAGGCCCTCAAGGTCGAGACCACCGGCTTCTTCGCCGGCGGGCGCCTCGACCTCAAGGAGCCGCTCGAGGCGAGCCGCTTCCTCACCGACCCCGCGGGCGGTTACCTCAAGCTCGTCGTGAAGATCAACGAGCCCGAGCCGCCGCAGACCGGCATGGGCGGCGAGGGCATGATTCCGGGCGCGTTCCCCGGTGAGGGCGCGTTCCCCGGCGACATGCCCGTCGATCCCGGCATGGTCCCCGGCGGCTTTGCGCCGCCGATGGACCCCGGCATGGTCGATCCGGGCATGGATCCGGGCATGGATCCGGGCATGATGGATCCCGGCATGATGGACCCGAACATGATGGGCCCCGGCATGGGCACGATGGCCCCGCCCGAGCCGCCCGCGAAGATCGAGCAGATCCGCGCGCTGATCGTCACGGACCAGGGCGCGATCGACTCGGGCGCAATCGCGGTCGCGAACTACCCCGAACTGCTCGAAGACTGGGTCGAGATCGTCGTCCCGTTCGACAGCTTCACGGGCGCGGTGGATGTGTCGAAGGGCAATATCACGCAGATTGCGCTGTTCGGCGATGTTGAGGAGATCTTCTGGGTCGGCGACCTCACAATCGGCTACGAGCGGCAGCCGCTGCTCGCCGACGCGGGCGCGAACCTGACCACGAAGGTAGACGCCGACACCGAGTTCAAGGCCGCGCAGCAGCCCGAGGGCGTCAATGCGCTCTACGTCTGGGACTTCGACGACCTCGACGGCGTGCAGGAAGAGGGCTACGGGTTGGAGACGACCTGGAAGTTCCTCGCCCCCGGCTACTACGCAGTTACGCTGACCGTCTCGGACCCCGACGGCAAGAAGGTTGACCGCATCGACCGCGTGCACGTCATGGTGACCGAGTAGGTCGCGATGCGTATATCTCAAGACATGCAGAAGGCCTTCCCCCCGGGAGGTCTTCTGCGTTTGTGAGGGACGCTGAGCGGCATGACAGGATCGACGCTGACAATCCGCGGCGGGCGTGTGATCTGCCCCGGCACCGGGCGCGATGAGCGTGCCGATGTGCTCGTGCAGGACGGCCGGATCGCGGCCGTCGGCGCCGACATCGCAGGCGCGGCCGACGCGACGATCAATGCGACTGGACTGGTCGTCTGCCCGGGGCTGATCGACCTGCACGTGCACCTGCGCGAGCCAGGCGCGGAGCACAAGGAGACGATCGCGAGCGGGACGCGGGCGGCGATCCGCGGGGGATTCACCACCGTCTGCGCGATGCCGAACACAACGCCCGCGCCGGACTCGGCGAAGAGCGTGGCGGCGATCTCCGCGCGCATCGAACGCTCGGCGTGGTGCCGCGTGGGCGTAATCGGCGCGGCGACCGCGAGGAACGATCGCGAGACCCTCACGGATTTCGCAGCCCTGCGCGACGCAGGCTGCGTGGCGGTCAGCGACGACGCGTTCATGCTGCGCACGCGCGAGCAACGGCGCGAGGCCTTGCATCGCTGCGCCGAGGCGGGACTGCTCTTTATCGCGCACGCGGAGGCTGAGGAGCTGTCCGCGGGCGGTGTGATGCACGAGGGCGTGCTGTCGCGCGAGCTGGGCGTTCGCGGGCAGCATCCGGAGACCGAGCTGCGGGCGCTGGAGGAGTGGCGGGAGGCGTGGGACGGGCCGGGGCGCCCGCCGCTGCACATCGCGCACCTCTCCACCGCCGCCGGCGTGGCACTGCTGCGCGACTGGACCGATGGCCCGACCGCGGAGACCGCGCCGCACTACCTCACGCTGACGGACATGGCGGTCGGGCTGCACGGCGCGAACGCGAAGATGAACCCGCCGCTGCGCACCGAGGCCGACCGCGTCGCGCTGCTGGAGGCCGTGCGGGACGGTGTGGTGGGCATCGTGGCGACCGATCACGCGCCGCACACGATCGAGGAGAAGCTCGCCGGGCTGACGGACTCCCCCTTCGGGATCGTGGGGCTGGAGACCGCGCTTGGCGTGACGCTGGCGGCGCTGTGCGACGATGCGGGCATGGCGCTCCCGGAGGTGCTGAGGACGCTCACGAGCGCGCCGGCGAAGCTGCTGGGTCTGCCGCAGGGGCGCATCGAGGTCGGCGCTCCCGCCGACCTGCTGGTCTTCGACCCGGAGGCGATCTGGTGGGTCGATGCCGGGGAGTTCGAGTCGCGCGGCCGCAACACGCCCTTCGATGGCTGGGAGCTGCCGGGCGTGGTGGCGGCGGTCATCGCGGGCGGGAACGTCGTCTACGGGCGCGAGGGCTTCGCGCATGTGCGTCCTGAGGGGCTGAACTGAGGCAGTCATGGGACGGAGCGTGTTCGCAGCCATCGCAGGTCTCGCCCTCCTCGCCGCCAGCGCGGCGGGGGCGGCGGGCGTGAGCACGGTGGTCGTGAACGGTCGCGCCCTCGACCCCGGCGAGGCCATCTGCGAGGACGGCCGCACGTTGCTGCTGTCGGCGGATGCCCTGAGCGAGGCGTTTGGCCTGAGCGTGGAGCCGGGGGACGCGGGAGCGCCGTGGACGATTCGCGGCTTCGGGCACAGTGTGCTCGTGCGGCCGGACGTGGCGCCCTTCTCCGCCGACGGCGAGGTGCAGCAGTCGGCGGCGTGTCCGATCGTGCGCGACGGAAAGCTGTTCGTGCCACTGGCGATGCTCGTGAGCACCTTCAAGGTCGCGAGCAGCGTACAGCGCGATGGCAGCGCTACCGTCTGGGCGCTGACGACGCCGGGCGCGGCGGTCACGGATGTGCGCGAGGGCCGGCACCCGGACCGCGTGCGCATCGTACTGGACGTTGATCGCCCGACGGGCATGTGCTGGTGGGCGCAGCCGGGCCTGCTGACGCTGGAGCTGCCCGCGCTGGTCGGCGCCGGCGGCATGGCATCGAGCGTGCGCCTGCTGCGGCTGGAGGACGAGCTGATCGATCAGGTGCGCCAGGGGCCGACGGCGACGGGCAGCACGCGCGTGGAGATCCTGCACTTCTCCCCCGAGCCGCCGCGGGTGTTCACGCTCGCCGAACCCCCACGCATCGTCGTGGACCTGCTGCGCGCCCCCGAGGACATCATCCCCGAGCCGGAGCCTGAGCCGGTGCGGCCGCTGCCGCAGGCGGCGGGGGTGCTGGAAACGCGCAACTTCTCCACGCCGCGCGGGCCGGTGCGTGTGCATGTGATTGACGTGGACCCGCGGTCGGCAGCGATCGAGGTGCGGCCCGCGCTGGCGGCCTCGACGGTGCATGATCGCGCGTCGCTGACGCGGATCGTGCAGCGGAGCGGTGCGTGGGGCGGGGTGAACGGGGGGTACTTCGCGCGCAGCGGGCCTCCGCTGGGGATGCTGGTGATCGACGGGGAGTGGGTGCGCGACCCGTGGGGCGGACGGACGGTGCTGGGGATCGCGCAGGACGGGAAGCTGCTGATGGACCGGCTGAGCTTCGACGGCCGCGTAGTCTTCTCCAGCCATGGCTGGCAGCCGCTGGCAGCGATCAATCGCGGGCATGAGCAGCAGGACACGCTGGTGATGTTCAACCGTTACTGGGGCGGCACCGTCGAGGGGGCGAAGGGGCGCGCGCGGCTGGCCGTGGACGCCTCCGGCGCGGTGATCGCGAAGGTCACCGACGGCAGCGCGGTCGCGATCCCGGCGGGGGGCTTCGTGCTCTCGGGGATGGGCAGGATGGCCGCGAGCCTCGACCGGATCGAGCCGGGCTGCATGGTGACGCCCAGGCTCACGACCACGCCGCGCTGGCCCGCGCTGGCGCAGGCGATCGGCGGCGGTCCGCGGCTGGTCAAGGACGGTCGGAAGCACATCACCGCGTCGCCGGAGGGCTTCCAGCCGGACATCTACGCGAGCGCGCCGTCGCGCACCGCGGTGGGCATCAGCGCGGACGGGCGGCTGCTGCTGGTGGTGGCTGAGGGGGCGGGGGAGCGGGAGCGCTACGGGATGACCCTCGAGGAGCTCGCCTCGACGATGATCAAGCTGGGCGCGCGCGATGCGATGAACCTCGACGGCGGCGGCTCGACGACCCTCGTCGCGGACGGTCGGCTGCTCAACGCGCCAAGCGACGGCGCCGAGCGCCGGGTCTCCAACGCGCTGCTGGTCTTCACGCGCGAGCAGGCGCAGGCGGCGGGCGGCGGGTGAGCGTCGTCCCGCATGTTCGTTGTCCCCCCCGTGCCACGGGCGCCTCGCCCGTGGGCTGTCTGCCGTTCCTGGCGACCGGCCACGGTGATTCAGGCAGGCCGGAGGCGTGCTCGCACCGAATCCGAGGATGTGCAGGCATCACCGGCGTCCGAAGGGGCTGGCGCGACGATGGCGGAGGCGGGCGAACTCAACGAGCAGCAGCAACGAACGCTCCTCGACCTGGCGCGGCGGACGATCGCGCAGTATGTCCGGGACCGCACGGTGCCCGATCTGCCGACCGGCGATCCGGCCTTCGAGCCGCAGCGCGCGGTGTTCGTGACGCTGCACAAGCACGGAGAGCTTCGTGGCTGCATCGGTTCGCTGGAGCCGCGTCGGCCGCTTGCGGAGGCGGTGCGGTCGTCGGCGATCTCGGCGGCGACGCAGGACCCGCGCTTCCAGCCGGTGACGCGCGGTGAGGTGGACGAGCTGGAGATCGAGATCAGCGTGCTCTCGCCGCTGCGCGAGGTCGCGAGCCCCGAGGAGATCACGGTCGGCGAGCACGGCGTGGTGGTCTCGGAAGGGATGCGGCGCGGGGTGTTCCTGCCGCAGGTGGCGACCGAGCAGGGCTGGGACCGCGACACGATGCTGACCTGCCTGTGCGCGCACAAGGCCGGACTGCCGCCGGACGCGTGGCGGCACGGCTGCGACCTCTCCGTCTTCACCACGCAGGTCTTCAGCGAGGGCGACTGAACCGTCCGTCCGCCGCCCGCTACGGTGAGCCGGTGGCGGGCTCCCCGGGCCGGCTGTCTTCGTCGTAGGCGAGCGTCGCGCCGGCGTCCATCAGGCCGCCCACAAGGGCACGCGCGACGTTGCGCACGTGATCGCCGATCTTCTCGTAGTTCATCAGCGTGTCGAGGAAGAGCAGCCCCGGCAGCATCAGGCAGTCGCCCTCGCGTGAGCGCGCGAGGTGGGCGAGGCGGCCCTCCTCGGTCAGTCGGTCAACCTGCTTCTCCAACTCGAGGACCTCCGACGGCAGCGCCCCCTCATCGCCGCTGAGGGCTCCGGCCGCCAGGTCGAGCATCCGGTCGACCACCCCCGCCATCCTCAGCACATCGTCATCCGCCCCCTCCGACCACGGCATGTCCTCGTCGCGCCGCTGCTCCGCAAGCTCGATGAGGTTCTTGCAGTGATCGCCCACGCGTTCGAAGTCATTCGCGACGTGCAGCATCGCGGGCACCTGCGCGGAGATGTACTCGGGCAGATCGGTCTCCATCAGGTCCACGAGGTAGGCCGTGATCGACGCCTGGAGTTGGTCGATGACCCTATCCTCGGCCCAGAGCGCCTCAGTCTCGGCATTCTTAGGCTGCACGACCGCATCGGTCGCGCCCTGGACCAGTCGGCGGCAGAGGCGGGCCATGCGCGCGAGCTCCTGCAGGACGGCTCCCGCGGCGGCGACGGGCGTGTCGAGGAGGCGGCGGTCGAGGTGCGTGGCCTCGGTCTCCGCCATCCTGCGGTCGGGGATCCAGCGTTCCAGCAATTCGGCGAAGTGCGTGTTGAAGATCAGGAAGAGCAGCGCGCTGAGCACGTTGAAGAGCGTGTGCGAGTTCGCGACCTGGCGCTGAAGGACGGCTTGGTACGCGTTCGTTCCGACTTCGAGGCCCTCGGCGCTGGGCGAGACCGAGAGCACGACCGGCTTGAACCACTTCAGCAGCACCAGAGCGAGCGCGACTCCCACGATGTTGTGGATCGTGTGCGCCCAGGCGGTTCGGCGGGCTGTCGGTTGCGTGCCGATCGATGCAAGTTGCGCGGTGACGCAGGTGCCGATGTTGTCGCCGAGCATCAGCGCGATCGCGGCGTCGAGACCGATGAGGTCGTGCGCCGCCAGCGCCATCGCGATGCCCAGCGAGGCGGAAGAGGACTGGATGCAGATCGTCACGACCATCCCAGCGAGGACCGCGAGGAAGAGGTTGTGGCTGAAGTTCTGGAAGATCTGGACGGCCATCTGGCTGGTCTTCAGAGACTCGACCGAGTCCTTGAGGAGCAGCAGCCCGAGGAAGAGGATGCCGAACCCGAGGATCCCCTGCCCAAGGTCCCGCAGCCGGCGGCTGCGGCCGAAGTGCTGCAGCACGAAGCCGATGGCGATCGCGGGCAGCGCCGCCTGGGTGATCTGGAAGGCCATGATCTGGCCGGTAACGGTCGTGCCGATGTTCGCGCCGTAGATGACGCCGAGCGCCTGACGGAACGTCATGAGCTGAGCGTTCACGAAACCCACGGTCATGACGGTGATGGCAGAGCTGCTCTGCACGATGCCGGTAACGGCGGTGCCGACGAGGCATCCGAGCCAGGCATTCCGCGTGAGGGCGGCGAGAATATTGCGCATCGCGTCGCCGGCGGCGCTCTCAAGACCCTCGCCCATGATGCGAATGCCGTACATGAGCAGCGCGACGCCGCCGAGGACGCCGGAGATAACAGCGAACCAGTCGATCTCACTCACAAAGTATCGATCCCTGAGGATAGATTGGCGATTCGAGCGGGCCCGACGCCCTGCTCGGTACACCGTCCCGGTGCGAGGACGACCGGGGAGTTCTGCTCACCGGGAATTCTCCGCACCCCGGGCTGTCTCCTGCATCGGGCCGCGATCCCTTGCGCGATGGAGGGAGTACTCGCGCCGGTGGCGAAGTCCCAATCGCACGCTGACGAGCAATGAGGGAGGATGGGCCATGAAGTTTGGGATCTGCGCTGCCGGGCGGTTCGGCCCCGACCTTGAGGACGCGTTCCGCATCGCGCCCGAGATCGGTTTCGACGGGCTGGAGATACCGTTCGTCAAGCAGGAGGACTACCGCGACGAACTGATCTGGACGCCGGAGGGTGTGCGGCAGCTTCGCGAGTGGTCGGAGCGCTACGCGATCGAGATGCCATCGTGCGTGGCGGGCAGGTACAATCACCGCGGCTTTCCGGACGAGGACGCGGAGATACGCGAGGAAGCTGTCGAGCTCATGCTGCACCTCATTGACATGTGCGCGGAGGCCGGGATCGGCACGATCCTGACCGCGTTCTTCGGCAAGCAAATGCTCGACAGCGAGGAGCGGATCGCGCGTTCGATCGAGGGCGTCAAGCGCTGCGCGCCGAAGGCCGAGAGCCGCGGCGTGACACTGGCGCTGGAGGGCACGGTGGACGTTGAGACGTGGCTGCGCATGATCGACGAGATCGCTTCGGACGCGGTGAGCGTCTACTACGACGTGGGCAACGCGCTGCGCTTCGGCCACGATGGTCCGGCCGAGCTGCGCAAGCTCGACGCGGAGGGCCTGCTGGCGCAGGTTCACATCAAGGACATGACCCACGACCACAAGAACATGCCGTTGGGCGAGGGCAACGTGCCCTGGGATGCGGTCGGTCACGCGCTGCGCGAGATCGAATACGACGGCTACCTCGTCCTGGAGACGCCGTCAAGTGATACCCCGCGAGAGGACTACGCCGCCTGGCTGGAGTTCACACATGCTCTGGTTTCGGAAGGATGACGATCGCAAGAAACGCCGTCGGTGGACCACCGATCCGTCACGTCAGGGCGACTCGGCGCGCTCCGGCACGTCAGGGCGATCTGAGCGGTCGGAACGCCCGAAGCGGCGAGATCCCGGCGGGCGCCCGTCCGGGCGTCGTGTGCGGCGCTCAACGCTCGAGGACCGGCGGGAGCGGAGGCGCGAGGACACCCGCGATCGGGACGTGGTCCGCAAGGCGCGAGGCCGCGAGCGGGTGCTTGCGAAGGAGCAGGCGGAGGTCTTCGACGCGATCAGCTTTGACGACGCAGAAGCTCAGCCGCAGGAGATCGAGCGGCGGCTCGGGCGTTCGCTGAACATCGTGATCTACGTGCTCCTCGGGCTGTTCGTGGTGATCGGGCTCATCTACGCTGTGGACAGCGGGATGGCCGCCATGCGAGCGCGAGCCGTCCAGCCGTTGCAGCAGGCGGTGATCGAGGGCCAACTCACTTTGGTGCGCGACCTGATCGCCACCGGCGCTCCGATCGAGGGTACCGGGCCCGATGGCGGCACGCCGCTGGCGTCGGCCGTCCGCTCCGGTCAGTTGGAGGCGCTGCGGATGCTGCTCGACGCGGGCGCCGTGCCGACCGACGAGGTCGTGGGGATGACGATGCGCTACCGGCAGTGGGAGGCGCTCGGGGCGTTGATCGAGCATGGCGGCAACCCGGAGGTGCGAGGCTTCTGGGACGGCCGTTCGCCTCTGGAGCTGGCGGCGGAGCGGCATGACCTGGCGCAGATGCGGCTGCTACTCGACCACGGAGCCGAGCCGGACGCGATCAGCAACGAAGGGCCGACCTCGCAGCCGGCGCTGCACTACGCGGCTGAGAACAACATGCACGACGAGGTCGAGTTGCTGCTTGAGTACGGCGCCGACCCGCGCGGACTGTGGATGGGCTACGCCCCAAGGCACCTCGCCGAGGACGCGGGGCATGAGGAGATGGCGCACCTCCTCGCCGAGAAGGAGCGCGCCCTGAGCGCGCGTTGACGCGAACGACGCGAAGACGGTTGGCGACCGGGCGCAAGCCTCTCTTGGATGGGGGAGACCGGAACACATGCTGTGGTGGCGGAAGAAACGGCCGCGGCGGCCGAGCGGCAGACCGGACACGTACGCGCGCCCAAAGGCGTTCGTGCGGTCCGCTACTGCGCGCACGCCTGAGGAGAACGTGGCCGCGCTGAACTACCAGCCCGACGAGCCCGAGCAGGACGCGGGCGAGATGGCCCGGGGCGCCTGGACCGCGACTGTCGTGGTAGGCGCGATCTTCGCGCTGGTCCTGATCGTTGGCCTGTTCATCTTCCTCGGCACACACGTGAGCTCGGCCTGGGGTGGATGGCGAGGCGCGCCTCTGCAGCGGGCCGCCGAGGCAGGCGAGGTCGAGGAGATCCAGCGCCTGATCGACCGCGGCGCAGACCCCAATCGCGCAGGTCCGGACGGCGAGACGCCGCTGATCGCGGCGCTGCGCACCGGGCAGCAGCCGGTCACCGAGACGCTGCTGCGGGTGGGCGCGGAGCCGTCGCAGGACGCGATCGACGTAGCCGTACGCTACGAGCGCCGCGAAGGGCTGATCGCGCTGATCGAGGCGGGCGCCGACCCCGACACGCGCAACACGTGGAGCACGAAGTCGCTGCTGGAGATCGCGGCCGAGCAGGGCGACGCGGATCTGGCGAAGCTGCTGCTCGTGCACGGCGCCGATCCCGACGTCGCGCCGAAAGAGAGCCCGTTCACCACGCCCGCGCTGTTCATCGCGGCGAGGAACAACGAAGTGGAGATCGCGCGCCTGCTGCTCGAGCACGGCGCCGACCCGACGCTGAGGCGCACGGGCTGGACCGCGGCCGAGGTGGCGCGCAACTCCGGCAACCAGGAACTCGCGCGGATCCTGCTGGAGGCGGCGCAAGACGAGTGAACTGCCGTGGGGCGACACCTGCTCGACGAACCTGACAGCGAATACACGCATGAGGACCCGCTGGTCAACGCGCTGGGGGTGATCTGGCGCTACTGCGTCCGCGCGCTTCTCATCCTGGCGCCCGTGATCAAGTGGGCTCTCATCCTGATCTTTTCCGCGTCTGCGCTCTATCTGGCGGTGGTGCTCGCGGCCCTGGGCTGGCGCTACCACCAGGTGCAGCAGGCCGCGCCACTCCGAGAGGCCGCCAGGCAGGGCGACCTGGAGCGCGGCCGGGAGTTGCTCGAGGCGGGCGCTGATCCGCAGGGCATAGGCTGGAAGCGTGACAGTGCGTTCACGGTGGCCGTCGTGCATGGCCGCCCCGAATTCGCGTGCCTTCTGCTTGAGAGAGGCGCCGAGCCTTCTGAGTGGGCAATCGAGGACGCGGAGCGTCATGGCTATCCTGAGCTGGCGGAGATGGCCCGCCGGCAAGCGACGGCACGGGAGGCCGAGGAGGGCCCCGATGAAGCAGGTAACCCCGAGTGAGGCGATCGGGCGGAAGTACCCCGAGTGGGTAATCCTCGTCGTCGCGCGGGATGCGGATGGCAAGCCCAACCTGATGCCCGCGGGCTGGGGCATGATCTGCTCAGGCACCCCGCGGCTGGTCTGTGTGGCGATCGGGCTGGGGCGCTACACGCATCAGTGCATCGAGGCGACCGGCGAGTTCGTCTTCGCATGGGCGGGGGAGAGCCAGGCGGAGCTTGTGAAGTATTCCGGCTCATGCTCGGGCGCGGAGTGCAGCAAGTTCGAGGAATTCGGGATCCCGACGGTCGAGCCGGCGGTGATCGATGTCCCGCTGCTGGCGGAGGCCGCGGCGAACCTCGAGTGCACGCTCCACGCAGCGCACCGCACCGGCGATCACACGACATTCGTGGGGGAGATCGTCGCCGCGCATGCGCCGGACGAGCCGGTCGCGACGCTGCTGAACTTCGGCGGCACGTTCGCGCCGGGAGCGCCGGTCGGCATCGTCGAATGAGCTTCAGCACACCGAGGGACACACGGAAGGGTGACGACGCATGGACGTGATGGATGCGATCGGGCAGCGCTTCTCAGTGCGTAAGTTCAAGAGCTACGAGCTGGAGGACAGCAAGCTCGATCGAGTGATGGAGGCAGCGAGGCTCGCACCGTCGGCGCGGAATCTGCAGGAGTGGCGCTTCGTCGTGGTGCGCGACCCGCAGATGCGTGAGGCGCTCTCCGAGGCGGCGAACGGCCAGCAGTTCGTGGCGCAGGCGCCCGCGGTCATCGTTGCGTGCGCGGTTACCGACGAGCACGTGATGTCCTGCGGCCTGCAGTGCTTCCCGATCGACGTGTCGATCGCGATGGCGTACATCACGCTGCAGGCGGTCGAGGAGGGCCTCGGGACCTGCTGGGTCGGAGCCTTCAGCGCCGACAAAGTGGCCGATCTGCTCGGCATCCCCAAGGACGTGATCGTGGTCGGCCTCATGCCGATCGGCTATCCGGACGCCGAGGCCCCGCCGAAGAAGCGCCTGTCGCTGGGCGAGATCATGTTCGAGGACCGCTGGCAGGCGTAGCAGCGCGGAGGAGGGCAACGGCGGGCGCCCGCACTCCCTCCGACTGTGTGCGCACGGGGGCGTGCGCACCACCGCACCACGCCGCGAGCCTCAGCCGTCGTGGATAATCGGGCCGCGGAATGCCAGGCCGCCCTTGATCCGCTCCGCATGGCGGGGCGAGGGCCTGCCACGGCCCGACCTGCCCTTGACGAGGCCCCCCGGGTCTGATACAATTGTTCTCGAAGCGGAAGGTGGGGCAGTGGCGCAGTGGGAGCGCGTCTCCTTGGCATGGAGAAGGTCGCGGGTTCAACTCCCGCCTGCTCCACCACCAGAAGATTTGCAGGCGCGGACGACATTCGTCGTCGGCGCTTCTGCATTTAACCTAGGCGCTCGCATTGCGCCTGGCGGACGCGCACAGGGCGCGGCGACATTCGTCGCCCGCGCTCTTTGTATTTAAGAAGGAGCGTATCGGGCGCACGGGGAACCACTCAAATGGAACACACGTATTTGCGCACTCCGGGGCACGCCCGGGGGGGCAAGGAGGCAGCACGCAGTGGAGAATTGGCGAGACGTCGTACTTGAGGCCGCCGCACTCAGTGCCTCGGACGTATTCTGGAAGGCGAAAGCCCATCCTGCGGTTCGAGTACAGGGAAGGGTGCAGATCTGGGAGCACCACCCGGTCCTCACGGTCGCGGACACGCAGGCGATGGCCAATGAACTGATGACCGACCGGCAGGAGGCGCTCTTCGAGGAGTTTCCCGAGCGCGACCTCGGTCTGACGGTGGGGGATACCTGCCGCCTGCGCATCAACATCTTCAAGCAGCAGAACACGGTCGGCCTGGTCATGCGGATCATCCCGCTGGAGATACTCACGATCGATGACCTCGAACTGCCGTCGGTCCTCAAGGACATCTCGATGAGCCCGATGGGTGTCGTCCTTGTGACCGGGCCGACCGGCTCCGGCAAGTCCACCACGCTCGCCGCGATGATCGCCCACATCAACAACGAGCGCAAGGGCAACATCGTCACGATCGAGGACCCGATCGAGTACGTGCATCCGGACAAGGGCTGCATCGTGAACCAGCGCGAGGTCGGCATCGACACGATGAGCTTCTCGGACGCGATGAAGTACGTGGTGCGTCAGAGCCCGGACATCATCCTGATCGGTGAGATGCGCGACGTCGAGACGATGAATGTCGCGATGCAGGCGGCCGAGACCGGTCACCTGGTGTTCTCAACCGTGCACACCTCCAGCGCGCCGGAGACGATGGAGCGCATCATCAACATGTTCCCGCCGCACCAGCGCGACATGATCTGTCTGCGGATGAGCAAGTCGATGCGAGCGATCGTCTCGCAGGTGCTGATCCCGCGCAAGGGCACTGACGGTCGCATCGCGGCAGTCGAGGTGCTGGTGGCGAACCCGACGGTCGCGAAGATGATCGAGGATGGCCAGCCTGGCGACACGTACCAGGTGATGCAGGAGGGCGGGTACTGGGGGATGCAGACGCGTAACCAGGCGCTGCTGCACCTCTACCGCGAGGGGAATATCTCCGCGCGCGACTCGCTCTTCTACGCCGGGAACTACACGGAGATGCGGCAGATGCTGCGCCGGGTTGACCCGAAGGAAGCCGAGGCGGCGGCGCGCGAGCAGCCCGGTCTGGGCGGCACCCGCGGGGAGGTTCCGGAGGCGCAGAAGACCACTGCCGAGACGACCGGCCGTGGCGGGAAGATCTCCGAGCAGGAGCTGCAGGAGCAGGCCCGGCGCGCGCGGCGCGCGGCGCGCAAGCCCGGACAGCCCGAGTAGCCGCGGCAGCAGCACGATCGAGGCCCGGTTCCCCCGGGCCCTGGCGCTTGAGGATGCGCATGCCGACTTTCGTTCACATTCTGACGCCGGCGAGGGATCACAGATGGCTGAGGATTACATTCGACGAACAGTGAAGGCCCCGCCCGAATTGAGCGACGCCGTTGGCAGGACCATGGACGGCGACGTCCTCGAGCTTCTTCTCCACGCCTGTGAGAAGCTCGACGCCTCTGACCTGCACCTGTCATTCGGTGAGCCGCCGGTCTTCCGCATCACCGGCAAGATGTACCGCGTGGAGGGCTACAAGAACCTCGATCACGAGGACTGCATCGGCGCGACCGCATATCTGCTCGGCGAGGACATGCCGACGAACCGCTACTGGCAGCAGTTCCATGAGACAGGCGGTGCGGACATCGCCACCGTGATCGACACCGGCTCCCGCTTCCGCGTCAGCGTCTACCAGCAGAAAGGGCACCCGACGATCGCGCTGCGCTTGATCCCCGACACGATCCTGACTTTCGACCAGCTCGGCCTGCCGGTGGACCAGGTCAAGGAGCTGCTCCACCGCCCTCGCGGCATCGTCCTGCTCACCGGCCCGACCGGCTGCGGGAAGACCACCACGATCGCCGCGATGATCGACTACATCAACCGCGAGCGCGACACGCATATCATCACGATCGAGGACCCGATCGAGTACTTCCATGTCGGCAAGCGCTCCCTGCTCAACCAGCGCGAGGTCGGTGTGGACGTCTCGAGCTTCTCGGAATCCGTTCGCCGCAACATGCGCTCCGACCCCGACGTGATGCTGGTCGGTGAGATGCGCGACCTTGAGACGATGCGCGCCTGCCTGCAGGCCGCTGAAACCGGTCACCTTGTGCTCTCGACCTTGCACACCGTCAGCGCGCCGAAGACTGTGGACCGCCTCGTCACCGGCTTCCCCTCCTCCGAGCAGGAGGAGATCCGGGCCATGACCTCCACCTCGCTGCTGGCGGTGTTCTCACAGGAGCTGATCCCGCGCAAGGACGGGAAGGGCCGGATCGCGGCCTTCGAGATAATGATCGGCGAGCCGGGCGGCTCGCCCGCTATCGGCAACCTGATCCGCGAGCGCAAGTCATCGCAGATGCGCTCGACAATCCAGAGTTCGAAGCACCTCGGGATGCAGCTTCTCGAGTCGAACCTCTCGTACCTGGTGAAGGAGGAGCTGATCGCGTTCGAGGAGGCGTACAATCGGGCGAATCAGAAGACGGACCTCCTGAGCTTCCTGGATGACTACCCGATTCCGGAGGAGTATCGCACGGCGGCCGAGAGCGCCGACAACAGCTAGTTGGCACGCGCTGCGGATCGCGTCGGTTCACCACCCCACGAGGAGGAGCCGCATTGCGACAGGGCAGAGGAGGCGCCGGCCGCTCGCCGCTGAAGATAGACTTCGCTCAGAAGGTGCGGGACCTCTCGGGCATGGGCCTGAAGCTGTGTGCGGCCGGCTTCGCACTGGGCCTCGGATACGTCCTGTACGCGGTTTACGGCGGCCATCTGTCCGGGCCGGTTGACGCAAAGGCCATCCGCAACCTGCAGCTCATGGGACAGCTGATGGCTGTCGGCGGCATCCTCGGCACGATCTGCCTGGTCGTGGTGACCTTCGAGGAGATCGCGGTTGCGGTGGTCGCCGGGCTGGCGGGCGTAGGCCTGGTGCTGGGCTTCCCGCTGATGGTGGCGGGTCAGGTCTCCAGCCAGGCCGGGCAGGCCGGCGGGATCATCACGAACTGGTCGGCGATCACCGGTCAGGGAATCGTGCTGGTCGTCGGCATCCGCATCTTCATCGAGATCGTCAACTACATCCGCGAGGCGCCCGCGCGCCGAGCCAGGCTCGAGGAAGAGCACGGCTTTGGCAAGCCTAAGAAGGCGACCGGGAGCCCCGGCTACCGCATCTCGCACTGTTGGGAGATGCCTTTCTGCCACGAGGCGATCAGGGAGATCTGCCCGGCGTTCAAGAGCCGCAAGGACTGCTGGCGCCTCCGCCAGGGCTGCAACTGCGACCCCTACCTGATCGAGTCGCTGCTCAAGCACGGTGCCTCCACCAACGTGCTGCCCGAGCAGGGCTCGACCTACGTCCGCTCGGACCTGCAGACCGGAGCTCGCCAGGCGGGCTCGACGCGCACGCGTGAGTGCCGGCAGTGCCCGATCTTCAACGAGCACCAGCGGGAGAAGTTCCGTGTGCTCAATCCGGTGACCATCGCTGCAGCGGTCCTCGGCCTTGCCGCGGCCTACCCGCTCATGCGCGCTCTCTACGCGCAGTTCATCGCATTTCTGGCAAGAGTTGCTGAGCAGCTCGTGCTCGGACAGAGCGTTGCAGTCGGCGACTGGATCGCACGCTTCGACAGCCCGGCCGTGTGGACGTTCTTCTACATCATCGTCGGGCTGCTGGTGCTGTCCTACATCCTGAAGGTGGTCGAGTGGGCGGTGCTTGTGCGCAAGATCCTCTGAACCGCGTGGGGGTGCCCAGAACATCCGACGCCCGGGCCTTCGTGGCCCGGGCGTTTATGTTTTCCCGTGGGCGGAGACACCCCCGTGCTCGCCGCTACTTCGCCTCGATGGAGATCGGCCTGACTGTCTGGCTGCCGCGGTGGTCCGAGGCGGCGACGACGATTATCCCATCCCCCGCGCCGTCCACGGGCACCTGCGCGCTGAAGCGGCTGCCGCGGTCGAGCTCGACCGCACTGCCGTTGATCGTCACGCTCGCGCCCGGCTCGGAGATGCCCGAGATCGTCACGCTCTGCGCGCCCTCCGGGAGGGCGATCGTCTCATCTACCCCGAGGTCCAGGCGCGGGCCGATGATGCCCTGCTGCTCCTCCCACGCCGTCGCGTCCTCGTCCTCCTGCGCAACCGGCGCGGCTCCGCCCTCGACGCTGGCCTGCTGGCCCGGAGCGACGGTCGCCGTGCCGCCCTCGGCGTCCACGACCACTTCGCCCTCGTAGACCGCCACGGCCGTCTGCCCGGCCTCATCGACGCTCACGGAGAAGACCGTGCCGCGCACGCCCGCTGTGGCTGTCGGGGTGCGTACCTCGAACTTCGTCTTGCCGCCGAGTGCGGAGAGCACGCGCACCCAGATGCGGCCCGCGTCGAGGTCGAAGAGTGACGTGGTCTGCTTCGAGCTGGTGTTGAAGTTGCACTTGCGCACGCGAATGCTGGTCTCGGGCCCCAGGCGCACGCGCGAGCCATCGACCCAGTTGAGGGTGACGCCGCTTGCCGCGCCCGTGCGGACCGCGTAGCCCGTCAGCACGTGCGTGGTGTCGCCGAGAGGCCTGAAGTCCTCATCGGTCGCTGCCTTCACGAGCACGTCGCCGGCGGTCTCGCTGACCGAGGCAATGCGCTGGACGATGACCAGCGACTGCACCATCAGCACGCCCAGGAATATGAAGACCCCCAGGACGCCGACGAGCAGTACCGCTGATTTGCGCATATCCCGTTCCCCGTTTATACTTGCGATGCGTTGGATTGTTGCACACGGCGCTACTTCGCTGTCACCAGAGAGATACCCTTCATACGCGGGTGGTAAACGACGCGCGCGGCCGACCACGAGCTCATGAACGAGGCAAACGGCGGCAGAGCCTACTCAGAGGCGCTTCAGACGCGGCGGCTCGCGATCATCATCGCGGCCATAGCCGTTGTCGCGCTTGCGCTGCGTTTCTGGCCGGCATTCACCTTCCTCGACGGCATCGAGTTGCGCGCCCTCGACTGGCGCTTCGCCCGGCGCGGCGAACGCGAGCCGAACCCGCGCATCGCGATCGTCAATGTGGATGAAGCTGGCATCGCCGAGGTCGGGCGCTGGCCGTGGCCGCGGCGGGAGTTCGCGCGGGTCATCCGCACCATCAACGACGCGGGCGCGAAGGCGATCGTCTTCGACATCTTCTTCGCCGACCCCGACGCCTTCGCCGACGGCCCGGCGTCGGATGCCGAGCTGGTCGAGGCCACGCGCGCGTCCGGGATCGTCTACCACGCCGCATTCGGGCACGCGTCCGAGGGCGGGGACGATGATGCGGGCGTGCCCGTTGCGCTGGAGGCGAAGTCGTGGAGAGCCGCGCGGGTGCTCAAGCCCGGTGGCCTGAACGCGGCTGCGGGGTTGTTTGAGATCGGCGACGTCACCCCGCCTCTGCCGGGGCTGGTTGAGGCAGCGCGCGGCGTGGGCTTCGTCAACGTCGTGGATTCGGGCGACGGGATATTCAGGCACACCTTCCCGGTGGTCATGCACGAGGGACGGCTCTATCCGTCGCTGTCCGTGGCGGCCGCCGCGGGGCTGCTCGACGTCGAGCCCGACCAGGTGGTGATCCGTCCCGGACGCTCGATCGACCTGGGCGGCCGCCGCCGCATCCCCATCGACCGCATGGGCCGGATGCTCATCGATTTCGCCGGCGGCGCGCAGACCTACCCCTACGTCCCGGTGGGCGATGTGCTGGCGATGGCCGACCGCCCCGACGTCGCCGCTGAGCAGTTCAGGGACAAAGTGGTCTTCATCGCGGTCACGGTGCCGGGGCTCTACGACCTGCGCGCCAGCCCCTTCGACTCGGTCTACTTCGGCGTCGAGACGCAGGCCAATGCGCTGGCGAACATCCTCGACGGCGACTTCCTCCGCCACGCCTCCGGAGAGAGCTGCATCCTGATCGTGATCGGCCTGGGCGTCGCGATGTTCTTCGGCATGACCCGCCTGCGGCCCGTCTGGGCGATCACCTTCGCTGCGGCGTTGCTCGTGGGCTACAACTGGGTCGCGATGTGGGTCTTCGAGGCCGGCCTGGCGATCGACGTGGTGGCGCCGACGGTCGTGATACTGGGGGCGACCGTCGCGGGGCTGGGCCTGCGGCTGATGAGCGAGGAGACCGAGCGCGAGCGCGTCTGGGGAGCGCTGGCACGCTTCGCGCCCGCGGCGGTGCTCGAGCGGCTGGTCGAGGAGGACCCGGAGGCGCTCCTGCGCGGCCAGCGGCGAGACTTGACCGTGCTCTTCGCTGACATCCGCAACTTCACCGCTCAGTCCGAGGCGCTCGGCCCCGAGCAGACCGTGGAGCTGCTGAACCGCTTCTTCTACCTGGTCCACGAGACGATCTGGGAGATGGAGGGGACGCTGGACAAGTACATGGGCGATGGGCTGATGGCGTTCTGGAACGCGCCGCTCGACCAGCCCGACCACGCGTTGCTGGCCGTGCAGGCGGCTGTGCACATGCAGCGGCGGCTCCAGTACAACCAGGCCGAGTGGGAATTCCTCGGCATGCCCGACCTGGTCGCGGGGATCGGCATCAGCAGCGGGGAGGCGGTAGTGGGCTACGTCGGCACCGGCGAGCGCATGCAGTACACGGCGATCGGTGCACACGTGAACCTCGCCTCGCGGCTGGAGGGGATGACGAAGGAGGTCGGCTGCTCGATACTGATCAGCCGGCAGACGTACGAGGCCGTGGCGCACGCGATCGAAGCGCGATCGCTGGGGCCGGTGGAGGTCCGGGGCTTCTCCGAGCCGGTCGAGGTCTACGAGGTGCTCGACCTCAAGGAGTGACGCGAGCGGCAACGACTGGTCTTACAGGATGGACAGGATGGAAAGGATGACGGCGACGGCAGGCTTCGTTGCCGTTGCTGTCGTCGCTGCCGTTATGGTATACTGTGTCAAGCGGATACGGTTGAAGTTATCCCCGCCGAAGTTGCACTTCTCTGCACCTCATCATGCATATTCGGCGCCTCCGGAGCATCGGGGGCGTCTGTCCGTCAATCGGGAGCCATTACCGCATGTCTTTGCTCGAAGGCCTCAATCCGGAACAGCGCGCCGCAGCCGAGTGCATCGACGGGCCCGTCCTCATCTTCGCGGGCGCGGGCTCGGGCAAGACCCGCGCGCTCACCTACCGCATCGCCCACATGATCGAGAACTGCGGTGTCGATCCGCAGGCCATCCTCGCCGTCACCTTCACGAACAAGGCCGCGACCGAGATGCGCGAGCGCATCCACACCCTCGTCGGCAAGAAGCGCGCGAAGGGCATGTGGGCCGGCACCTTCCATTCGATCTGCGCACGCATCCTGCGCGTGGACGGGCAGCACGTGGGCGTGGTCCCGGAGTACACGATCTTCGGCGAGAGCGATCAGAGCGCGATCGTGAAGGACGTGCGTGCCCGGCTCGACGTGCGGCTGGCCGACAGCGACCGCTGCACCGATCGCACGAACAACGACATCCTCTGGGCGATCAGCGACGCGAAGAACCAGCTCATGACCGTGGACGACTACCGCCGCACCGCCAAGGGCGAGTGGGAGCGGCTCGTCTCGCAGGTCTACTCGGGCTACCAGCAAGAGCTGCAGCGCAACAATGCGCTGGACTTCGACGACCTCATCATGAAGGCCGTCAGCCTCCTCGAGGAGCACGAGGACGTGCGGCGCAAGTACCAGGAGCGCTTCCGCTACGTGCTGGTCGATGAGTACCAGGACATCAACCACGCGCAGTTCAAGCTCGTGGAGCATATCGCGCACGAGCATCAGAATTTGTGTGTGGTCGGCGATGACGACCAGTCGATCTACGGCTGGCGCGGCGCGGATGTGGGGATCATCCTCGACTTCCAGGAGCACTTCCCGAAGGCCGAAGTCGTGACGCTGGAGCAGAACTACCGCTCGACCGCGAAGATCATCGAGGCGGCGAACGCGATCATCCAGAAGAACGAGAATCGCGCGGAGAAGGCGCTGTGGACGGCCAACCCGCCGGGCGACAACATCGTGATCTACGAGGCGATCAACGAGGAGGAGGAGGCGGAGTGGGCGGCCGAGACGATCGGCACGCAGGTGCGCGCCAAGCTCGCGAAGTATGGCGACTACGCGATCCTCTACCGCGTGAACGCCGCCTCGCGCAACTTCGAGCAGGCGCTGGCGGCGCGCAGCATCCCCTATCAGATCGTCGGCGGCCTGCGCTTCTTCGAGCGCGCGGAGATCAAGGACGCCCTCGCCTACCTGCGCTCGATCTTCAACCCGGCCGATGACCTGTCGCTGCGCCGGATCATCAACACGCCGCCGCGCGGGATTGGCAACAGCACACTCGAGGGCATCACGCTCGTCGGAGAGCGCAACAACTGCTCGCTGATGGAGGCCGCGCGCTACTTCGCCGCCGATGAGGACCAGAGCGCCCGCGCGCGCACCGCGGTCGGGAACTTCTATGACGCAATGATGCTGCTGCGCCAGCGCGTGGAGCACGCGAGCCTCCCGGACCTCGTGCGCGCTGTGGTGGAGAACTCGGGCATGATCGAGAAGCTCAAGGAGTCCGGCAAGGCCGAGGACGCGATGCGCGTGGAGAACCTGCAGGAGTTCGTGACCGTGGCCGCGTCATTCGAGCGGCGCCGCCCCGATGCGGGTCTGGTGGACTTCCTCGAGCACATCGCGCTGATCTCCGACATCGACCAGGCGGATGACCTCACCGGCTCGGTCTCACTGATGACGCTGCACTCGGCGAAGGGGCTGGAGTTCCCGGTGGTCTTCGTCGTGTCGATGGAGGAGGGGATCTTCCCGCACCAGCGCTCGATCAGCTCGGGCGATGACCGGGAGATCGAGGAGGAGCGGCGGCTCGCATACGTGGGCCTCACGCGCGCGGAGAAGCTGCTCTACATCAGCCATGCCTTCCATCGCACGATCTACGGTGAGACGCGGCGGCAGGCGCCGTCGCGCTTCCTGCGCGACCTGCCCGAGGAGCTGCTCGACCGCCAGCAGCGCTACACGGACAGTGCTCAGCCGCGAATGCTCGACGAGGGCGATCAGGTGCTGGAGAAGCCGTCCGGAGGCCGGAGTATCGACGTGGCGTCGGTGCTGCAGCGGGCGAAGCAGCGCAAGTCGGGTGCGCCGGCGTCCGCCGCGAAGTCTCGCGCGAAGAACAAGCCCGCGAAGCAGGCGCCCGCGGGTGAGTGGAAGAGCGGGCAGAAGGTGCGGCACTCGAAGTTCGGCGACGGGATGGTGGTCTCCGCCGAGCCGATCGACGATGACTGGAAGGTCACGGTCGCGTTCAGAGACGGCGGCGGGGTGAAGAAGCTGCTCGCGGGTATCGCCGGTCTGCAGAAGGTCTAACTCGCCCCCGCACGGGGAAGGGAGCCGCGATGGACTTCCAGGAATTGCGCGCCATCGCCACGAGGGCCGTCAATCCGCGCACGCTGTCCGAGACCGTCGAGGTAGGTGGCGTTGCGGCGGCGGTCCTCACCGATAGCGGAGCGGTGTACACGGGAGTGTGCATCGACGCCGCCTGCTCGCTCGGCTTCTGCGCCGAGCACGCGGCGATCGCCGCAATGGTCACGGCGGGGGAGAGTCGCATCGTGAAGGTCGTGGCGGTGCGTGAGGGCGGGGAGGTCGTTCCGCCGTGCGGGCGCTGTCGCGAGTTCATCGCCCAGCTCGACCCCGGCAACATGGACGCCGAGGTGATGGTCGCGAACGATCAGGTGCTGACTGTGTGCGCGCTGCTGCCGCACTACTGGCGAGAGCGCTGCCCCTGAAGGCGCCAGACAATGCTCACGGACGCAGGCCCTGGCGTGCCGGCGTACCGGCTCGTGCCCGACTAAGCTCCGCACGGACCGGCGATCCCGCGCAGGTCGCGCGTTCGCGGGCGAAGAAGGCACCCCCGGCCGACCATGATATCACGGCTCCGCGCCGGAGGTCAGCGCGTGCGCGTGCCCATGTACGCCCGGCTAATCGGGATGATCGCGCTTGCGGGCTGCGCCGCGGGCGTTGGCGCGCAGATGGAGGGTGACGGCATGAGCTGGGGACGCGAGCTGCCGATCGTGGCGCAGGTCGATCCAGGCGGGCCGGTGCGCGCGCTGGCGATCCGCGATGGCGTCGCCTACGTGTGCTGCGACTACTTCGGGCTCGTCACGCTCGACCTGAGCGATCCGCGCGCGCCGAAGCCGCTCGGTCGCTGCGACACCTTCCAGGCCTTCGACGTGGCGCTGCGCGGCGATCATGCCTTCGTCGCCGACCGCTACGGCGGCGTGCAGGTCATCGACGTGAGCGACCCCGCAAACCCCTCTCTTGTGACCACGTACGACACGATCGAGTTCGCCACGGACGTCGAGGTCGCGGGTGATCTGCTGCTCGTGCCCTGCCGCTCGCACGGCACGGAGGTCGTCAGCATCGCCGATCCCGCGCACCCCCGCCACCTCGGCTTCGCGCGCTGCGGCGAGTCGCAGGGCGTGCAGGTGCGCGGCAACTTCGCCTACGTCGGTGTCTGGCACGAGAGCATGCTCGCGATCCTCGACCTCACCGACCCCTGCCGCCCGGAGATCGTCACCCGCCATCCGCTGCATGGCTACGGCTATGGCCTCGCGCTTGGGACCGGCGAGCTCGCGGGCTACGCCTTCGTCGCGCACGGGCATCACGACCGCACTCTCGGCGCCGATGGCACGAACCGCGGCCACGGCTTCGACGTGATCGACGTGCGCGATCCGGCCCGCTCGGAGACCGTCGCGCATGTGCGCACGCCCGACTACTACCTCCGTGGACCGGACTCGTGGCAGTGCGTGGTAAGTGGGACGCGGCTGTTCCTCGCCGACGGGCTGAACGGGCTGTTCGTCTTCGACGTGAGCGACCCGACCGCGCCGCAGCCGCTGGCGCTCTGCGACACGCCCGGCTACGCGCACAACCTCGCGGTCGCGGACGGGCTGGTCTACGTCGCCGACTACCGCGCCGGCCTGGTGGTGGTCGAGGCAGAGGGCCTCGCGACGCCGCCGGTGCCGGATGTGGGCACGCCACCTGCGCCAACGACGGGGTGCCCACCGCTCAGTTGCGGGGAAGCCACGTACGCCTCCGGTGGGCAGGTGCGCGGGGTGGCGGTGGATGGCGAACGCGCGTTCCTCGCGTCGGGGAGTGCCGGGCTGGAAGTGCTGGCGCTGCCGGGGATGGAGCGCGTCGGCGGGCTGGCGCTGGAGGGCATCGCGTATGACGTGGCGGTCGAGGGCGGGCTGGTGTGCATCGCGTGCGGACCGGCGGGGGTGGCGCTGGCGGATGTCTCCCAGCCGACCGCGCCGGAGCTCATCGCGACCGCGCTGGAGGGCCGCTACGCCCGGCAGCTCGTGCGCTTCGGCGAGCGCCTCGTGGTCCTGACCGGCAACGCGGTGATCGAGGTGCTGAGCATCGCCGACCCCGCCGCGCCGGAGCTGCTCGGCACCGTGAAGCTCGAGCACTTCGGCTGGCAGATCGCGGAGACGCTCCTGCAGGGGCGCTACGTGGTGGTCGGCAACGGCTTCGGAGTCAGGGTGATCGACCTCGACGCGGAGGGCGGGCCCGCGCTCGCGCATGCGCATGACACGCGCCAGGTGCTGAGCTTCGGCACGAACGGGGTCGCGCTGATCGGCGAGATGCTCCTCGCGACCGGCCACCGTCAGCTCCGCACCTTCGACCTGAGCGACCCCGCGCAGCTCCGGCCGCTCAGCGAGGCGCGCGTGGGCCTCGCGCCCGTGCGACTAACGCTCGGCGAGACCGTGGATGGCGTCACGCGCGCCTGGGCGGCCTGCCCCACGAGCGGCGGCGTGGTCATCGCCGACGTGCATGCGGACGGGCGGATCGAGGTCGTCGCGCAGACGCCGACGCCGGGTCACGCCTCGCGGGTGGCGCTTGCGGGCGAGCGGGTGCTCGTGGCGGACGGTTACGCCGGGCTGCACCTGATGGCGCCCGGCGCTACGTCTCGTTGAGCCACAGGTCGATGTGCCGCTCGGGATCGTAGGGCTTGCCGACGATGTCCGGGCGGCCGTCGCCGGTCATGTCCGCGACCTTCGCCTCATGCGTGGGGACTCCCGTGCAGATCACGTGCTCCTCGAACGTGCCATCGCCGGCCGGGCGGAAGATCAGCATCAGCGGCTCATGCGGGTTGTGCCCGAGGCCCATCTCCGCGACGAAGATCTCCGGCCGGCCGTCGCCGTCGAGGTCCGCGATCTCCAGCGAATGCGGATGGTAGAGGCCCTCGCGCAGCACCCGCGGCTCCCAGTCGGGCGCGGTGAACAGTGCCAGACGCCCCTCGTCGCTCTCGCCCTCGATCAGCACGATCTGCGGCCGACCCTCGCCGAGCAGGTCCGCGATCGCCACGCGCGTCTGCACGTAGCCGGGGGCGAACTCGCGGCGGCTCCAGCGGTCCAGTGCGAGGTCCTCGGGCGCGTAGATGCTCGTCCCCGCGAGGATCTCCGTGACGCCATCGCCGTCGATGTCCACGATCGCGAGGCCCTCGGCATCGCCGACCGCGTCGTCGATCATGTGGAAGCACTCGCGCGGCCACGGCTCGACGGTCCGGTCATCGGGGAGGTCGTAGTAGCCCAGCACGCCCGCGAACTGCGACAGGAAGACCAGTTCGGGCTCGCCATCGCCGTCCACGTCGCCGACCGCCTGATCGTGGTACTTGGCGAAGCGATCCTCGATGACGCGCGCGGTCCACGGCTCGCGCGGGTCCTCCGGGCACTCGAACCACCAGAGGATGTTGCCGTCACGGCCCTGCTGCCCCGCAATGATGTCCGGACGGCCATCGCCGTTGACGTCGAAGATCACGCCGCCCGCTTCGAGGTCATCCGCCTCGGCGACCTCGTGGCGCGCCCAGCCGGGGTTCTCGTACCAGAACAGGTTCGGCGGGCCCTGCTTGCCGCCGATGATGATGTCCCGCAGCCCGTTCCCGGTGAGGTCGTGCAGCAGCGTGATGTCATGCCGCGCCCCTGGCGGGTTGGCGTCGATAACGACGTGGCGGAAGCGGAATGCTCTGGGCATGGTCGACCTCCCGAGGCGAGTTGCTTGCATGGGTCGCTTGCGAGGCCGGGCCTGATCCGGGCCCGTCAGCCGGTGATTCGCCATGGCAGAGCGGCCACCTTCGCCCGCGAAGGTCCTTCTGCCCCCCACGGCGAAGTTGCGTCCGTTCATTCATGCTGGAGCGGGTGGTGGCATCATGGCGCTGCGCATCGCGATCTGTTCGAAGATACTTCAGGACTACGATATCTCCGAGGCCGTCTCCATCGCCGCCGACATCGGCTATGAGGGCATCGAGGTGTTCGGGGTCGAGAAGCACCTGCCCGCGGATGTGCCGGACAGCAAGGTCCGCAGCCTCGGCAGCCAGCTTCGCAACGCCGGCATGGAGTGCGTGACGCTGTGCACCTACGTCGGCCAGTTCGCGCAGAAGAGCGATGACGAGTGCCTGCAGGAGGTCGAGAAGTTCCGCCGCTACCTGGACATCGCGCAGGAACTTGAGTGCGATATGATCCGCGTGCAGCCCGGTGGTCCGCCCAAGCCCTCGACAGCGCGCGAGGACCACTGGGAGCGCGCCGCGCACTATCTGCGCGAGTGCTGCGACCTCGCGCTCACGCCCGACCTCGGCGTGGTGATGGAGAATAACTTCGGCCTGTCGGCGACCTGCGACGCCACGATGGACATGATAGCGCGGGTGGATCGCCCGAACATCGGGATCAACTACGATCCGGGGAACCTCTACCGGATGGATCGCTACTACGGCCACGAGGTGCTCGCGCGCTTCGGCGAGCTGGTCTGGAACGTGCAGGTCAAGGACTGCTACTGCGACAATCGCGAGGACGACTACAAGCTGCTGCTGGGGGAGGGCGAGGTGGACTACACCTCGATCGTCGCGTGGCTGGCCGCTGTGGAGTACGACGGCCACGTCTCCGCCGAGTCGCACAAGGACCCGACGCCGGAGCTGACCGCCGTGGACATCGCCCGCCACGAGTACCAGGCGATCCGGACTCTGATCGAGAGCATATAGAGAGGTCGATCATGGACTCCGCTCAGCGCGTTGATCTGTTGCGGCGAATGGTCGCATTGTATCGACAGGACGGCGCGTCGTTCCGGTTCCATGAAGTCGTGAGTGCTGTAGCCGACGTGCCGGTGCACGCCATTGACCCGAACGATCACAGGGACGCCGAACTGCTCTCCGCCATCAATGGCGCCGCCGAGGTGGCTTTTGAGCGGCTGCGGGGAGCCCCCAAGAGGGGAGTGTCCGCTCAGGGCTTCGGCAACCATGTGAAGCGGGTCATGGGGATCGTGCTCCGGGAGAGGGAGTTCGAACTCCACAAGCCGCGGGGCAAATTCTCAGGCGGCGCGACAGGCTACCCCGACTTCGAGATCGCCGACCGCCACTCCCGCACGGCGTGCCTGCTCGTCAAGACCTGCGCCACCGGTAGAACCGATGACACGCGGCCGGTAGTCGTGATCTCGCTGTCGGGCAAGCACCCGGGGATCAATGTATCGAAGCCGGCCAGACATCTGCTGGTCGCCTTCCGCCACGAACGGCTCGTCGAGGGCGACGCGGAGACGTTCAGACCAATCAAGTGGACCGTCCACGACCTGTTTGACCTTGAGGTGGATCTCAGCTACAGCTACAGCTCGAGCAATCAGGCTCTCTATGTAGACCGCGGCGACCTCATCCTGCGCCAGGGCGCGGTTGAGGGCGATGATCCGCCAATCTCACTCCTGTAGGTGCATAGGCGAATGCAGCAGACGACACAGCTCCGACTCCACGAGAACGTGCAGTTCATCTACGAGCTTGTCCTTGCCGAGATGGAGCTGCGTACCGCTGGTGCGCGGTTCGAGGTCAACGAGAACCTGCGCAGCTTCGCCACCAACGGCTCCCTCGACCGCGAGGCGCTGATGCGCCGCTCCGCCTACGTCATGTCGCTGCAGCTTCCGCATCAGGAGCCCGAGCTCACCGATTACCACCACATCCAGCAGTACAACCAGACAAAGTCGATCAACCAGTACCTCACGCACTGGTTCTACCCGTACAAGGGCAAGTTCCATCCGCAGATGATCCGCGCGCTGCTCGGGATCATCGGCCTGAAGCCTGGCGGCCTCGTGCTCGACCCGTTTATCGGCTCCGGCACCACGGCCGTCGAGGCGCAATTGCTCGGCATCGACTGCATCGGCATAGACGTGTCGCCGCTGTGCCGGCTCATCTCGCGCGTGAAGACGCAATCGTGGGCGCATCTGCCCGAGATCGAGGCCGCGTCGGAGTACGTTGCCCCGTGCGTGCGCGACACCAAGCAGCAGCGCCTCTTCCGGACGCCCGAGGACCGCGAGTTCCCCGAGGGGCCGGTGAAGGACTTCTTCGACCTCACGGAGATGATCGCGCGCTCGGACAACTCCCGACGCCGCCGCGACCCGGTGGACGCGTTCGTCTACAACCGCGACCGCATGTTCCGCTCGGTGCGCGACCACGTCGCGGTGAAGGAGCAACTGGGCCTCGACTTCGGCAACGCGGACGTGCGCGAGGGCGACGCGCGGGCGCTCGACCTGCCCGATGCGAGCGTTGACGGCATCGTGACATCGCCGCCCTACTCCATCGCGCTCAACTACGTCAAGAATGATGAGCATGCGCTGGACGCGATGGGCTTTGACCTGGACGAGATCAGCGACGGCTTCATCGGCGTGCGCGGGCGCGGCAAGGAGCGCTTCAGCCTCTACGATGAGGACATGCACCAGTGCGCGCGGGAGATGGAGCGCGTGCTGGCGCCCGGCGCGATGGCAGCGGTGGTCATCGGCAACATGACCAGCGATGGCGAGGAGATCGACACCACGGGCATGTTCACCGAGGCCTGCGAGGACGCCGGCCTCACCCTCGAGCGCTCCGTGGACAAGATCATCTTCGGACTCTACAATGTCATGCAGAAGGAGTACATCCTGCTCTTCCGGAAGGATTGACCTCTCCCCCCGGCCCCCTCTCCGTTCCGGAAGAGGGGGAGGACGACAGGCGTTGCCGAGCCGCAGGTCGTACGGAGGGGCCGCCTGAGCGTGTTGAGCGAGCGCAGCGAGATCAGCACGCGAAGTCGGCCCGCGCATCACCGCGAA
The DNA here is from genome assembly GCA_029821635.1 of Candidatus Zipacnadia bacterium. Lineage (GTDB taxonomy): Bacteria > Armatimonadota > Zipacnadia > Zipacnadales > UBA5352 > UBA5352. The sequence continues at coordinate 54,680 of JALGSW010000004.1, forward strand.
CTCGTCGCACTCATGATTGCTGAACGGGAACGGTTGCACGCGGGCCGACTTCGCCCCCGCATAAACGACGCGCGGGGGCTCAGGCGGCCCCTCCGTACGGCAGAACGGCCCACGGATTTGTGTGTAATGCATAGCCGGAACGGCGAGGGGGTGCCTGCGCGTTCCCGCCCACGGGCGGGACGCAGGCGGGGGAGGTCGGCAGGATGCCCCGCGGCTCCACATTGCGGCAGTAAGAGGAGGACAGGGGAGCCGGACAACCCGAGACGGCGATGACCCTGCACGAGACCATTCAGGCCGACCTCGACCGATTACTCACGGTGCTTCCCGACCGCGTCCGACACTGGCTGGAGAGTCACGATCACCTCGATGAGCTCAAGGAGGTCGTGATCGACCTCGGGCGGCCGATCAGCGCGCGCTTCGTCCAGAGTCGCGAGGTGATGGAGGAGACTCCGGCGCTGCGCGCGGACATCGACCACGTCACCTCGCGTATCGGCGATTTCGACCGCGACAACCGCTCGGGCATCGAACAGACCCTCCACCGCATCAGCGCGATCCGCAACCGTCACGGCGAGATCGTCGGCCTGACCTGCCGGGTCGGGCGCGCTGTGTACGGGACGCTGGAGATCATCCGCGATGTGATCGAGAGCGGCTTCAACATCCTGCTGCTCGGCCCGCCCGGGGTGGGGAAGACCACGAAGCTGCGCGAGGTCGCGCGCGTGCTGGCCGATGAGTTCGACCGCCGCGTGGTGGTAGTCGATACCAACAACGAGATTGGCGGCGGCGGCGATGTGCCGCACCCGGCGATCGGCGGGGCGCGGCGGATGCAGGTCCCGAACGACCGCGCACAGTCCCAGGTGATGATCGAGGCCGTCGAAAACCACATGCCAGAGGTCGTGGTGGTCGATGAGATCGGCACGGAGGCCGAGGCAGCCGCCGCCCGCACCATCGCCGAGCGCGGCGTGCAGCTCATCGCGACCGCGCACGGCAACGACCTCGAGAATCTGATGGCGAACCCGATGCTTTCGGACCTCGTCGGCGGCATCCAGGCGGTCGTGCTCAGCGATGAGGAGGCCAAGCGCCGGGGCACCCAGAAGACGGTGCTCGAGCGCCAGGCGCCTCCGACCTTCGACACGATCGTCGAGATTCAGGACATCAACCAGCTCGCGATCCACCACGATGTTGCCGAGACGGTGGACAGCATCCTCCTCGGCCGGCCGATCACCGCCGAGGTGCGCGAGTTCGACGATGGCGGCGAGATCGTGGCGGTCGAGAAGCCCGTGGCGCCCGGTCGCACGATGGCCGCTGAGCCGGGCGATCCGCTGGAAGCCGAGTTGCGCAGCGCCGAGTCGCGCTCGCGAGTGCTCCGCGTGCTGCCGGTGGGGATCAACCGCGAACACCTCGAGCAGGCGCTCCGCGAGGGTCGCGTGCCGGCGACGGTGACGCAGAACCCCGAGGATGCGGACGTGGCGGTGGCGCTGCAGCGCGCGGCCGAGCTGGGGCGCGTTCCCGAGGAGGTGCCCGCCATGGTGACCGTTCGCAACAACAGCTACGCGCAGATCGAGGAGGCCGTGCAGGAGCTCTCGGCCGACCGCAAGAGCGCGCGCGAGGACTTCGCGCTGCGCGAGGCCGCCGAGGCGATCGAGAAGGTGATGGCCGAGAACGAGCCGGTCGAGCTGCTGCCTCAGAGCGCCTACATCCGGCGGCTGCAGCGGGAGCTGGCCGCGCGCCGGAACCTCAAGTCGAAGACCGTCGGCGAGGAGCCGCGCCGGCGCGTGAAGGTCCTTCTGCCGTGAAGTCCACAAGGAGTTGACGCGCCCGCCCCGAATCTCTGCTTGACGCCACGACCCACCGGGAGGTTGTGCGTGATGGCAGAGACGACGCCGAGAAGCGTACGCACGCACCGTCTGGGCTCGCCGATCGCCGCGATCGCGCTGGTGGTCTTCTACGCAGCGCTGCTCATGCTGCCTCTGGTGCTCGCCGCGACCACGGGCGAGCGCGAGACGGAGCCGTTCCTGAAGATGCTCGGGATGAGCTTCGCGCTTGTGGCGATGGTGATCCTCGCCCTGCAGGTGATGCTCGCGGCGCGGATCAAGGCGATCTGCGAGCACTACGGCCTCGACATGCTCCTGCGCTTCCACCGGTCGATGGCGGTGCTGGCGGTGGTCCTGCTCGTCGCGCACCCCATTCTGCTGGCGCTCAGCTCGGGGAGCTGGCGGCTCATCACTGGCCTGCAGCAGTCCTGGCCCATCTGGTTCGGCAAGATCGCGCTGCTGCTCTTGCTCATCGTGGCCGTGACGAGCCTGTGGCGCAGGCAGTTGCTCAACTTCGAGGCCTGGCACAAGGTCCACGGTCTCGCTCCGGCGATCCTGCTGCTCGGCTTCGTGCATAGCTGGGTGGTCGGCGATGACCTTGAGGGCACGCCGATGCGGGTGCTGTGGCTGGTGCTGCTGGGCGCGTCGCTGGTCGTGTACTCCCTGCACATGTTCGTCTGGCCCGCGCTGCGCAGGTCGAAGCTGTGGAACGTGGCGTCGGTGAAGCAGGAGACGCACAACGTCTGGACGCTGGAGTTCGAGCCGCCCGAGGGCGTCGAGCCACTGCACTACGCGCCGGGCCAGTTCAGCTTCCTGCGCCTGTACCGGGGCGATGAGCGCCACGATGGCGAAGAGCACCACTTCACGATCTCCTCAAGCCCCCTGCAGGCCCGCACGCACATCTGCACGATCAAGAACAGCGGCGACTTCACCTCGACCATCGGTGCGACGGAGCCCGGCGACACTGCAACGATCCAGGGCCCCTACGGCCGCTTCAGCTACACCGTGCATGCGCCGAGCAGCAAGTATCTGTTCATCGCGGGCGGTATCGGGATCACGCCACTGATGGGAATGCTCCGCCACATGCGCGACAGTGAGGCGGACGTCGATGTGACGCTGCTCTACGCCAACGATACTCAGGCCGATATCGTGTTCCGCGAGGAGCTGGACGAGATCGCCGAGAGCGATGCGCCGCGGCTGAAGGTCGTACATGTACTCGCGAAGGAGGACTGGGATGGCCCGATCGGGCACGTGAACCGCACGCATATCGCGCAGGCGACGGCTGAGGAACTGCCGGACTACGCGATCTACGTCTGCGGCCCGCCCGCGATGATGAGGAGGGTCATACGGACGGTGCTGAGGATGGGTGCGCGTGAGGACCGCCTCTACAGTGAACGCTTCTGGCTGTAGCCGCGCGCATGGTCCTGAGGAGGAAGAGCCGATGCCGCAGCGCGATCGGACGTTCATGATGGTCGTGACGCTCATCTGCATCCTCGCAATCGCGGCCTCGCTGGTAAACGCGGCCGTGCGATCGGGCGACGAGGACGAGCACCATGGGGATGAGCAGCACGAACACTCCGCGCTGATGCTCGTGGAGGCGCCCGCGTCGCCGGCGGCGAACTTCTTCGCGCAGTCTGATCCCCTGGCTCCGGCGGACGCGCTCGCGTAGCGCCGGGCCCGGACGGAGGCCGCCGCGTGGCACTCAAGCACCGCTTCATCGTCCTCGACGGCGTCGAGGGCGCGGGGAAATCGTCCCAGCTCGCGCGCCTCGCGAATGCCTTGCGCGACGCCGGCGAGGACGTGCTCGTCACCATCGAGCCGGGCGGGACGCCCGTCGGCGGCGCCATCCGCGAGATTCTGCTCTCCCCGGCACACACGATCACCCCGTTGACGGAGATATTCCTGTTCTGCGCCTCGCGCGCCCAGCACTGCGACCAGGTCATCCGGCCCGCGCTGGCGGCCGGGCAGGTCGTGCTGTGCGATCGCTTCAGCGCCGCCACCTTCGCCTACCAGGGCCACGCGGGTGAGGCGGGGGAGGAGCTCGTGGTAAGGCTCGACGCGGAGGCGACGCGCGGGCTGGTCCCGGACATGACGATCATCCTCGACCTGCCGCCTGAGGAGGGCATGCTGCGCAAGTTCGGCGAGGAGGGCGCGGACGCCGCCGACCGCATCGAGCGCAACGCCCTCGCCTTCCACGAGCGCGTGCGCGAGGGCTTCCACCGCTACGCCGCCCGCTACCCCGACCGCACCGCCATCGTGGACGCGTCCGGCAGCGAGGACGAGGTCTTCGCGAATTTGCGCAGGACTTTGAATTAATGGTAGCATATACGCACAATTCAGGCTACTGTCGGTCAGGGCAATAGACTAGAAGGGGGCAGCAATCCGATGGACATACCCAAACCGTTGGCCTTTGTGCTAATGCCATTTGACGACCAAGACGATGTCTTTGACCACGTCATTCGGCCACGACTAGAGAACGAGTATGATGTTCGGCGGGCAGACACAAACGTGCATCAGCGTAATGTCGTCAATGACATTGTCGAGGGGATCCAAGACGCCTATCTGATTGTTGCCGACCTGACGAACCTGAACCCGAACGTCATGTGGGAACTGGGCGTAGCTCACGCAATGGGCAAACGCACACTGCTGCTCACGCAGGATGACCCGGAGGACGTACCTTTTGACCTGAGCAGTTATCGTGTCCGGCAGTACTCAACGCAGATTGGCAGACTGGCTAAGGAGGACGCTGAGTACATCGAGCGGGTGGCGAGAGAGGCACTTGCAGGGACTGCAGAGTTCAGGAACCCCGTACTCGACTACTGCCCCGATATCGACCTCTCGCCGCCAAGCCCCTGGAACGAAGCAGAGGCAGGCTCCCCAGAAGCAGCTTCGCCGGGCTGGCTGGATCTCGCCGCTGAGTCTGAGGAGACACAGGCAGCACTTAATCGGCACTACCAAGGGCTCTCTGAGTACACAGAAGCCGTTGGTGCGAAGATGTCGCAACGTACAGAGGCGCTCAACCGATGGCAAAGCGAGGGCTCGCCAGGAGGGGCGCCAAAGGCACGGGAACTGACAGAGGCAGCCGCTTCGGACTTGTTTGGGTACGCAGAAGAGTTGAAGGAGGAACTGGATGGGATTGAGGAGTGCGGCGCCGCGCTTCGGAACACGCTGCTACCATTCCTAGAATCATCGCCACTAGGCGAGGGTGAAGATCGCGCGGAAGGTCTACAAATGATGGAGGAACTGCGCGGAACGCTCTCGCATGTAATCCAGGTCTCACGGCAGTCCAAGGGGCAGGTACAGAAGTTCAAGGACGTCATGAGCTCCCTGAGGGGCACGAGCAAGCGGCTCGACGTTGCGACTTCCCGCGTGGCCCATCGCCTCGGGAACATGATAAGCGAGATGGACCGTCACGAGAGTCTCCTGCAGGATGGTGTAGATACGCTCGATAGACGGATAGAGCGAGAGCGCTGCTGACGGACGCCCAACCGTGAGATGGGCCCGACCCGCCGGATGGGAGGTCGGGCCCGGTTGTGTTCATACGTGAGGGCTTCCATCGCTACGCCGCCCGCTACCCCGACCGCACCGCCATCGTGGACGCGTCCGGCAGCGAGGACGAGGTCTTCGCGCAGGTGTGTGAGGTGCTGGGGATAGCGACGTAGGACAGGCTTTCCAGCCTGTCAGATGCTGCGAAGACCAGCATATCCCGTGACAGGCTGGAAAGCCTGTCCTACGCGAACAGAACGAGCCCGGCCTTCGCGCGGAAGGCCGGGCTCGATTGCGTTCTGCGGGAACGGCGGGCGGGCAAGGCCAGCTCTGTGAGCTGCGCCCGCCCCTCCTGAACGGCAATACTACTTCGCGGTCGAGAACTCGAGCTCGACGACCTTGCCGCCGTTGTTGGCGGACTTCCAGGCCGCGGCGATGAAGGCCGCGATCTCGATGGTCTCGTCGATCTCGAGGTCCGCCACGCCGGTGTCCCACATCTGCACGATCCGCTTGAGCAACTCGCGGTAGATGTAGGTGGTGCTGATACGCTCGGAGCGGACGCCCTTGTCGCCCCAGACGGTGAAGCCGTAGGCGTGCGCGCCCGCGCGCGTCCCGCGTATCGATGCCACGCGTCCGTCCGCCCAGCGGCCGACCGAGACCTCGCCGCCCTCCTCGGAGATGCAGGAGAGCTCAACGCAGCCGGGGCCCATCAGCGCGTAGAGCGTCTCGACGCCGTGGATGCCGTAGTGCGCGAGGCCCGGGTTCGCGTCGTGCAGGCT
>JALGSW010000077.1 GCA_029821635.1 Candidatus Zipacnadia bacterium
TCACCGTAGGTCGTACGGAGGGGCTGCTTTTCCCGACGCCGCCCCCGGCGGCGGGAAAAGTGACGCCCGAGTGCCGTCTGCGAGGGCGGCAGCTTCCTTGCCAGCCCGTCGTTCGCCCTCCGAAAGGCAAACGGCGGGCGGGCAGGGAAGCTTCGGCGCCTGGCGGCGCCTCACCCTCGCGCAGCAAACGGCGCGGCGCGAGGGCCGCCCCTCCTCAACGACATTCGCCAGCGCGAAGCCGTCCGGTATGTCGACTTGATGCTTGACCATCCGCCTGTTCCTGGAATACGAGTGGAAGCCTGTCCTACGAACGACACGGCAGACGACACAAAAGAGGCGGCCCGGCTGATCGCCGGGCCGCCTTCATTTGTGTCTTCAGGTGTGACTGCGACGGATGGCCGCGGAACTACGCGGCATCGTCTCCGGCCTTGACGCGCTCGTGCACTTCCATCTGTGCCGCGCCCTTACGCTTGGACATGACCAGCGTGACCGCGATGACGCCGGCGAGCAGGACACCGACGATCTTCATGGCAATCGAGGTCCCGGAGTCCATCGGAGCGGTGTGCGGGACGACGATCAGCGGCACGATGAGCAGGCCGACCATGTTCATGACCTTGATCAGCGGGTTCAGTGCCGGGCCGGCGGTGTCCTTGAAGGGGTCGCCGACCGTGTCGCCGGTGACGGCCGCGGCGTGGCTGTCCGAGCCCTTGCCGCCATACGCGCCGTCCTCGATGACCTTCTTGGCGTTGTCCCACGCGCCGCCGGAGTCACACAGCAGCACAGCCATGAGCTGGCCGGTGACGATGATGCCGGCGAGGAAGCCGCCCAGGCCGAGCCAGCCGAACCACGCGCCGACGATGATCGGCGAGAGGACAGCCAGCAGTCCGGGGGCGATGAGCTCCTTGATCGCGGAAGTCGTGCAGATGTCCACGACCTTCGCGGACTCGGGCATCGCAGTGCCCTCCATGAGCCCGGGGATCTCGCGGAACTGGCGCCGCACCTCGTTGATGATCTGGAAGGCGGCGCGGCCGACCGCGCGGATCGTCATCGAGCTGAACAGGAAGGGCATTGCCCCACCGATCAGCACGCCGATGAAGACCAGCGGCTGGTCGAGCGGGATCGAGTAGGCCTTGATTGCCTCGCCGCTTACGGCCTCGCCCACCGAGCCGCCGATCTTCGCGCCTGCCACCTTCGACAGGAACGAGCCGTACAGCGCAATCGCGGCGATGACCGCCGAGGCGATCGCGAGACCCTTCGTCGCGGCCTTGGTGGTGTTGCCCACCGAGTCGAGCAGCTCGACGGTCGGCATGGCCTCCGGGACCTTGGCCATCTCGCAGATGCCCTGGGCATTGTCAGCGACAGGCCCGAAGGTGTCCATCGAGATGACGACGCCGGTGGTGGTCAGCATGCCGAGACCGACGAGCGAGACGCTGTAGAGCGCGCCGATCGGGTCGCCGGGGAAGAGCAGGGCCGAGAAGAACACACACACGCAGATGACCAGGACGGCCCAGACGGAGCCTTCGAGACCAACGCCGAAGCCGGCGAGAATGTTCGTCGCGGCGCCGGTCTGCGAGGCCTCAGCGATCTCCTGCACCGGCTTGAACTCGGCGGAGGTGTAGTACTCGGTGAGCTTGTAGATGCCGACGGCCAGCACCAGGCCCGCGAAGGTGGCCGCGAAGAGCTTGGCGCCGTCGTAGTTGGCGGCGTAGGTGAAGGCCACGATGCCGAAGCCGACGGCGGAGAGAACCGCCGCCCAGATGAAGCCACGGGTGATCGGCTTCATCGGGTGCTCGCTCTCGTCCCTGAGCTTGACGATCTCGGTCCCGATGATCGAGGTGAACACGCCGATGGCGCGGACGATCAGCGGGAAGATGATCCAGGTGCGCGCAAGGTCCGGGTTGTGGCCCGCGTGCGCGAGCGCGAGGATCATCGAGGCGACCAGCGTGACTTCGTAGGACTCGAAGATGTCGGCGGCCATGCCCGCGCAGTCACCGACGTTGTCACCGACGTTGTCGGCGATGACGGCGGCGTTGCGGGGGTCATCCTCGGGAATGCCGGCCTCGATCTTACCGACAAGGTCGGCGCCGACGTCCGCGGCCTTGGTGAAGATGCCGCCGCCAACGCGCATGAACAGCGCGAGCAGCGAGCCACCGAAGCCGAAGCCAAGCAGGATCTCCGTGGCGTAAGCCTTGAAGATCATGAAGATGATGGTCGCGCCAACAAGGCCCATCGCGACCGTGAACATGCCGGCGACCGCGCCGGAGCGGAAGGCGACGGCGTGCGCCTCCTTGATGGAGGTGCGGGCCGCAGCGGCGCAGCGCACGTTGCCGCGCACCGCCAGGTTCATGCCCACGAAACCGGTCAGACCGGACGCGAAGCAGCCCAGCAGGAACGCGATGCCACGGCCGAAGCCGAGGACGACGCCCGACATGTCCTCATCGCCGCCTCGGAGGCCGGTAAGCGTGAGGGCGATGAACAAAACGACCACGATCCCGATGATCGTGCGGAACTGCCGGCTGAGGTACGCGGATGCGCCCTCCTGGATCTGGCCGGCAACCTCCTGCATCTTCTCTGTACCGGGGTCTTTCCCCAGAATCTCCTTGCGCAGCTTGAGGCCGTAGCCGATGCCGATCAGCGCAGTGACCAGCGTGCCCCAGAGCGCGAAGGTTTCGAACGTTGAAAACTGCCCAATGTCCACTGTTGGATTCCTCCCAAAATGCGAGCCAGCCCAGGTGGGCGGGCCCGGTAGGTGGGTTTCACGACTCTCTGACGAGGGATGATCAGAGCGAGGCCGTGCAATGCCCTTTCGAAGGTTCGGCCCATTGTAACGCGCTTCGCCCGCGCAGGCAAGGGTGACTTGCCCGAACGCGCGAAGAATCTACATCAGATGCGATACATCCGCGATGATCGCCAGCAGCCCCACCGCGTAGCACCAACCCGCGAACCACTTCAGGTTCTGCGACTGGACAGCCCCGATAACCAGCCGAATCGCCACGTAGCCGGTCACCGCCGCCACTAAGAAGCACGCGAAGTGGAGCCCCATCTGCCCGCCAGCGCCCTGCCCGATCAGGTCCTTGAGCTTGAACACAGTGCCGCCAAGTATGGCGGGGATTGACATCAGGAACGCGAAGCGCGCCGCCCACCCGCGCTTGAAACCGACCGCGAGGCCCGCCGCGATGGTGCTCCCGGAGCGGGATATTCCCGGTGTGATCGCCGCCACCTGCGCGATCCCGATGAGCAGCGCATCGAGCGCACTCGTGTCGCGATCGGACTTCACGCGTTTGCCGACGCGCTCGGAGACGATCAGCGCCGTCCCGGTCACCAGCAGCGCGCAGCCGACCGCCCACGGCATGTTCATCAGCCGCTCGACGTGGTCCTCGAAGATCACTCCGGCGATCGCGGGGATGGTCGCGATCACCAGCAGCATCAGCAGGCGACGACCCCAGCCGCGCGTCTCCCCCTCTCCCGCCTCCCGGCCCGGCCGGAAGACATCGCGGACGATCTCCATCAGGTCGGCGCGGAAGTAGACAATGACCGCGACGAGGGTGCCGAAGTGCACGAGGATGACGAACTCAAGCGGCAACTCCTCGTGCGCCCCGAACAGCCAGTGGCCCAGGGCGAGGTGCCCCGAGCTCGACACCGGCAGGAACTCCGTCAGGCCCTGGATGAACGCCAGGGAGAGCGCTTCAAGCGTGCTCATCCGCGTCCTCGTCTCCGTTCACTGCTGCATCGTCAACGTCGTCTGCAGCCTGGGCCGCACCGTCCGCTTCGGTCACCGCCTGCGTCTCGCCGTCACCCGCGTTGGCCTCGCGCGCGGCCGGCGAGGGCCGCTCACGCCCGAGCAGGCTGTCAAGCTCCTTGCTGTGCTCGCCCTCGTTCATGTAGGCGCGGTAGTGGATCCAGGCGACGCGCGCGGCGGCCAGCACCGGGATCGCGATGAAGACACCGACCATGCCGAAGAACTCGGCGCCGACGAGCAGGCCAAGAAGCACCGCGACGGGATGCAACTGCGCGCCCTCGGCCATCATCTTCGGCGCGATCACCCGGTCCGTGACGAGCTGAATCGCGCTGTAGACGATCATCACGATGATGGTTGTCTTCAGCCCCACCTGCAGCAGCGAGATCGCCGTGATGCCGATGACCGCGGCGATTGCGCCGAGCACCGGGACCATGTTCGCGATACCCGCCAGGATGCCGAAGGTCAGGAACACGTCCACGCCTGCGAAGTAGAGCGTCAGCGCGGTCGCAACGCCGGTCATCAGGGAGATGGTCATCACGGTGCGCACGTAGCGCTGGATGACCGTGTCCATGTCGCTGAGCATCTGGTGGTAGCGTTCGCGCGCCTCGGCGGGCACGAGCCCCTGGATGCCCGTGCGGATCGATGCGGCATCGGCCAGGAAGTAGTAGGTGAAGACCGGGATGATCAGCAGCGCCATCAGGTAGCGCCCGCTGGACAGCACGCTGGCGATCAGATTCACCTGCCACTGCAGGATCGCCTTGCCCCAGTCCTGGATGCGCGTGCTGACGGTCTCAGTGATCCTCTCGGCCGTCCACTCCGCCTCCGCGGCCTGGATCTGCTGCTCCACCTGCAGCCGGTATTCCACGGGCAGTCTGCTCAGCAGACTGTCCGTCAGGCCCTGCAACTGCCCGGCGAGATCGTGCTGCGCCCAGTGCGAGACCGTCTGCAGCACCTTCCCGGTCTCGTTCACGATCGGCGTGATGGTGACGGTGGTCAGCATGACCACCAGGCCAATGAAGACGGTGATAGCGATCAGCGACGCCGTCGAACGCTTCGTCCGATCGCTGAGCTTCACCGGGATCTTGCACAGCGCGCTGACCACCGGCAGCAGGAAGTAGGCGAGCGCCACTGAGAGGATCAGCAGGATGAGAGTGTCGCGCGCGCGCGCCAGGATGTAGGTGATAGTAGTCGGCAGCCGGAAAACCGCGTAGAAGATGACTGCGACCACGACCGCGAGGAAGATGATCCTGCGGTTTGACCACGGATCGGTAGCTGTCGGCTGCTTGGCATTGGCCATGGCTGGTGCCCCCTCTACTGCTGTGGCTGGTAGCGGAACTCCTCCGGCGGCGCGTCGCGCAGCTCAAGCACGTACTCCAGCGCGTCGCAGATTCGCTCGGAGGCGTGGCCGTCGCCGTAGGGGCTGCCGCCGCCCGCCATCCGCGCGTAGGCCGAGGGATTGCTCAGCAGCTCCTCGCCCGCCTCGAAGATCGCGTCGCTGTCGGTGCCCACGAGTCGGACGACGCCCGCGTCGATGCCCTCCGGCCGCTCCGTGGTGTCACGCGCGACGAGCACCGGCACGCCGAGCGCCGGCGCCTCCTCCTGGATCCCGCCCGAGTCGGTCAGGATCAGGTCCGAACGGTTCATCAGCCCGACGAAGGTCACGTAGTCCGCCGGCTCACACAGCCGCACGCGATCGAGCCCGCCCAACAGCTCGGTCACCGCGGTGCGCACCTTCGGGTTCAGGTGCATCGGGAAGACCACGTGCAGGTCCTCGAAGCGCTCGACCAGCCGCGCGATGCCGTTGCAGATGCGGGTGAGCGGCACGCCCAGGTTCTCCCGCCGATGCGCGGTCACGAGCAGCACGCGCCCATCAAGGTCGTCGAGCCACTCGAACTCCGTGCCCTCCAGCGACGGCTTGCGGTCCAGCGTCGCGAGGAGCGCGTCGATGACCGTGTTGCCGGTGACGAAGATCACTGATGGATCGACGCCCTCGCGCAGCAGGTTCTGCTTCGCGCGCTCGGTGGCGGCGAAGTGTACGTCGGCGGCGACGCCGACCATGCGGCGGAAGACCTCTTCGGGGAAGGGCGAGTGGCGGTTGCCGCTGCGCAGCCCCGCCTCGACGTGGCCGACGCGTATCTGTCCGAAGAAGCCCGTCAGCGCGCCTGCGAAGGTCGTGGCCGTGTCGCCCTGCACCAGCAGCGCGTCCGGCCGGGACTCCTGCAGCGCGGCCTCGAGGCCGGTAAAGGCCCGCGAGACGACCTCGCCAAGGGTCTGATCGTGCCGCATGATGTCGAGGCTCACATCCGGCTCCATCCCGAAGACCTGGCAGACCTGCTCGAGCATCTCACGATGCTGGCCGGTCGCCATCAACAGCGGCTGAAGCGCCTCGCGCGAGCGAAGTTCCTCGTAGACGGGGGCCAGCTTGATGGCCTCGGGGCGCGTGCCAAACACAACGGCGACTGTGAGGGCTATCGTAACCACACTCCCAGCGCGATCACACAAAGCAGCCCGGCGATCGCATACATAAACAGCACGGTTTCCCGCACGGAGAGGCCACCGTCGCGCAGGCGGTGGTGCAGATGGCCGCGATCGGGGCGGTAGACCGGGCGTCCCTCACGCAGCCGCTTGAGGATCGTGCTGGCCGAATCGTAGATCGGCAGTCCCAGCACCAGCAGCGGCACGAACAGTACCACGGCCGCGGGGCCCTTCACCGCACCGATCACCGACAGCGACGCGAGCATGTACCCCAGGAACATCGCTCCGGAGTCGCCCATGAAGATGCTCGCGGGCGGGAAGTTGTAGCGCAGGAAGCCGATGGCGCTTCCGGCGAGCGCGGCCACGGGCACCGCGATCGCAAGGGTATTCGGATTCGAGGCCGTGACGAGCGCGAGTGTCGTGGCGGCGATCGCGCTGACGCCGCCCGAGAGGCCGTCGAGCCCGTCGAGCCAGTTCATTGCGTTGATGACGAAGACTATCCACAGCGCGGTTACGGGGAGCGAGAGCAGGCCCATCACGATGAACTCCGGCCCCACCCATGCGGCGAAGGGGTTCGCGACCTCCTCGACCCGCACGCCCCAGACCCAGGCGATCAGCGCGACCAGCAGTTGGGCCATCAGCCGCGGCAGGGGCGGGAGGTTGCGCTTGTCATCGATCGTGCAGATGACCAGGAGCAGCATCGAGCCGACCAGCAACCCCACCAGTGGGCGCGAGAGCGGCCAGCCCAGCACCAGCGTGGTCGCCCAGAACGCTACGAAGATCGCGTGACCGCCGCCGAAAGGCGTCGGTGCGGTGTGTGAGCTGCGCTCGACCGGCCGGTCGAGCAGGTCGTAGCGGATGGCCAGGCGCCGCGCCACCGGCGTGAGCACCAGTGCCAGCACGAGCGCGATCGCCAGAGGCAGGATGATGCTCGTCAATGCCCCTCACCTGCATCCGCGTCCGGCCAGTGCACGGTCTCGATGCCCGCCTCGCGCAACATCTGGCGCGACAGCTCGTCCGGGTAGTCGGTTTCGTAGACGATGCGCCGCACGTTGGCGTTGATCAGCATCTTCGCGCAGGTCACGCAGGGCATGGTCGTGCAGTAGGCGGTCACGTTTTCGAGCTTGACGCCGTGGACGGCCGCCTGGATGATCGCGTTCTGCTCGGCGTGTAGCGCCCGGCACAGCTCCTGCCGCTCGCCTGAGGGCACGCGCATCTGCTCGCGGTAGCATCCGCCGAGCTCACCGCAATGCTTCAGGCCCTTGGGCGCGCCGTTGTAGCCGGTGGAGAGGATGCGCCGCTCGGAGACGAGGATCGCCCCCACCTGCCTGCGCAGACAGGTCGAGCGCGTGGCCACCACGCGGCAGATCTGCATGAAGTACTCATCCCACGACGGGCGCTGATCCAGCGTCCCGTGACCGTCGTCGGGCATGGTCAGTCGCACCTCTGCGCGTGCGTGATGTCAGTCGCCACCGGCGCCGTGGCCCTCGAGGGCGGTGATCTTGTCGCGCCGCCGCGCGTGACGCTCCTCGTCGCTGAAGGGCGTTGTGACGAACTCCTCAACGATCGCCTTCGCCAGGTCCGCGCCAGTCACTCGCGCGCCGACGCAGCAGACGTTCGCGTCGTTGTGCATGCGGGCCATGCGCGCGTGGTATTCGAAGCTGCACAGTGCCGCGCGGACACCGTCGATCTTGTTCGCCGAGATCGACATGCCAATCCCGCTGCCGCAGGCAATCACACCAAGGTCCGCCGCACCCGATGCGACCGCGCGCGCGACCTCGGCCGCGATATCCGGGTAGTCAATGGACGCCTCGGTGTCCACGCCGAAGTTGTGCACCTCGATCCCGAGCGAGCGCAGGTGCTCGGCGAGGTCGCGCTTGAGGTCAACGGCGGCGTGGTCGTTACCGATGGCTACCTTCATCGTCCGGTCCTCCGTCACGAGGCGGCGCACGCAAAGATGCCCCACAAGCACAGGAAGCGATGGCTGCGGGCGGCGGGAGATGGCGCGGCGGCGAGGCTCACTCGCTGCGCTGCTGCTCGAGGACGGTCTCGGGGTCCTGCGGCAGCCGCACGCTGAAGGTCGAGCCCTCGCCGACCTCGCTTGACTCGAGCCAGACTTGACCGCCGTGCGCCTGTGCGAGGTGCTGAACAAGGTAGAGGCCGATGCCGGTGCCGCCGATCGACTTGTGGTCAACGTCATCATCAACCTGGTGGAAGCGCTGGAAGATGTGATCGCGATGCCGCTCGGGGATGCCGAGCCCCTCGTCGATCACGTCGATGCGCACCGAGTCGTCCTCGTCGGTCGCGACGATCTCAACCTTGCCGCCATTGGGCGAGTACTTCACGGCGTTGCCGACGAGGTTGTCGAGCACCTGCGTGAGCTTGTCGGCGTCCGCGCGGATCATAAGCTTCTCCGGCACGCGCGCCGTGATCTTATGCTTCTTGGTATACGGCTGGTGATTCGCGGCGACGCGGCGCAGGAGTTGGCTGAGGTCCACGTCGGAGAGCTGCAGGTCCAGCCCGCGCCCGGACTCGATCTTCGAGACGTTGAGCAGATCGGAGATCAGGCGCGTGAGGCGGTCGCACTCCTCGTTGATGATGATGAGGAACTCGCGACGCGTCTCCTCATCGTACATCCCCTCGTCATCCTCAAGCAGCGTCGAGATGAAGCCCTTGATCGAAGTCAGCGGGGTGCGCAACTCGTGGGAGACCGTGGAGACGAACGCGGTCTTCATCCGCTCCACGCGGCGGATCTCGGTGATGTCGTTGAAGATCGACACGACGCTCTCGACCTCGCTGCTATCCTCGCGCTTCATCAGCGTGGTCTGCGCCTGGAAGATCCGCCCATCCTCCTCCCCCATCTGGATCTCCACCGTGCGCTCCTCGCCCGAATCGAGCGTACTCTTGAGCAGATCGTGGACCTCGCCCTGAGGTATGACTATCTCCATCTGCTTGCCGGCGTATTCGTCCGGGGGCACGATCAGCATCTCCGCCGCCGCCGGATTGAGCAGCCGCACGACCCCGAAGCGGGTGACCACGATGACGCCGACGTGGATCGACTCGAAGGCGTCCTGCAGCTCTTCTTTTTCCTCGGTGAGCTGGATGTAGAGCTGGGCGTTGGAGATGACCGCGGCGGCCTGCTCGGCGAGCATCTCCAGCAGGCGCATATCCTCGGTGCCGAAATCCTCGTCGAAGCGCTTGTTGAAGACGTGCATGACGCCGATGACGCGCTCGTCAACCAGCCGCTCTTCCTCGTCGCGCTGCTTGATGACCAGCGGCACCGTAATGCCGTTGCGCACCGCCAGCAGTGAGACGACATTCTTGAGCGTGCGGGGGTCATTGAGTGCGTCGTTGAAGAGTGCGGACTCGCGATTGCGGAAGACCCAGCCGCTGATACCGTCATCAACGCCAATATTGAGCTGCTCGGTCTGCTCGGCGGTGACGCCGAGTCCGGGCGGGAGAGGGCTCAGCAGGTTCATATCCGGCTGGTGGATCAGCAGCAGCACCTTCTCCGCCTGGATGATCATCGCGACCTTCTTCACCAGGCGGCCGAGGGTGTTGCGCAATTCGGGGCGGGTCACCACGACCGACTGCACCTCGGCCATCGTCGTGGCCGTCTCAAGCTCGTCCTCGAGGCCGCGGATCCGCCGGCGCATCTCCTCGACGACGACGCGATAATGCTCCAGCTCGCGCCTCAGTCTCCGCGGAGAGTCCGGCGCTTCACTCCGGTCCGGCGGCACGGTATCACTCACCTAAGTCTCTCCCCGCGCTCATGAGGCGAACGGCAGGAGCGCATCCCGATCGGGTCATCATCAAGTACAATAGCGGTCCGATTGCGCCATCTGGTTCCCGGGGCTGCGGCTCGAAGTGCTGCGAAGTCGGCGCCCATCGCGCCTCCGCTGCCACGCGCCGCTCTTCCCGCTGCGCCTGCTGCTATCTTACGGGCACGCGCACACACACTGCGGCCCCCACGCCCCGGCGCCCGGATCAACGAACTCAGGTGCGCTCCGCTTGTCCCCTCGCGAGCGCATTTCGCGGGCAATTATAGGCCAAGGGCAGGGGCAAGTCAAGCCACGCCCGACCCGCGGCACTCGGCGCCATAGCCGGCGCGCCGCCCCTGCATCACCGCCCGATTGGCCCCGATCAGCGCCGCAGGAGCAACGCAATCGCGCCCGATCCCACGATGCACGCCGCCCACGGCACGACCAGGTCCGCAGCCCCGATCCGCCCGGTCATCGCGAGGGCGATCGCCGCCAGCCACAGGGCCGTCACCACCACGAACGTCGCGTCCGCCAGCGCGGCTCGCCAGTCCTCCGCCGCCAGCGCACTGCGCCACAGGCCCAGGCCGATCGCGAGGCCGGCGATGCTGCCGACCAGCGCGCCCTCATAGGGCGTCCCAACCGCGGGCCACAACGCTCGCTGCGCGGCCTGTCCGAGCTGCGAGCCCATGCTCAGCAGGGGGTAGAGCAGCACCAGGCGCGCCAACCCACCGAGGAGCCGCCCGGCAAAGCAGCCCGGGCGGCCGTCGGTGTCACGTCCGTTCGCTGTCATCGCGCGCCTATCGCACTACGGCTTCGGGCTTGCCGCTCTCGGCGGACGCCCAGGCGGCCTCGGAGAGCTGGATCACCTTCAGCGCGTCCTCAGGCGAAGACTGCACCTCTTCCTCGCCTCGGATCGCCGCGAGGAAGTTCTCATCAGGCGGCCACGTGCGCCCGAGGTCGTCGCCGTTGACGATCTTCTTCTCCTTGTCCTCGCCCCACTCCCAGACATCGTTGCCGCGGATGGCGAGCTGGCCCTTCTCCAGCCAGAACGTCGTCTCCTCGAACATGCCCGGCCACGACTGGTAGCCGACCACCGAGAACGTGCACAGCGCGCCGCCATCGAACTTCACGTTGATGGCGCTGAGGATGTCCACCTCAGAGCCCATCTTGTCCTGATACGCGAAGACCTCCGCCGGCTGCAGGCCGCTCATCCACAGCACGATGTCGATCAGGTGCGAGCCCGAGTCATTGAGCTGCCCGCCGCCCGACCACTCCATCTTCGAGCGCCACGTCCCGCCCAGCACCTGGCTCTGGTACCACGCCTGCGACTGCAGCGAGTTGATGAACAGCACTTTGCCCATCTCGCCGGACACGATCTTCTCGCGGCAGTAGCGGAACGCGGCGGTCGTGTGCCGCTGATACGAGACGCACATGACCTTGCCGGACTTCTTCCACGTCTCGATCACGCTCCTGGCGTCCGCGGTGTCGCAGACCATCGGCTTCTCACACAGGATGTGCAGGTCGGCGGCGAAGCCGTCCATGATCTGCTCGTAGTGCAGCGTGTGCGGGGTGGAGATCATCACCGCATCCATCTCCACCTCGTCGAGCATCTCCTTGTGGCCGGCGAAGGTCGGGAGCTTCTTCGCGCCCTCGACCTGGTCGAACGCCGCCTTCAGGGCCGCCTCGCTCGGGTCGGCGATGGCCACGAGCTTGACGCCATCCATCGCGGCGTACCGGCGCATGTGTGACCGCGCGTTGCCGCCCGAACCGATGGCCCCGATCCGGATTGTCTTCTGCATCGCAAATCGTCCTTTCGCAACCTCTCCATGGCGTGAAGATCGCCTGCTGGTCGGGGGCCGTAGCCCCGTCTCGGAGCGCCTATTCCGCGCCCCCGGCAGCAGACCTCCCCGCGCCTCGACGCGGCTGCGCAAGTTCGCCCCACGCGCGGCGCGCGTCGGTGCTGACAGATGATGAACCTCGTGGCACTTTCCGCGCGAAAACCTCTACACGAATCGCCCGCTGAGGCCCCCGTGAACGCCCCAGACGCGCCCCTGTTCACCTTGACGGAGAGGGTCCGAATCTGGTATACTGAGTAGTGCTGGAGGACAGAGGAAACGAGGCGCTCAAGCGCCGTATGATAGCTCCTCGGAAGACCGCTGTTTCTCACCGCCTGAGGCGTGCGAGGGAACCCGTTGAGGCTCCATCCGTGCGTGCGTCGAAGCGTCATCTGTCGGCGGACCAGCGATCGCAGCCGGCGCCCGAGGGGCGCCTTCCGATGCATCGATCGAAGCCGGGACGGACCGGAGGTCAGGCGGCTGTCTCTCCCCGCCGCCCGTGCGTGGGCCGAACCGTCTTCGCCCGTGGTTCCTGCATCGATTGCACCCCTCACGGAGCGCATCGGCGCACCCGATCAGCCGCACCGCTGCCGCGCCGTGCATGATGCCTGTGCACGGACGGCCTGCCAACCTGAAGGAGCATGCATTGATGGCGACTAACAAGCGCGAATACACCGCGAAATCCATCCAGGTCATCAAGGGATTGGAGGCAGTGCGGCGCCGACCGGCCATGTACATCGGCTCCACCTCCGAGCGCGGTCTGCATCATATTCTGTACGAAGTCATCGACAACTCCATCGACGAGGTCTTCGCCGAGGCCTGCGACAAGATCGACGTCACGCTCCACGACGACGGATCGATCTCGGTCGTGGACAACGGCTCCGGTATCCCGGTCGATGAGCATCCCACCGAAAAGCGCCCGGCGGTCGAAGTCGTCCTCACGATGCTCCACGCGGGCGGCAAGTTCGACTCGGGCTCCTACAAGGTCTCCGGCGGCCTGCACGGCGTCGGCGTCTCCTGCACCAACGCCCTCGCCGAGTGGCTGGTAGTGACGGTCATCCGCGACGGCGAGGTCCACGAGCAGCGCTACGAGCGCGGACTGCCCGTCACCGAGCTGAAGGTCACCGGCAAGGCGAAGGGATCCGGCACCACGATCCGCTACAAGCCCGACCCGGAGATCTTCACCGTCACGCTGATGGAGTTCGACACGATCGCCAAGCGCCTGCGCGAACTCTCGTTCCTCGCCGGCGGCGTGAAGATCACGCTCACCGACGAGCGCGAGGGCATGGTGGACGAGGAGGGCAAGCCGCGGCAGGAACTCTTCCATCACAAAGGCGGCATCGTCGAGTACGTGCTCTTCCTCAACGAGGGCAAGGACACGGTGCACAAGCCGATCCACTTCGTGCGCGAGCTCGAAAACGTCGAGGCCGAGATCGCCATCCAGTATAACAACGGCGTGCACGAGAACATCCTCTCCTACGTCAACGCGATCCACACCGCCGAGGGCGGGACGCACCTCTCCGGCTTCAAGACCGCCGTCACGCGCGTGGTTAACAACTACGGTCAGGAGAGCGGGCTGCGCAAGGAGAAGGAGCGCAACTTCACCGGCGACGAGGTGCGCGAGGGCATGACAGCGATCATCTCCCTCAAGCACATGGACCCGCAGTTCGAGGGCCAGACGAAGACGAAGTTCGGTAACTCCGAGGTCGAGGGCATCGTCTACTCGATCGTCTACGAGATGCTCACCCAGTTCATGGCGGAGAACCCGACGGACGCGAAGCGGATCGTGCGCAACTGCGTGATCGCCGCACGGGCCAACGACGCGGCGCGCAAGGCCGCCGAGGCCACGCGCAAGACCGCCCTCTCCTCCGGCGGACTGCCGGGCAAGCTCGCCGACTGCGCGTCGCGCGAGCCGGAAGAGTGCGAGCTGTTCATCGTTGAGGGTGACTCCGCCGGTGGCAACGCCAAGCAGGCGCGCAACGCCCGCAACCAGGCGATCCTCCCCCTGCGCGGCGTCATCATCAACGTCGAGAAGAACCGCCTCGACAGGATCCTCGACAACGCCGAGATCCAGGCGATGATCACTGCGCTCGGCGCCGGCTTCGCCCTCAACGGCAGCGGCAATGGCGAGGAGGACTCCGAGCACGAGAACGGGGAGGCGTCGAGCAAGTTCGACCTCTCCCGCCTGCGCTACCACAAGATCATCATCCTTGCGGACGCGGACGTGGACGGCTCGCATATCCGCACGCTGATTCTGACCTTCTTCTACCGCTACATGCAGCCGCTGATCCGTGAGGGCTACCTGTACATCGCCCAGCCGCCGCTCTACCGCGTGAAGGCCGGGGCAAAGACCTACTACGCTCTCGACGACGCGGACCTGGAGCGGCTGCGGGCCGATCTGGGCAAGCGCCGGCTCACCGTCAACTACTTCAAGGGCCTCTCGGAGATGGACGCGATGGACCTCGCGGACACGACGATGGACCCGGACAACCGCGTCCTGCGCCAGGTGAACATCGAGGACGCCGTCGAGGCCGACAAGATCATCAGCGTACTGATGGGCAACGTGGTGGCGCCGCGGCGCGACTTCATCCGCGCGCACGCGGCCGAGCGGCGGAACCTGGACCTGTGGGCGTAGGCTCGCCGTTGCCGTTGTCGTGTGACGTTTGTAGGACGGGCTTCCAGCCCGTCAGCCGTTCACGGCGAGCGGTGAGTGACGGCTTCACAGGCTGGGATGCGTGTCCTTCTGCGACGGCAGACGGGCTGGAAGCCCGTCCTACATAACGAAGACGACGGGCACGACGGGCTCCTACCGCCCCCCACCCGCCACACCGAGATTGCAGCACAATGACAGGAGCGCTTCATGACTGACGACGGCGTGCACGAAACCCCTGACGGCATCAAATCCATCGCTCTGCATGATGAGATGGAAGACAGCTTCATGCAGTTCGCGCTCAGCGTCATCGTGGCGCGAGCGCTGCCCGACGCGCGCGACGGCCTCAAGCCCTCGCAGCGCCGCATCCTGCTGGCGATGAACGACGACAACGTCTACGCCGACCGCGCCCACGTCAAGTGCGCGTCGATCGTCGGTGAGACGATGAAGACCTACCACCCGCACGGCGACGCGGCTCTGTATCAGACGCTCGTGCGCATGGCGCAGGACTTCTCGCTGCGCTACCCGCTCATCGACCCGCAGGGCAACTTCGGCTCCGTCGATGGCGACCCGGCGGGCGCCCCGCGTTACACTGAGGCCCGCCTCTCCACCGTCGCGATGGACATGCTCGAGGACCTCGACAAGGAGACCGTGGACTGGCAGCCCAACTACGATGAGCGCACCCAGGAGCCTGAGGTGCTGCCCGGCGCGTTCCCGAACCTGCTGTGCAACGGGACCTCCGGCATCGCCGTCGGCTACGCGACCAACATCCCGCCGCACAACCTCGGCGAGGTCACCGAAGCCGCCATCGCGCTGCTCGACAACCCGGACCTTGAGCCGCTGGACTTGATGCGCTTCATCAAGGGCCCCGACTTCCCGACCGGCGCGATGATCCTCGGCCGCTCGGGCATCATGCGCTACTTCAAGACCGGCAAGGGCTCCGTCACGATGCAGGCCCGCGCGGTGCCCGAGCCGCTCCCGCGTAACCGCGAGGCGATCATCGTCACCGAGCTGCCCTACCAGATCGCCAAGGGCACGCTGCTCGAGCAGATCGCCGACCTCGTGAACGACGGCAAGCTCGACGGCATCGCCGACCTGCGCGATGAGTCCGACCGCAACGGTATGCGCATCGTGGTCGAGCTCAAGCGTGACGCGATCGCCGACGTGGTGCTCAACAACCTCTACAAGCACACGAACATGCGCACCAACTTCAACGTGAACCTGCTGGCGCTGATGAAGGCCGACGGCTCGCTCGTCCCGCGCCAGTGCACGATGAAGGACCTCGTGGCCGAGTTCCTCAAGCATCGGCGCGAGGTTGTGACGCGGCGCACCGAGTTCCTGCTCCGCCAGGCCGAGGCGCGGCTGCACATCGTCGAGGGCCTGCTGCGCGCGCTCGACGTGATCGACGAGATCATCGCGCTGATCCGCGCCAGTGCGAACCGCGGCGCGGCCCGCGAGGGCCTCATGACGGAGTTCGGCTTCTCCGAGCTGCAGGCCGACGCGATCCTCGACATGCGCCTGAGCCAGCTCACGCGGCTGTCATACGAGGACCTCGCGAAGGAGAAGGAGGAGCTCGAGGCCGCCATCGCGCGCTACAACCTGATCCTCTCCTCCGAGGACGAGAAGTCCAGGGTCATCAAGAAGGAGCTGCGCGACGTCCTCAAGCGCCACGGCGACGACCGCCGCACGCGCATCCACGACAGCGAAGCCGAGGACATCGACATGGAGGACCTGATCGCCCAGGAGGACATGGCGATCACGATCACCCGCGACGGCTATATCAAGCGCATGCCGGTGGACACCTACCGCGTGCAGCGCCGCGGCGGGCGCGGCATCCTCGCGCTCACGAAGAAGGAAGAGGACATCGTCGCGGACATCTTCGTCGCGACCACGCACCACCTCATCCTCTTCTTCACCAACAAGGGCAACGTCTACCGATCGAAGGCCTACCAGGCGCCGCTTGCCAGCCGACAGGCGCGCGGCACCCCCATCCGCAACATCGTCCCGCTGGAGGATGGCGAGAAGATCACCGCCTGGATACCGGTGCGCGACTACGACCAGGGCGGCTACCTCTTCATGGTCACCAACCAGGGCTACGTGAAGAAGACCGGCCTGAAGGAGTACGACACGCACCTGCGCTCCAAGGGCCTCATCGGCATCTCGCTCGAGGAGGGCGACGAGCTGCGCTGGGTGCTGTGCACCGACGGCACCAAGGACATCCTGCTGAGCACCAGACAGGGGATGGCGATCCGCTTCGACGAGGAGGATGTGCGCCCGATGGGCCGCGCAACCCGCGGCGTCCAGGGCATCAGCATGCGGAAGAAGGACGAGCTGATCTCCGCTGTCTCGCTGGACAAGAAGGACGAGCGCGACCTGCTCGTGGTCGCCGAGAAGGGCCTCGGCAAGCGCACGCCGCTGGAGGAGTACCGCAGCCAGAAGCGCAACGGACTGGGCCTCATCACGATGAAAGTCACCGCCAAGAACGGGCCGATCGTCGGGACCGAGGTCGTCGAGGATGATGACGAGATCATGTGCATCACCTCGGCCGGCGTTCTGATCCGCATGCCCGTGGCGAACATCCGCCAGTGCGGGCGCAACACGCAGGGCGTGAAGGTCGTCTCGCCCGACGAGGGCGCGCACGTGTGCGCCGTGGCGAAGGTCATCCGCGACGCTCCCCTGCTGGAGAGCGACGACGACGAGGACTGAGCCGCACGCGACGCTACCGACACCCCGACGCCCCGGGCTCCGGCCCGGGGCGTCTTCACCTCCAGAGCGCGCGGATCTGCAGGAGGTGACGGGCCCGCAGGCGTCCAAGATCGCACCAAGGTTGACCCTTCGACGGCTCGTCTTCATCTGGCGAGGCGCAGGCTGGAAGTCAATCTTGACTCACTCCGACAGGCGCGTTACTGTGAGGGTCCGTGCAAGCAGCGACGGTAAAAGTTGTACACAGTTGGCCAGCCACGCGGGGATACACAAGCGATCAGCGCAGTGCGGAGGCAAAGATGGCGACCACCTCCATCGAAACAGACCTGCAGCTTAGCGACAACGCCCTGACGGTACTCGGGCGTCGCTACCTGAAGAAGGACACCGACGGCAACGTGGGCGAACGTCCGGAGGACATGTTCCGGCGCGTCGCCGAGAACATCGCGTCGGCCGACGGCACGCACGGCGCGTCCGATGGCGAGGTCGCGGCGCTCGCCGATGCGTTCTACGGGATCATGACCCGTCGCGAGTTCATGCCCAACTCCCCCACGCTGATGAACGCGGGCCGCGAGTTCCAGCAGCTCTCCGCCTGCTTCGTGCTGCCTATCGAGGACTCGATGGAGAGTATCTTCCAAGCGGTCAAGGACACCGCGATGATCCACAAGTCCGGCGGCGGCACGGGCTTCTCATTCTCGCGCCTGCGACCCGCCGAGGACATCGTCTCCTCCACGCGCGGCGTCTCCTCCGGCCCGGTCTCGTTCATGAAGGTCTTCGACGCGGCCACCGAGGCGATCAAGCAGGGCGGGGTGCGCCGTGGCGCCAACATGGGCGTGCTGCGCATCGACCACCCGGACATCCTGCGCTTCATCGAGGCGAAGACAGATCACTCGCACCTGACGAACTTCAACCTCTCCGTCGGCGCCACCGAGGCCTTCATGCGCGCGGTGCAGAAGGGCCTGGCGTTCGACCTCGTCAACCCGCGCACCGGGGAGAAGTCCGGGGCGCTCGACGCCCGCGAGGTATTCCACCGCATGGCCGAGCTCGCCTGGCAGGGCGGCGACCCGGGGATCGTCTTCCTCGACCGCATCAACGAGCACAACCCGACGCCGCACGTGGGCGCTGTCGAAGCCACGAACCCCTGTGGCGAGCAGCCACTGCTGCCGTGGGAGTCGTGTAATCTCGGCTCGATCAACCTCGCGCGCTTCGTCTCCGGCACCGGCCGGGCGGCCAAGATGGACTGGGACGGGCTGCGCGCAGCCGTGCACCTGGCCGTGCACTTCCTCGACAACGTCATCGACATGAACAAGCTGCCGCTGCCGCAGATCGCCGAGCAGACGCGCGCGAACCGCAAGATCGGCCTCGGCGTCATGGGCTTCGCGGACATGCTGATTCTGCTGGGCACCCCGTACAACTCCCAGCAGGCGGTGCACACCGCCGAGCAGGTGATGCAGTTCGTGACCGACGAGGCCCGCGTGCGCTCCCGTGAGCTGGCCGACCGGCGCGGCGCATTCCCGAACTTCGTGGGCTCCGTCTACGATCAGTCGGGCCAGGAGCCGCTGCGCAACGCGACGCTCACCACCATCGCCCCCACGGGCACGATCAGCATCATCGGCAGTTGCTCCTCGGGGATCGAGCCGCTCTTCGCGGTCGTCTACACGCGCCACGTGCTCGACAAGGACGAGCTGCTGGAGGTCCACCCGATCTTCGAACAGGTGGCGCGCGAGCAGGGCTTCTACTCGCCAGAGCTGATGAAGGAGATCGCGGCCAGGGGCACGCTGCACGACATCGAGGAGATCCCCGACGAGATCCGCGAACTGTTCGCCACCGCGCACGACATCACGCCCGAGTGGCACATCCGCATCCAGGCGGCCTTCCAGGAGTACACGGACAACGCGGTCTCAAAGACCGTCAACTTCCCGAACGAGGCCACGATCGACGATGTCGAGCACGTCTACCGGCTCGCCTACGAGCTGGGCTGCAAGGGCGTCACGATCTACCGCGACGGCTCGCGCGACGAGCAGGTGCTCACCACAGGCCGCACGGAGAAGGCGCGTGAGGGCGACGAGCCGGTGCAGATCGGGCCGCGCGAGCGCCCGATGGTGGTCACCGGCCAGACGCGCGCGATGCGCACCGGCTGCGGGAAGCTCTACGTGACGCTCAACCGCGACGAACAGGGGCCGTTCGAGCTGTTCGCGGCGATGGGCAAGGCCGGCGGCTGCGCCTCATCGCAGTCCGAGGCGCTCGCGCGCATGGTCTCGCTGGCCTTCCGCTGCGGCATCCCGGCCGAGCAGGTCGTGCGCCAGCTCAAGGGCATCTCCTGCCACCTGCCCGCGTGGGAACCGGGCGGCGAGCGCGTGCTCTCCTGCGCCGACGCGGTGGCGAAGGCGATCGAGCGGTTCATCACGCCCGAGGGCGAGCAGCTTTCGATGGACTTCAGCGGCGGCGCGAACCATGCCGGCGCCTGCCCGGACTGCGGCGGCACGCTCGTGCACGAGGGCGGCTGCAACGTCTGCCGCGACTGCGGCTACTCACAGTGTGACTGACGCGAAGGGGTTGAGCGGCGATGGATGTCTCCACGAGCATCGGGCCGCAGTTCCAGGAGTCGACGAAGTATCACCGCGGGCGGCCGGTGCCGCAGGTCCCGGGCTGGGCGGCGCCGCCGGACACCTACAAGGTCTACGAGGACTACCTCGAACGCGTCGCGCTTCCTGAGCCGCAAAGCGGCGGGGCGCCGCTGTGGGAGGCGATAGAGGCCCGGCGCTCGCAGAGGCGCTTCTCGGGTGAGCCACTGACGCTCGCGGAGATCTCGCAGCTCCTGTGGGCGACGCAGGGGCTGACCGGCGAGGTGGGTGGGATCGAGCTGCGCGCGTCGGCTTCGGCGGGCGCGCTCTACCCGAACGAGACCTACGTGGTGGCCCAAGCGGTCGATGGCGTGACCGCGGGCGTCTATCACTACGACATCCGCGCGCACGAACTCGGCATGCTGGCGGAGGGCGACTACTCCGAGGACCTCGCGCGCGCGTGTCTGGAGCAGACGTGGATGCAGCGCGCGGGCGCGGTGTTCGTCTGGGGCTCGGTGGTGGCGCGCTGCGCGTGGAAGTACCAGAACCGCGCGTATCGCTACCTCTACCTCGACGCCGGGCACCTCGGCGCCCAGCTTCAGCTCGCGGCGCACTCGCTCGGGCTGGGCTCGTGCAACATCGCGGCCTTCTTCGACAACGAGGTCGCGAAGCTGGTCGGCATCGACTGCCTGACTGAGGTCCCGGTGTACGTGGCGGCGGTCGGGCGGGCGTAGGCCGCAGGCTGGAAGCCTGCGCCACGTGTGGGGAGGTGCTGAACCTGTGGGGCAGGCATCCTGCCTGCCAGCCGCCCGTCGTTCGTAGGACAGGCTTTCCAGCCTGTCAGCCGTTGGTCGT
>JALGSW010000237.1 GCA_029821635.1 Candidatus Zipacnadia bacterium
AGCGATCCTCGGCAAGCCGCCCGGTTGCGACGAAGCGCCGCGCATCGGGCTCGTAGAGGTCGCACAGGTCGAGCGATGTCTTTCCGCCGACGAAGCCGCCCGCGATCAGCACGCGGCCATCCTTGAGCAGCGTGGCCGAGTGCAGCTCGCGGCGGACGGACATGCGCGTCGGCAGGAAGATGAAGCGCGCGCCATCGAACAGTTCGGCGGTGCTGGCGGTTGAGTAGGGCAGCACGAAGCCGCCCGCGATCAGCAGCGAGCCGTCGCTGAGCACCGTCGCGGTGTGGAAGGCCCGCGCGCGGTGAATGCGCGGTCCCGGCTCGAAGACGCCCGGCGCCTCATCGAGCTCGGTCCCGAGCATGAACCCATCGTACGGGCCGAGTCCGCCGCAGACGATCACGCGGCCATCGGGCAGCAGGCTGGCGGTGTGCGCGTAGCGTGGCACATCGAGCTGAGCCGAGGCGGCGGCGCACAGTGCGAGTGTCGCCACGATCGCTGTCATCCCGCGTGTCTTCACGTGCCCGCTCCCCTCACTCGCACCGCCCGTCTTCGTCGCTCCATGCAGTTTGCCGTGCGGGCGCCGGATTCCTGCATCGGCGCGCGCGCAGGAGTCAGCAGCGCCGGCGGCGAACCCTCGCGCGTATGAAGAAGATACGATCTCGACTTCGCCCCATCATCGGCCTCCTCGGCGCTCTCCTGCTCGCGTATTACCTGCACGGCATCGGCTGGCCGTGGTGGGCGTTTGTGCCTGCCGCCATCCTCGCCGGCATGGCGACGTTCATGGTGCAGGTGTTCGCGTGGTTCCTCTGGCGCAAGCTCACCTACGAGGCCTTCGCGCGCCGGCTCAAGCGCCGTCACAGCCAGTAGAGCCCCTCGGCGGGCACGCTCCGGCACACGCGCAACATTTGAGTGCGATCGTGAGGCATTTGTGAGATATTCGCGGTAGTCCAGCCATATACTCTCACCAAGAACGCGATAGTGCTGAGTTCTCGTAGTCGCGAGGCATGCTGCGTACTTGCCTAACAACTTGACGAGAGGAAGTGAGCCGCTGTGCAGAAATGCGTATTCGCCACCGTGCTCTGCTGCATGTGTTCACTGTATGCCGGGACAGCGTGGGGTCAACTGGAGACGATCAACTTCGACGAAGTGGACGTCACCGTGCCGACACCGTTCTCGGGAGATCGCTACCAGGCTCAGGGGATCGTGTTCGAGAAGGACATCTATATCTGGGACATCGTCAGCGCCGGCCAGGGCGTGGCCGCAGACGTTGCGGCAAATGGGGGCACACTGCCGAACGTGATGAGCATTTCTTATCTTCACGGCTATCTTGAGGTGAGGGCCAACTTCGTCGTGCCCGGGACCGATCTGCAGGGCGTGACGGATTACGTGGCCGCCGACGCCTTTGACGCTCTCAAGAATTCGGGCACGATATTGGCCTACCTCCGGGCCTATGATCTCGACGGGGCGCTGATACAGGAGTTGTGGTCGACAACCGCTCCGGACAACTTGGGTGACACCTTCGAGATCGCCTCGCCGGGCATTGCGTCAGTCGAATTCGCCACGGACTCGGACGGTAATCTGTTCGACAACATTCGCTTCAACACGCCTGAGGCCGTTCCGGCGACGTACGACAACTCACCCGAGTCCGCGACGTGGCTGCTGCTCGCCTGCACGGGCGTGGCCAGCATCGTGACCTGCCGACGGCGGAGCTAAGTTTGCGCCTCGGCTTCCACGTCTCCATCGCGGGCGGGCTGGAGCGGTGCGTCCGCAGGACGCTCATCCGCCGCTGCACCACGCTGCAGATGTTCAGCGGCGCGCCGGTGCAGTGGGCCCGCCCGCACATCTCCGACGAGGACTGCGCCGCGTTTGTCGAGGCCCTCGCCGAGCGCGACATCCGCCCGCACTTCGTCCACGCGAAGTACCTGTTGAACGTGTCTTCACCGGACGAGGAGTTGCGGGCGAAGTCCGTCGCCGACCTGTGCGAGGAGATGGCGATCGCACTGAAGCTGCGGGCTGCGGGCGTGGTCATCCACCTCGGCAGCGTTGGTGATGAGGGCGCGGTCGAGGAGGGCACGCAACGCGTCGCGCGCGCGGTCGATGCGGCCTGCCACGCCGTGCTGGACGCGCCTGCGGTGATCCTGGAGAACTCCGCCGGCCAGGGGAACATCGTCGGGGCTCAGTTCGAGCAGCTCGCGGAGATCGTGGCTGCCACGCACTGCCCGGAGCGCGTTCGTTGCTGCGTGGACACCGCGCATGCGTTCGGCGCGGGGATGGCGCTGCATACGCCTGAGGGCGTTGAGGAGATGGTCGCGCGGATCGACGCCACCTTCGGCCTGGAGCGCCTCGCGCTGTTGCACGTGAATGACTCGAAGGTCCCGTTCGCCTCAGGCCGCGACCGGCACTGGCACATCGGCCGCGGGGAGATCGGCCGCGAGGGCATGACGCGCATCGTCAACCACCCGCGGCTGGTGCATCTGCCGTTCGTGATGGAGACCCCCGGCGCCGAGGCGGACGATGTCTCCAACATGCGCCGCATCCGCCGCCTCATCCGCCCCGAGAACCGCCCACCCCTGCCGCCGCTTCCCGCCGACCTGCGCCGGTAGACGCGCCGCTACCCCCGCATGATCGCCTCGTAGACGTCCACCGCCGCCTCCACCTGCGCGATCTCGACCCACTCGTCGGCGGTGTGCGCCTGCGCAATGTCGCCGGGGCCGAAGACCACGAGCGGGACGTCGCGCTCGGCGAAGTCGCAGCCGTCGGTGCAGTAGGGCACGCCGACCGGCTCGTCATCCCCGCCGATGCCGCGCACCGCCTGCTGCACCAGCTCGACCACGCCCGCCTCGCGATGCGTCTCGACCGCCCAGTCCTTCAGAGTCGGCATGACCTCATCGTCCGGGCCGAGGATGCCGTCGAGCGCGTCCTCGATCTCCGCCAGCGCGCCATCGGGCGTCTCGCCCGGGATAAGCCGGCGGTCAATCATGATCTGACACAGATCCGGCACCACGTTGACCGCGACCCCGCCCGAGATCGTCCCCACCGACAGCGTCGGCCTGCCGACCAGCGCATGCGGCTCGCGGTCGCGCAGGCTCTCGGCGAACCCCTCCAGCGCCTGCACCGCCCGCGCCATGCGGTAGATCGCGTTCACGCCGTTGTCGGGGTTCGAGCTGTGCGCGCTCACGCCGCGCGTCGTGACGCGCGTGCGCAGGGCGCCCTTGTGCGCGATGACCACGCGCAGCTCGGTCGGTTCGCCGATCACCGCGCAGGCGATCGGACCGCTGTCCTGCAGGTAGCGGTCCACCCCCCCGTGCAGATACTCCTCATCGACCACCGCGACCAGCTCGATCGTCCGCGGCGGCGGATCTCCCTGCGCAACGCGCTCCAGCGCGATCATCATTGCCGCGAGCGACGACTTCGTGTCGCAACTCCCCCGGCCGGACATGCGCCCGTTCTCGATGCGCGGCTCGAAGGGCAGGATCGTCATGCCGTCCACCGAGACCGTGTCCATGTGCGACTCGAAGACGATCGGCGGCTCCTCGCGCCCCTGCACGCGCGCGATGACATTCTCCCGGCCCGGCTGGGCGCTCTGGCGGCGGCAGTCGATGCCACGCCCGCGCAGCCGGTCATGCACGAAGCGCGTCATGCGCTCCTCGCCCTCATGCGGCCCCTCGGGCGCGGACCCGGACGGGTTCACGCTGGGCAGGCGGACCATCGCAGCAAGCAAATCGGCAACTTCGCTCATCGGCTTCCTCCTGCGTCTCTGATGGGTGGCGGTTCGCCGCCACACGGGCCTCTCCTGCCCGTACATGAAGAAACCCCGGCCTCGTGGAGGCCGGGGTCAGTAACATTGATGGTCGGGGCGGCCGGATTCGAACCGGCGACCTTACGGACCCGAACCGTACGCGCTACCAAGCTGCGCTACGCCCCGACGGAACAGAGTATATCACGCTCCCTGAGGGCTCGTCAACCTGTTTCGCGCCGCCGGATTCTGGCAGGCCGGAGGTCCTCGCATGTGCCGCTGCGAACCCGCTCACAGCGCCCGCACTACCACGCAGACGGAGGCCCACGCCATGCAACCAGCCGCCGATTGCCACCACGAGGAGCACGTCGCCGACTACGTTGGCCGCCTCTACGGTCCAGAGCTGCGCGAGTTCGCCTTCCGTGGGAGCACGCCCGCGGACGTGCGCGCGTGGCAGGAATGTGCGCGACCGGCCGTGCGCGAGCTTGTCGGCCTCACCCGCATGGAGCGCGAGCTGGCCGGGCACTCCCCCACCGTGCAGCTCGGCGACGCAGAGGCGCTCGACGGCTTCACGCGCCGCCTCGCGCGCATCGACACCGAACCGGGCTGGCCCGTGGAGTGCTGGCTGCTGCGCCCCGACGGCGACGGGCCGTTCCCGCTCGCGGTGATGCCGCACGGCCACGAGGCCCGGGGCCATGACACCTACGCGGGTGTGCATGGCGGCGAC
>JALGSW010000078.1 GCA_029821635.1 Candidatus Zipacnadia bacterium
CTGAGAAGGCCAGAGAGCGCATCAGCGAAGCCGCCGAGGATGCAAAGGAGCGCGTTGGCGAGGCAATGGAGGACGCGAAAGAGGCCATCGCCCACGAGGACGCGGAGGAGGCCATCGAGGCCCCGGCGGACGAGCCGGATGCCCCGTGCGCCGAGGACGCGGCCGAGGAGGACTGCAGCGGTGAAGGGGACGCCGCCACTCCGCTGCCGGAGGACGCAGACGACGCGGAGGACGCAGACGACGCCGAAGCAGCCGAGGACGCGGACGACGAGGAGCCCGGCTAGACGAAGCATGGCGATACAGAGCGACACGTATACGAAGCACGGCCTGGCGCGTTACCTGGTCCGGATCCCGGGACTCGAACTGAGGGAGAACGAGCCGCTGTCGCGGCACACCTCGTTCGGCATCGGCGGCCCGGCGGATCTGCTCGTGATTCCGTCCGGGCCGGAGGCGCTGTGCGCGGCGCTCGCGGCCACGTATGACGCGGGCATCGAGCCGCTGCTCCTCGGCAACGGGACGAACCTGATCGTGCGCGACGGCGGCATCCGTGGCGTGGTGATTCGGATCTCCACTGAGATGTCCGCGCTGACCTTCGACGGCACGCGCGCAACCGTGGAGGCCGGGGCGTCGCTGGCCACCGTCTGCCTGCAGTGCGCGCGGC
Source organism: Candidatus Zipacnadia bacterium (assembly GCA_029821635.1). Taxonomy (GTDB): domain Bacteria; phylum Armatimonadota; class Zipacnadia; order Zipacnadales; family UBA5352; genus UBA5352. The sequence goes on from JALGSW010000078.1 coordinate 662, forward strand.
GGGGCCTGTCAGGCCTCGAGTTCGCCGCGGGCATCCCCGGAACCATCGGTGGCGCGCTGATCATGAACGCCGGCGCCTACGGCGGGGAGATGGGCGACGTTACCGAGTGGGTCGAGGTCGCGACGCCCGACGGGCGCATCGAGCGCCTTTCAAGCCCGGAGCTGTCGTTCGGCTACCGGCACAGCGCTCTGCGCGGGCTCGGACGTGTGGTCGTGCGCGCGGGTCTGCGCCTCAAAGAGGGCGACCCGTCGGAGATCCACGCGAAGCTGTGCGACACGATGTCCACGCGCTGCGAGAAGCAGCCGGTCTCGAGCCCCAGCGCCGGCTCGATCTTCAAGCGGCCCGAGGGCGACTACGCCGGACGGCTGCTGGAGGCGGCGGGCGCGAAGGGGCTGTGCGTGGGCCGCGCGTCCGTCTCGAAGAAGCACGCGAACTTCGTGGTGAACCTCGGAGGCGCCACCGCCTCGGACGTCATGCGCCTCATCGGGGCAGCCCGCGAGCTCGTCCATGAGAAATGCGGCGTCTGGCTCGAGACCGAAGTGTGCGTCGTCGGCGAGACGGCAGCCAACGGCGCCTGACGACTGCGAACGGCGGGGAACGACGGACAACGGCACTCAGCCGGCGCCGGCCTCAGGGTCGGCGCCGGTTTCATGTACCGGCTCCTCGGGAGGGGCGTCGGGGGCTGAGGCGGGTTCGGTGGCGACATCGGACGCCGACTGCATCTCCGCCCACCCCTCGCCGGGGCGCACGCGCAACGGCCTGCTCTGGTCGAGCCGCTTGCGTACCGCCGGCGGCACGTAGATGCCGTTGAGCTCCTCCCCCGCCAGCACACCCGCAAGCGCCGCCACCCGATCGGGCACGCGCAGGTTGGCATCGATCACCGCCACGCGCTCCCCACGCAGTACGCACAGGCCCACGCGCCCCGCAGCGGCCTGGTAACGCACCGCGATGCCAAGCCTCTTCGCCAACTCCTCAAAGTGATGCAGCATCGTTTCATGGTCCACGAAGGCGCCCTCCCGATGATGAACCTGGGGATGACGCAAAGTTCGCCGGGCACGGAGCGGAGTCCTCTACGGGCGGGGAGGTCCGCGGCGCTCGGAGGGGAATACCCCCCCACGAGCACGCACCTGCCCCCTGGGGGGAACGCGATGAACGCACACCAAGGCCTCCGCACGCACACACTCGCCCGCTACGCGCTTTGCGCCTGCCTGGCGGCCCTGCTCTGCCCAACCGCCGAAGGCGCGATCCTCCCCGCCGCGATCAACGCGAACAAGACGCTCACCGCGGCCGGCTCCCCATGGCGGCTGCGATCGAACGTCGCGATCGCCGCCGGCGCCACCGTGACCGTGGCGCCGAACGTGCGCGTCATCTCCGACGGCGACTGGCGCCTGACCGTCTCCGGCTCGCTGATCGCGATGTCACCGGCGGGCACACGCATCGTCTTCCGCGCGCCCAGCAACGACGCCACCGGCGCATGGCAGGGCATTCACTTCACGCCAGGCAGCACCGGCCGCTTCCAGCGCTGCACCTTCCGCTCCGCTACGACCAACCTGCTCGTCGAGGGCGCCGACGTGCGTCTCTACAACTGCCACTCGCGCAAAGCCTCCGAGGACGGGCTGATGGCGTGGGGCGACGCGTTCGTCAAAGCCGCGTACTGCCGCTTCCAGAACAACGGGCGCTACGGCCTGCAGCTTCAGACGAGCCGCCCGACCGGCGCGATCATCGCCACGGAGTTCGTCGGCAACGGCGCGCACCCCGCCCGCGTCAAGGCCTCGTGCCTGGAGATGTTCCGCGCGGGCAACACGTTCGAGTACAACGGCGTCGAGGCCATCGGCGTGGATTGTGACTCGCTTGTGGACATCGACGACAGCGACTCGTGGCACGATCAGGGCGTGCCGCTGGACATGACCGTCGGCTCGCCGAACGCCGAGCTGGTGATCGAGCAGGGCGCGGCGCTGCGCATCACCTCGGGCGTGCGCATCTACCCACCGCGGCGGATCGTGGTGCGCGGCAGCCTGGTGGTCGATGGCAGAGCGGGCGCGCCGGTGGTCATCCAGCCGAAAGGCGACGCGCAGCCGGGCGCCTGGGTGGGCATCGCGCTGGAGCCCGGTGCGCTGGTGCGGGCGGACGTGCTGACCGTGGGCTTCGCCGAGGACGGCTTCAGCGTCGATGACGCGGGGCTCTACCTGAGCAACACACTCATCCGCGACTGCACGCGCAACGGCGTCTTCGCCGGCGGCACCGCGCACGTGGACATGGCGGGCTGCACCGTCAGCGCCTGCGGGATGAACGGCGTGAACATGCCGCAGGGGAGCTCGTCGGCGAAGATCCACTCGACCCGCATCGTGGAGTGCGGGGACTACCCCGTGCGCATGTCGGCAACGGTGGTCGAGGCGCTGCGGCACGGCAACTCCTGGCGCGACAACGGCCGGCAGGCGATCGGCGTGGTCTGTGCGACCTCCCCCGACATCGCCGACGACGACGTCTGGCAGGCGCAGGGCATTCCGTTCGACCTGACCGCCGACCCGACCGCGACCTCCCTGCGCATCGGTCCGAGCGGGCGCCTGTCGCTGCAGGAGGGCGTCGAGCTGCACGGAGGCACACTGACCGCCATCGGCGTGTTCGTCGCAAACGGCACCGCCGCGGATCCGGTAGTGCTCGACGCGGCGACCGACGTCCCCGCGCCGGGCGACTGGACGGGCGTCGAGTTCGCCACCGGCAGCTCGGGCCGCCTCGTCAACGCCATCGTACGCAACGCGCGGATCGGCGTTAACGTGCAGAGCGACGGCTGGGTGCAGCTTCGCGACACGACGATCGAGCGCTGTGCCGAGGACGGCGTCCGCGCAGGCAGCGACTCGGTTCCGCTGATCACCGGCTGCACGGTGCGCAACAACGCGCGCTACGGCGTGGGCGTCTGGGCGAACGCAGAGCCGCTGCTGGGCGCGTCGGGGAGCGCGGACAATCCGGGGCGCAACACCCTCACGGGCAACGGACAGTACGATCTCGCGAATCAGACGAACCGGGCGATCCTCGCGCAGCGCAACTGGTGGGGGACGCTTGTGCAGGCGCAGATCGGCGCGCGGATCCTCGACCGCTCGGAGAACGCTTCGCTGGGGCCGGTGAACTTCACGCCCTTCCTGCAGAGCGCCCCGGCGCAGGCTCCGGCTGAGGTGGTCGCGAGCGCGACGCTGGCGATCGTGAGCGTCGCGGCGGTCCCGACCGGGGAGGGCGCGGCGATCCACGTCGCGCTCACTCGCCCGGCCGACGTGCGCGTCACGCTACGCAACATCGCGGGCCGCACAGTGCGCGAGCTCGGGGCGTTCGTGGACACGCGCGCGATGGTCGCGTGGAATGGTCGCGACCTGCGCGGCAGCAGCGTGCCGGCAGGCCGCTACGTCGTCGAGGTCGAGGCGCTGGCCAGCGACGGCGGCCGCTCGCGCGCGCTGGCGACGCTGGCGCTGACGCGCTGAACGACAGGGGGCCGGCACAGCGGCTGAGGTCCCCGCTCGCTACGCTCGCGCGGACCTCACCGCGCTCCGCGCGGCGGCCCCTCCGACGACAACGGCCAGGGATGACGCCTCACTTCCCGCCGATCGTGACCGCGCGGACGCACTCGCCGTCGCGCAGCTCGACCGCGGCCGCGAAGGCCTCCGCGCTCACGCCCCCGAGCGCCATCCGCGCCTGCGGCAGCTCTCCCTCGAGCGTCGGCAGCGCATCCGCGAAGCCCGCGACGACCTCGCTGCCATCGCGCACGATCCGCACGCCGAGCCAGCCGTCCCCCGACAGGCGCTCGATCTGCGCCGAGGGCTCCTCGCCCGCGCGCCGTACCTCGATCACCGCGAGGAAGCGCTGACTGGCAGCGTCCGCGGCGGTCCGCGCGGTCAGGTGCCACTGGTCGGGCATCTCAAAGCCGCGGTCATCGCGCCACTTCTCAGCGGGCGCGTCGAACACGTGGTCCTGAGAGAAGTGCAGGCCCGACGGTTCCACGAGCGTCACCCGACAGCGCGCGCGCTCCCCCACCACGTCCACGGCCTGACGCGCCTGCTGCACGCCCATCTCCCGCTCCGCATGCAGCAGGTACTCGTAGCCATGCGGCTCGGGCGCCTCGATCTGATCGTACACGAGGAAGATGTCGGGCTTGAGCGCGAGGACGTGGCGGGTGAAGCGGTCCACTTCGACCTCCTGATAGGCCGCGGACGCTTCCCCCGCACAGTACATGTACTCGTCGCCCTGCTCGAAGGCGATCAACTTGCCGGTCGCGCGCAGGTTGTTGTTGGGCTGCCCGGTGCCGTCGATCAGCACGGCGTTGTGCGCCTTCGTCTGCACGGTCCAGCCGTAGTGGTGCGCGTCGCCGTAGGAGTGATAGTAGCCGGTGTCGATCAGCAGCGGCTCGTTGAAGGCCGCGAGGTTGAAGGCGTTCTGATCGGCATGGGCGTGGCCCCACGAGCCGTAGGGCCCGGACTTGAACTCGAAGAACACGTTGTCCTCCGGGCGATCCATCGCGGTGTGCAAGTAGACCACGCCGATGTCGCGGAAGGCCCGCGCGTCCGGCAGTCGCAAGAGTGGCGCCGGATCGGGCACAGGCAGCGTCAGCCACAGGAATGCTTCGCGAAGCGTCGCGATGGCGGTCAGGTCGCCGTCGTAGTACGCCACGTAGGCGGCCGCGAAGGGGTCGTTGAGCAGTGCCGCGCGGTAGCGGGCGTCGAGGTAGACGCGCCTGTGCGGGCCGGGCGACATCGGCCCACCGGAATGGTCGCCGAACTGCGAGCGCATGTGGTTGGGCGGGTGCGCGTAGATCGTGTAGTACACGTTCGCCGAGTACCACGGATTGTCGCACAGGTCGATCGCGGTCGCGTGGAAGATCAGGTCGCGCATCAGCATCGAGGAGTGCAGGTTCGTGCCCTCGAAGTAGTTCGCCATCTCCGCCGAACCGCCCTCGGCGCCGCCGAACCAAGGGTAGAGCGCGACCGTCGCCCGCACGCCCCAGTGGAACCACGCGTCGGCCTCGGGCATCTCATCGTAGAGCGCGAGGGCGCCCGCCATGAACTGCAGCAGCGTGTGCTGCCAGGCGTGGGCGTTGTGCACGCGCTGCTCGAGGTTCCTGAAGATCGGCGCGGTGATCGCCAGCCGCTCGTGCAGGGCGTCGCGGATCGCCGCGAGCTCCTCGCCGGTGAAGTAGTCCGGCATCAGATCGTAGGCCATCGCGAGGCCCTCGACGATCGTCCCGTTGCCGAAGTCGCTGACCGCGTGTGATGCGTAACCGCGCGGGTCGAGGCCCGCCACGAGCAGCGCCCGCCTCCGCGCCTCGGCGGCGCACTCTTCATCGCCGGTGAGCGCGTAGAGCAGCGCGAGGTTGCCGATCGCGCCCGCGGTGCGGCTCGCCTCACGCTTGAAGGTCACGCGCTGGACCACCGCCTCCTCGCGAGTGAGGTCGGCACCACGCTGCTTCGCCTCCTCCAGCGGCAGGTTCGCGCCGATTGCCGACTGCATCCGCCTGCGCCAGCCCTCGACCACCGGCACGCCCTCGCCCTGCGCCCACGCGCGCATCGGCTCCAGGTCGTCGGGGCGCATGAACAGGCGTGGGTGTGCGCCGGGCACGCGCGCGAAGCTCTCCTCCCAGCCGGGAAGCGGCCACTGCGCGGTGCCCTCGCCGATAGTGAAGCTCCCCGCGACCGCCCACTCGTCCGCGTCCCAGGCATCACTGCGCCAGCGCCAGTGCAGCCGCCCCTCGGGCAGCGGCTGGAGCGGTCGCAGGAAGCTCTCCGCGGCGGTCTCGTCCAGCAGCACGTCGGCAAAGGCCTCATCACGCGCGACCTGCACCCTCACCGTCGCGTCGCCCTGGGCAATCCACCGGAAGGTCGGCGGGTTCACGTCAATGGGCCGGCAGCCGTTCGGCTCGGGACGCAGCGGGATATCCTGATGCGGCGAGCAGGCTCCGCCCTCCATCTTCACCACCTCGATCGCGTCAATGCGCGATGGCTCGCGCGCGCCTACGAGCACCGTTGTGACGCCCTCGCGCCAACCGTAGACGTCCAGTTCATACCACTGCCAGCCGACATCCGCTTTGACGCCGATCGAGCGCCACGGCGGCCCCGCCCCCCAGCGCAGCGAGTCCGAGCTGTTGTTCACGGCAAGCGCGCGCACGCGGATCGTGTAGAGGCCCTGCATCTCCGCGATCGGCACTTCGAGGTACGCGTTCGGCCGCGCCTCGTCTTTCTGCGGCGTCGGCAGGTAGACGTAGGCCCCACCGGAGGCGTCCTCTGCGTAGGTATCCTCGGGCTCCGCGCCCACGGCCACGAGGCTCTCGGCCTCGATCAGCTCGCCCAGCGGCACGGTGTCCTGGGCGATGGCGAGTGCGGGCGCGGCAAGCAGACACGCGATCAGAAGCGGCAGCATCGGCGATCACCTCGGTCATCCGGCAAAGACGAGCATTGTCAGGTTCCAAGCGAGGCGCGGGGGGACCTGCAAGGAACGGCGCGGGGCCGACGTCGTTGGAGGGGCCGCACGAGCCTCGCGAGCGCAGCGAGTGAGGCGAGGTCGGCCCACGGCCGTTCGCGGGAGCTGCCCGACAGGTCCGCCCGCCTTTCGCGGCGAAAGGTCCCTCAGTAACTGTCCGTCCCCGGAGGTGCGTTCATGCTGGCGCTGGTCGTGCACGAGCCCGGTCGCTTCGAAGTCATGCAGGTCGAGGAGCCTGCGCCGCAGGGCGCGCGGGCGCGCACTGGCGAGGTGGTCGTTGAGGTGGCCGCGTGCGGTATCTGCGGCACCGACCTGCACATCATCGATGGCGACTACCACGCCGACTACCCCGCGATCCCCGGCCATGAGATGTCCGGCACGGTCGTGGACGCCGGCGACTCCGCGCACCTGTCCGCGGGCGACCGCGTCGCCGTCAACCCCAACATCTACTGCCAGTCCTGCCGCATGTGCCGGCGCGGGATGCCGCACCTGTGCACCACCGCCAGCGCCGTCGGTGTCACGCGCCCCGGCGGCTTCGCCGAGCGCTGCGCGATGCCCGCCGAACAGTGCCTGCCGCTGCCCGAGGGCCTGAGCTTCCGCGACGCCGCGCTGATGGAGCCGCTCTCCTGCTGCCTGCACGGGCTCGCGGTGCTCGCGCCCCGGCCGGGCGACCGCGTGGCGATCCTCGGCTCAGGCACGGTCGGGCTGATGATGACGCAGCTCGTGCGCCTGCACGGCGGCGCGCCGATCGTGGTCTCCGAGCCCGACGCGGGCAAGCGCGCGCTGGCCGAGCGCCTCGGCGCCGACGCGACGATCGATCCGACAGCGGGAGACCCACGCGAGGCGATCATCGACGCCCTCGGCGGCCCGGCGGACTTCGTGCTCGAAGCAGCGGGCATTGCCGCCACGGCCGCGCTGGCGCTGGATATCGTCGGCCCCGGCGGTCGCGTGCTTCAGTTCGGGGTCTGTCCGGAGGGGACGGAGGTCGCGATGCGCCCGAGGCAACTCTTCCGCGATGAGATCACGATCGCGGGCGCCTACACGAACCCGTTCACCGACGACCGCGCGCTGGCGCTGCTCGCGGCCGGGCGGATCGACACCGATCCGCTGGTCAGTGATGAGTTCGCGCTCGCGGACGCCGAAGCCGCCATCGCCCGCGCACGTCAGGCCGACTCGTTCAAGATACACGTCCATCCGGGCGGCTGACGGAACCTCCCGGCGTTGGCTTTGTTCGGTACTACGTCGCGCGCCCGCCCGCATCATGTTGCTCAGGAGCCGTCTGCATGACCAGACGCCTGATCCCGGCGCTCGCATTGCTCGCACTCATCGCTTCAGTCGCCTGCGCGGACGTGCCCACGCAGCTTCCGGCCGACCGCGTCACTGAGCCGCTCGACGCACGCGACTTCGCCCTCACGATCCCCGTGCAGCGCACGGAGAAGGGCGTGGAGCTGCTGGTCGCATTCGGCGACGCCGACACTCCGAGCACATTCAAGGCGCTGCGCATCACCGGCAACGGCGTCGAGGTCTACGACGTGCAGGACGGCGCGCCGAAGCTGATCGACAGTCGCGAGGCCAAGCTCCCCGCGGTCGGGAGCAGCTTCGATCTGATCGTGCATGCGCGCGGGCCGCACCTCGTGGTGAGCGCCGACGGCAGCGTGCTCGCGCACTTCCTCCGCGAAGGCTTCAATGACAACCTGGTCGGCGCCTGGACCACGCAGGGCGCGACCGTCGGCGACCTGCTCGTGCAGCCGCTCGGCGACGTGCTCTTCGACGAGGACTTCTTCGCCACCGAGCAGGTCCCCGATCGCTGGGAGACGCTGGCGGGCGACTGGCAGGTCGGGATCTACTGGGACCCGCTGCAGGAACTCGACAACCGCCCCATCGGCGCCTCGTGGTATGAGCCGGGCGAGGGCGCGTGCCTGACCGCCGCGGGCTACGACATCTTCGACAGCTACCATCTGAGCGCCACCACGCGCATCGCGCAGGGCCGCGGCGGGCTGGCATTCCACGTGCGCGGCCCGGAGGACTACTGCGCGTTCGAGGTCGGCGAGGGCAAGGCGCGGCTCGTGCAGGTCAGCGGCGGCGCGCGCAAGGTGCTGACCACAGCTCCGGTCGAACTGCGGGCCGAGTGGTCCTACCGCCTGCGCGTGGACATCTCCGCCGGCCACGCCCGCGCGTTCGTGAACGATGACCCGCTCGTCGAGGCCGACCTCTCCCCCGCACTGACCGGGCGCATCGGGCTCGTCGCCGAGGGCGCGACCGGCAGCCGCTTCGATGACATCACCACGCGGCCGTTCGTCGCCACGCGCATCCCCGACGGCGCGACCGCGGAGCAGGCGCTGGTCTTCGACGATGGCACGTGGAAGATCGATGGCGGCGCGCTGGTCGGCCGCGTGAAGGGCGCGGAGGTCGCCGGGCTGCGTGGCGGCTATTACGACTGCGAAGTCAATGCGCGCGTGAGTGCCACCCGCGACGCGGTCGTTGGCGTCGTGGCCGGACACGAGCCCGAGGACTACAAGCGGGCGCTGCTATTCACGATCAAGGCAGGCAAGGCTCCGACGTGGCAGCTTCACCAGGTCGAGGGCGACACCACCACGAAGCTTGCGGGCGGTCCGTCGCCGTCGGCGTCCGGCCTCATGACCATGCGCATCGCCGGCGGGCGGCTGGTCTGCCTGCTCGATGGCGAGACGCTGTGCGAGACGTTCGTCTCGAACCAGCCACGCGGCCGCGCAGGCGTCTACCTGCAGGGCGGCCGGGCGACCTTCGCCGACCTCTCCTGCGCTCAGCTCAGCGACGAGCCGCAGGCGATCATCTGCCACGCGGACGGCAACAACACGCCGATGCCCGCGCTGGAAGAGAAGGTCGTTATCACGCCGATCGGGTCGCTCTGGCGGCCACGCGCGGGTTCGTGGCGGTGCACGCAGACCGACGCGGGGCCGCGCATCATCGCGAAGGGCGACGGAGCGTTCAACAACCCCGTGCTGCGCTTCCACGAAGTCACGCCCGGCGGGCCGCGGCTGATGGTGGACACCGATGGCGGCGGCGCTGTGACGCTGGGCATCTGCATGGGCGAAGAGCCCGGCTACCAGGCCGAGTTCTCCGCCGACCAGAACAGCTTCCGCCTCCTGCGTCGCGGTGAGGTCGTCTACGAGAGCGGCTCGGGCAGCGACGGAACGTGCGCGCCCGGCGACATCCGCCGCGATGGCGACTGGGTCGTGGTCGAGGGGCGCGGCGACCTGCCCACGGTCCACGCCTGGCGCGATCCCGACCCGCTGCCCGATGGCTACGCGGAGGTCAGCACCGCCGGCGGCGAGGTGCGCTTCAGCTCGATCATCCTCGCCAGCGACACCGCGTTTGCCTACAAGTTCAACCGCGTCGAGCCCGACTGGCAGCCGCGCTCAGGCACATGGGGCGATCACACCGGCATGGCCTGCATCCTGTGGGACTACTGGATGACCGGCGATGGGCGCGAGGAGCCCGCGTTCACCTGGAACCGCCACGCGATGCCCGATGACGTCGCGCTGGACATCTCGGCGGCTGAGTTCACCGAGGGCCACGAGACCGGCCACCACGAGCACTTCGCCTACCACGACGTGAGCGTGATCCTCGGCGGCACGCCGGGCGACCCCGACAGCGGCTACCGCTTCGTGGTCGGTGCGGACGGGGGCGCGCGCAACGTGCTGCTGCGCAACGGCGTCGAGGTCGCGGCGAGCAACGACTATCGGTGCCGGATCGTCATGGGCGGGCACTGCAACACGCCGCGGGCGGTGCGCATCCGCGCCCAGCGCTCGGGGGACGATCTGACGCTGACCTTCAACGGCACCGAGGCGATCCGCTGGACCGACCCAGAGCCACTCACCGGTGGCGGTAACGTCGGCCTCGGCTGCGCCGGCTGCCGCGTGCTCTTCCGCGACTGCGTGGTCTATCCGGGAGTGCGGGCGGGGAGTTAAGGCCGTTCATGTAGGACAGGCATTTCTGCCTGTCAATGGCGTTCACGTAGGACAGGCTTTCCAGCCTGTCAATGGCGTTCGCGTAGGACAGGCTTTCCAGCCTGTCAGGCCGTTACGTGCAGAGGGGTCGCAGCCGGGCGAACAGCAGACAGGCTGGAAAGCCTGTCCTACCAACGACTGCGTACGCCTATCCCCTGGAGCGGAAGCAGTAGACGCTGCCGTCGTTGCTGCCGACGAAGACTGCGTTGTGCGAGACCGCCGGCGAGGACGCGACCTCGCCACCGGTCTCGAACTCCCACACGCACACTCCGCTGTCGATCTCCAGCGCGTAGAGCTTGCCGTCGTGCGAGCCGCAGTAGACCGTGCCGCCGCTGATCGCGGGTGATGAGTTCACCCAGTCGCCCGTCTCGAAGTGCCAGTGGCGCCTGCCCGTGCGGCGGTCGAGCGCGTAGACGCGCCCATCGCGCGAGCCGAAGACCACGAGGTCGGCGCTGACCGCCGGTGAGCTGTGTATCTCCTCCGCCGTCTGGAACTCCCACCGCTTCGCCCCCGTCGCGGCGTCCAGTGCGTAGAGGCGGTGGTCGCAGGAGCCGATGTAGACGATGCCGTCGGCGATGACGGGCGTGCTGATGACCTCGCCGCCGGTCGAGAACTCCCAGTTGGTCGCCCCCGTATCGGCGTTGAGCGACCGCACGAGGTAGTCGCTGGAGCCGATGTAGACCGCGCCGCGCGAGGTCGCGGGCGATGAGAAGATCGGCATGCCGGTGGGCGTCTTCCACAGCAGCCGCCGGTCGTCGGGCGAGAGCGCGTAGACGGTCCCGGAGGCGTCGGCGAAGTAGAGCCGCGAGGCGGTCGCGCCAGGGCTCGTCTCGACGAGGTCGTCGGCCATGAAGGCCCACAGGCGCTCGCCGGTGTCCGCGTCCAGGCACAGGAGCTGCCGGTGGGAGCCGACGTAGAGCCGCTCGCCGCGCACCACGGCCGGACCGTGGTTGATTTCGTAGCTCGTCGAGTGCTCCCAGACCAGCTCGCCGCGGCGGGCGCTGAGCGCGCAGAGCCGCCCCACGCTGCCAGAGCGCTCGGTGCGGGCGCCCACGTAGACGATGCCGTTGGAGACGCTCGGCGAGCTGAGCACCCACGAGCCGATCTCGAACTGCCAGCGGCGCACCAGCGGCGGCACCACCACCTCCGGCGTGTAGCCCGAGCGCGTGACGTTGCCCCGGAACATCGGCCAGTTGTAGACCGCCTGCCGGCTGTCGGCCTTGCTGCGCGCGTGCTCGAGCGCGACGTCGTCGAGCACCGCGCGCGCCTCGGAGAAGTCCGGCCGCACCTCGATGGCCTGCCGCAGCAGGTCCAGCGCCTGGCGCAGGCTCCCGCCCTCGCGCTCGGCCAGCGCTGCCCGGTAGAGCGCCTCGGCGCGCTCGGCCTGCTCGGGCGTGGTGCGCGCAGGCTCCGACTCGGCCTGCTGCTCCGGCTCCACGACCGCCTCGGGAACATGCTCGACCGGGTGCATCGCGGCGGCACAGATCGGGCAGGAGACGTAGCGGTAAGTCGTGCGGTAGCCGCAGACCTCGCAGCGCAGCACGTCCGCGTCGGCGTAGGCCTCCTCCACCTCATCGCGGACCGCCAGCAGCGCATCGCGCAATCGCCCGAAGTCCTCGAAGCGGTCAGCGCGCTTCTTCGCCAGGCAGCGCATCGTCAGATCCTCGAACGGCTCAGGCAGGTCCTTGCAGCGTTCGCGGGGCGACTGCGGGGTGCTCTCGAGGATGTTGTGGATCAGCTTCCCAACGCTGTCGCCGCGCACCGGGTACTCACCGGTCAGCGAGCGGTAGAGCACCACGCCGAAGGAGTAGATGTCCGAGGTGCGGTCGGCTGAAGCCGCGTCGAGGAACTGCTCGGGCGGCATGTACACGTAGGTCCCGAGGCCGATGCCCGCGTCGGTGAGGCGGGTGGACATCCCGTGGACCTTCGCCAGCCCGAAGTCGGTGATCTTCACATGCCCGCGGCGGTCGATCATGATGTTTGCGGGCTTCAGATCGCGGTGGATCACGCCCTTGTCACCGGGCCCGACCTCGGCGTTATGCACGTAGCACATGCCCTCGCACGCCTGAAGAGCGTACTCGATGACCTGCGGTGGGAAGAGCCGGTCCTCGGTGTCGATCAGATCGCCCATGCCCGCGCCGTCCACGTACTCGAGGAACAGGAACGGCTGCCCCTTGATCTCGCGGTAGATGATGGCCTCGACGATGTGTTCGTGCCGCCCCAGGTTCATCCACGTCCGCGCTTCCTGGGCGAAGCGATCGACGGAGGCACGGTCCTCGAGCATCTCTTCCTTGACGGTCTTCACCGCGAAGCGCTTCTGGGAGAAGTCGTCGAGGACGATGTACACCACGCTCATCCCGCCCCGGAACTTCTCCAGGACGGCATACTGGTCGTCGATCCTGTCGCGAAGCTCGAACTCCACGCGGGAGCCCTCCTGAGTGTGCGCCTGTACGCGGGCCTCGCGGAGTATATGCGCTCTGCCCCCCGCCGAATCCTGCTTCGCATCGCGCCCCGGCCGCGACCGGACTCCCCACGGTGCGGTGGAGGGGCCGCACGAGCCTGCACCGCGCCGGCGATGCACGCGAGGTCGGCCCATCGGTCGTCCTGCCCTCCGTACGCGAAGGCGGGCCCGCCGCTCGGACGGGCCCGCTCACTGTCGTTTCTGCGCCGCGCCTCAGAAGACCGTCTCGTACTTGACCTCCGCCTCGAAGCTGTCGTCGATGCCCACGGAGAACATCGGGGCCTGCTCGCGCTCGAGCGAGACCGTCAGCCGGCCGGCGTCGTCGGCCCAGCGCTTCTCGTAGGTCAGGTCGAGCAGCGATGCGGCCGGATTGTTTTTCTTCGGGTAGGGCACGAAGTGGCCGGAGAGGTAGCTGAGCGCGATCAGCCCGCCGCCCTCGGCGGAGCCGCCGTCGAGCCGGATCTTGTAGAAGTGGTCGGTGTCGAGCGCCTCGTCGGCGCGCGGGATGAAGTAGCGGTAGCCGAAGTCGAGCGAGACGCTGCCCATCACCTGGCGCTTGAAGCCGAGCTCGTAGACGTCCGAGAGCATGACAATCTTGCCCCTCGGGTCAAGCGGGTTGCGGATGTAGTCGAGCTTGAGCGCGCCGCCGAAGGCGTCCATCGCGAGGCCGAGGGAGCGCTCGGGCTCGACGCGGCCCGCCTGGCTGGTGTAGCCGGCGCGGAAGCCGAGGTCTGCCGGATCGCCCGCGCGCAGCTCGATCGTCGTCGTCGGCTCATCCAGCGGCTTGCGCTTCTTCTCGTCGAACTCCGAGTAGAACGCGGTCAGGCCGATCTCCGTCGGATCGCCGTAGCTGAGCTGGGCGAGCATGTCCCCGCCCGCCTCCTCATACTGCGCGCCGAATGAGGTGTAGCCGAAGCGCAGGTCGAGGCCCCTCTCGCCGGTCTGCTGGCTCAGTTCAAGGTGCCGGACGATCGAGGGCGAGCCGTCGCGCTGCTCCGTCTCCTCGATCCCGCCCTTGAGCATGGCGCTGTCGGAGATCGCGAAGGCTGTTCTGATGTCGTGATCGTCGCGGGTGGCCTGGCCGGGCGCCTCGTGGCGCGTGTAGATCGCCCTGATCTCGAGCGGATCGATCAGGGCGAAGTTCAGGTCCATGCGCGAGACGCGCGAGGTCTCGTCGCCCTCGACCTCGTCGCGCACCTGCCGCGCGGAGAAGCTCATCCAGTCGGTCAGGCCGATGGCCGGCGTCTGCATCCGCAGCCGGGCACGGTGCTCAAGATCTTCGCCGGAGGATCGCACCGTCTCGGTGCGCTCGACCAGGCCCTGACTGCCGCTGAAGTCGGCGGTCAGGCGCATGACGCGCTCGTCGGTCACGTCCTCGTTCTTCACCGTCTCCGTCTGTATGTGCTCGAAGGCCATGTCGTGGCCCAGGAGCGAGAAGGGCGTCATGAAGTTCAGGACGCTCTTCTCGTTGCGATTCTCATCGCGGATCTTGACGACCTCGAGGTAGCTCGCGCGCGCGCCATCGAAGACGATGTCGAGCGGCACCACGAAGCTGGTCTCCCAGTCCTTCTGCTCGTGATCGTCGGTGATCGTCTCGCGCAGGTGGTGCGCGGCGGTCAGCGTGCCGCCCTGCACCGCGAAGGGCGCGACGATGTCTAACTGCCGCCGATTCGTGCTCTGGCCCTCGACGAGCCGCTGGAGGTAGTCGAAGTGCGCCCGCGCCTCGCCGCCGGAGAGCGCCATCTTCAGCTCGGCGTTGTAGCCGGTCTCCTGCAGCCGCCACACCGACTCCTGCGACTCGCGCGTGGTGAAGGCGGCGGATAAGCTCGCGCCCTCGCCGAGGCCGGTGCCGAACGCCATGCTCTGGATGAGCGTGCGCAGCTCTTCCGAGTCGGTGGTCCGCTCGCTCTGCAGCGACCGCGCGAGGGTGAACTGGCCCGAGGAGTTGCCGCCGCCGAAGCCCTGTGAGAGCGACATCGTGGTGAGCGTCTCGCCCTCCAGGAACTGCCGGAAGACGTCGGAGAGCGAGGTGTCCTCGCGGGAGAAGCTCATCGAGGTGCGAGAGCCGAGCGTGAGCGTAGCACCGGTGTTGGTCTGCTCGGAGATCCCGGTGCCGAAGGCGAGGTCGTTGATCGTCACCTCGTTGCGGTCGAAGGAGCGGTAGAGAGACAGGCCCGAGGAGAGCGTGAGGTCTATCTTGTACTCGTTCGGGTTGGAGACCAGGGCGCTGCCGAGGCCATCCACGCTGTCGGGAGCAACGCTCTCCTGAGCCATGCTCTCGATGAAGAAGCTGCCGTCGCCCTGCGCATGCACGAACGGCGCATGCGCGAGCGACACGCAGGCGACTGCGATCAGCGCGGCCCAAGTTGTCAGCGTCCCTGTCCTCAGCATGGTTAGGTAGGCTTGCGTTTTCCGGCGCTTCCGGCCCTCAGGGTCTCCTGAGTGGTGTAATAGACACCGGCCACTCAAGGAAAGTTTCATTCCTGCGACAGCATCAAACCGCGTACGCACACGCCACCCGACGGGCCCGCGCGGGCTCATCGGCTCCGTGCATCGACTCTGAACGGCAAGTATGCACCACTCAGCCGACGCGCGTCAACCACGAATTTGGCCCTCACGACAATACTTTGTTGCGCGTTGGAGCGTTCGCGCGCGGATTCGGCAGACTGCAAGATCCGTGCCGGAGGGTTCGGACTCAGGCGCCGACCACGTCTTGGGCACGGTGCGGGATGGCGTGGCCCCCGGCGCAGCGCACATGCGAGGCGACTGGCGACAGGACTGGGGGCGCAGCCGCACCGCTACCTGGCGCCCATGCAGAAGGAGGGCGGCGACAGCGGTGTGCGCACATTACTTGATATCAATGATGTAATGCTCTTGACAGGAAGAGACTAACATGCTACCATCAATCGCGACGCACGAGGACGCTCGACACAACATACAAGGTGTCTTGCAGGAGGTGTGTTCCGAATGTCTCTGATCAGGTGGCATCGAAAGCCGTCCATGCTTGCGCGCCCGATGATGCGCGCTCACGATCTGTTCGATGAGCTCGACCGGCTCTTCAGCACGCAGGCCGCTGAGCTCGCGGAGGAGGCCGACTACGGCCCCGCCGTGGACGTCTACGAGACCGACGACGAAGTCGTGGTCAAGGCCCAGCTTCCCGGCGTGAAGAAGGAAGACGTGGAGGTCAGCATCGAGGAGAGCACGCTGACGATCCGCGCGGAGACCAGGCGCGAGGAGGAAGTGGAGGACGAGGGCTACGTCCGGCGCGAGCTGCGCTACGGCACGTGGGCCCGCCGGCTGCCTCTCCCCGCCGCGGTGGATGAGGAGCAGGTCTCGGCGAAGATGGCGGCGGGTGTGCTCGAGGTCCGCGCGAAGAAGTCCGAGAAGCCCGACGAGGTCGGCAAGACGATCCAGGTTGACTGACGCGCGAGCGATCGGTGACTGACGCACGCGGCGCGGCTCCGGGGACGGAGCCGCGCCGTTCGTTTGGGTCTGTGGTCGCGATGCGTGGCAGTCGCCTTTTTGTAGCGCCCTACCCCGCTGCTTCCATCGCCTCGATGAGCCCAACCAGACCCTCGACCGTCTCCTCGGTGATCGTGCGGCCGATCTCGGCCGTCGCCTTCTCCGGCTCGCCCATCACGCCGACCTTGATTGCCGGGTTCTGACAGACCGCGGGCACCGCCAGCTCGTGATCGACGCGCGTGACGCGGAGCTGATAGGCGTCCTGGTCCTCGCGCATCATCTGCACCACGTCGGGCTCGTCGAGCACGTACTCGTCGCGCACCTCGTCCGGCACCCAGTGGAGCATCAGCGACGTCTCGAACCAGCCGGAGTGGAAGTCACCATCCTCGAAGGCCTGCCGGCAGGTCTCCGAGTTGAGCCAGAAGCGGTAGACCGCGATGTTGCGGTCGTGGAACTGCGGGTTGTTGCGCAGGAAGATCTCGGCGGCCTCCTGCGTCGCGCGATCGTTCTCCGATCCCCCGTGGCCGAGGATGAGCACGATGTTCTGCAGGCCCTGCAGGCAGAGCGAGTGGAGGATCTCGACGACCATCAGCGTGACCACGTGCGGACTGACGTTGATGGTGCCGGGCAGCTCGCCCCCCGAGTAGGTGTACGCGAGCGTCGGCGCGACGAAGCAGCCGATCTGCTGGGCCGCGCGCAGGCTGATCTGCTCGGCATTGTAGCAGTCGGTGCGCAGCGGCAGATGGTAGCCGTGCTGCTCGGTGACGCCGAGCGGCACCAGCACGGTGCGCATCCCACTCTCCAGCGCGTCGCGCACCTCTTTGACGGTCATGTGCTCCCAGACAAGCGCCTCAGGCATCGTCAGACACCCCTCAATAACGGCGTGATTACGGCCCCGCCCCTTTCGCCGGACTCGGCCGCGAACCTGCCCGAGGATCGCTGCGGCAGGAATCGCTCGCGCCGAGGCGAAAGTCTTCTCAGTGCGCACCAACCTGGCTACGAAGAGGTGGATGTGAGATGAAACGGCTCCTGATCGTGGGCCTGCTGCTGCTGGCGACGACGGGCGTGTTCGCCGCACAGGACTACATGTGGATCGACCGGGTGGCGGAGAACGGGCGACTGCTGGTGCCGTTGCGGGGTATCTTCGAGACGTATGGCGCCGAGGTGGGCTGGGAGAATGCGACGCGCACGGTAACCATTACGGCGCCCGCGCTCAATGTGAGCATGGTGATCGACTCGACCACCGCAATGCTCAACGGGCAGGTGAAGATGCTCGACGCACCGCCGCGCATCATCGGCGGCGCCACGCACATCCCGTTGCGCTTTGCAGCGGAGGCGCTGGGCGAGCGTGTTGAGTACATGGGCGATCGGATCGAGCTGGCCACGATCGGCCTGACGCTGCTGATCCGGGGCGAGGCCAGCGGCCCCGGCGAAGCGCACGCAGGCGCCACGGGGCCGGTGACGATCACGCAACCGACGGCGGGAGCGATGATCGGTCCGCGCGTGGAAGTCTACGGGACCGCGCCGGGCGGCTCGTTCCTCGTGATCGAGACCGAGGTCCGGGCGCAGGACGATCACGAGCTGCTTCGCGTGGTTCCGGGCCTGCGGCACGACGTGCCGGCCAACGGGCAGTGGCACTTCGCGGTTGCAGCGCCGGTGCTGCCCGCAAACGTTGCGGAGCCGCTCTACTTCGTGATCAAGGCATATACGGCGAACGGGCAGACGTCCGCGCCCGCGACGGTGAAGGTCTTCCGCGCCGGTCAGTAGAACCGATTGGCGCGAGGGATGACACGCGGGGGCAGGGGCCGAACGAACGTGGCCCCTGCCCCTGTACATTGAGCACACCTCGGGGAAGGCAGGGGCAGGTGAGGGCAACAGATGGAAGGGAGCATGGTGTATGACCAACGGCAGCCTGAGCGGCCGCCGCGCTTGGGGGATGTGTATCGCGCTGGCCGCACTGGTGACGTGCACGCTGCCACACGCAGCCGCCGCACCGACAGCGACGTTGCAGGGAACCGACGATCACGACACAGTTTGGCGGGTGGGAAACCTGGGCGACCGGCTCGCCCTGCTCGAGAACCAGGCACAGGCGGGGCAGCACGATCTGTTCAAGGCGAACTGCCGACACATGGACGACAGCCTCTTCACAATCAAGAACCGCCTCGGGCAGATCCCGGGCGGAGACCAGGCGAGGATCTTCATCTCCCACTCCCCCGTCGCGGCCTCGCGCGCGGCGCTGGAGCAGAAGCAGCAGGAGCGGCAGGCGCTTATCGACGCGGGTGTTCAGTACAACCAGGCGATCGGGGAGATCGACCGGCAGCTTGCCGCAAGCACGAATCGCTTCACCATCCACTGGCTCACCGCGCTCTTTGGCCAGCTCAAGCCCGTAACCGGCCTCCCCAAGCTCTACGAGCTCCCGAAGGAGTTCTGGGACTGGTACAACTCCAGCAAGCAGGCCGGGCAGGACCTGACGAACGACGTAAACACGATGCAGAAGCTCAGCGGGCTGCGCGAGGCGCTGCGCGTGAAGCAGCGTGAGGTGCTCGACGAGGCGCAGAAGGTCACCGACGAGGTGCAGGCCGAGGAGCCGAAGATCGTTGAGCTCGAGACGGCCTTCGCGTCGGTGATCGCGAAGTACCCCTTCGTGGTGGTCGGCACGGCGCCGCCCAATCAGCCGCAGCAGACGCCGGAGGTGTCGATCTGCTTCCTCGTGGACTGCAGCGGCTCGATGGACGGCGGCAAGCTCGACGCGGCGCGCGCGGCCGTGCGCTCGTCGGTCGCGCGGACCGATGACGGGAAGACCGAGTGGGCGCTGCTCGGCTTCGGAGGCTGCAGCTTCTGGGAGGAGCAGGGCTTCACTCAGAGCGCCGCGGACCTGGCGGCCGCAGCCGACGGCCTCCGGGCGAGCGGTGATACGCCGCTGACCTTCTCAATGTACAAGGCGATCACCTACACCGCCAACGAGGGGCGCGGCCGCACGCGTCGGCTGATCGTGCTCTGTGACGGTCAGGACAACTGCGACGAGCGCGGCTCGGTCACGCAGGAAGAGGCGATGGACGGCCTGCGCACCATCACCAGGAACGTTCCCGCCCCGGCCGCAGGGGGTATGCAGCCATGAAGCGTTCAGGCATCATCATTGCGGCAGTGATGGCGTGCGCGATCCTGTCCGCGCCCGCTCAGGCGCGCAGGGAGCTGTGCGAGGACGGCGAGACGGTGGAGACCGCGCGCGCGGAGGCCATGCAGGCGATCGACCACGGGCAGGTGGCGCTGGAGATCAGTGCGGTGGGCTTCGCCATCCCCGCGGGCTCGGAGGCCGAGAGCTACCTGCAGCAGACCGCGCAGATCGGTGGCGGCGGGTACTTCGCGGCCTCTGACAGCGGGCA
>JALGSW010000079.1 GCA_029821635.1 Candidatus Zipacnadia bacterium
TACCCAACTTGTGGGTAAAGCATAGCTCCGGAACGGAGGGGGTGCCCGAGCGTCGTTTGCGAGGGCGGGGGAGGTCCGGCGTCGCGGATCTGACCTCTCCCCCCCACCCCCCTCTCCGTTCCGGCGAGGGGGGAGAACGACGACGTCGCCCGTTCCTGAAGGAGCACGCACAATGATCCGCCTCATCCTCCTCACGGTGGTGATTGCCGCGATGACCGCACACGCGGATGATGTGCGCGCGCCCCAGCAGTTCGGCCTGACATGCATCGGCGACGGCTACTTCCCCGCGCCCGATGGCGCCGAGGAGATCGCGGTCCCCGAGGGGACCTTCGAGGCGGGCGCGAAGGACTGGCAGATCGTCGGCGGCGAGGTCGCCGAGGCCGGACGGCCTCCGGCCGTGGCGCCCGAGGGCGCGAGCTTCCTGCAGATGGGCCCGGCGGATAGGCTCGGCCTGCGCTCGGCGTGCTTCGCGGTGCTGGCGAACCGGCCGCACCTGGTATCGATGTGGCTGCGCTGCGAGGAGCCGTTCATGCTGCTCGTGGACACCAACTCGCCGGACCGCGAGGTGCGCAACGCGAAGCTCAACGTGCCCTCCACCGGCGGCGCGTGGAAGCGCGTCGGCTTCTATTTCCGCTGCCCGCTGGAGGCCACGCAGGGCTGGCTGGTGCTGCGCCAGGAGGCCGACGGCAACCCGGCCTTCGCGCTCGACGACGTGCGCCTGCGGACCGCGCCTGAGGAGGAGATGACGCGCGCATACGAGGCATGGCGGGCGCAGTATCCCGAGCGCGACCTCTCCCCGCGCAGGGCCGATGGCGAGCACCTGGCGCTGACCATCGCGAAGCTCTCCGGCGCACAGGACTGGCCTCCCGAGCGGCCGTTCCGCATCTTCGCGGTCGGTTCGAGCTACACGAACTTCCTCGGCGCGGGCCAGACGCTGACCCAGCAGATCCGCGCGCGCTTCCCCGACGCGCCGGCGGTGCAGTACCGCAAGCACGTGGGCAGCGCGGTCCCGTACCACTTCATGAGCGGCTGGATCCGCACGCTCGTGGTGCCCGCGCAGCCGGACCTCGTGCTGCTCTACGCGGACGGCCAGCCCGAGGGCCTGGAGGAGTGCCTGCGGGAGCTGCGCGCACATACGACCGCGGACATCCTCGTGCCGAGCCTGCACCTGCGGATGCGCGACGAGGAGGTCTCCGACGCAACCATCAACGATCCCGTCTGGGACCGCCTGCGCGAGGTGTGCGAGCGCTACGATGCCGAGTGGGTGGACAGCCGCCGGGAGTGGGGCGCGTACGTGCGCGAGCACGCACTGGGCCTCGACGGGCTGCTGATGGATGCGGTGCATCAGACCGAGCAGGGGGCGCTGGTCATCAACGAGAACATCGCGCGCCACCTCGCGCCGCACCCCTCGCCCTCGTACGACCCGGCGGAGCGCGAGCGGCGACTGACGGTGGCGGACGATGCGGTCTCCGTCGGCAATGACGGCACGGTGCGCGTGGAGTTCAGCGGTACTCGCATCAGCGTGATCGGCCGGCGGACGCCCGGCGGCGGCAGTGCGCGGGTGCTCATCGACGGCACGCCCGCGGAGGAGTTCCCGGCCTTCGAAGCGAGCTACGTGCAGCCCGGGCGCGAGAACGCGGTCAAGCGCGGGCGCACCTCCGACCGCTCGCCGCACTGGTTCGAGCTCGGCGAGGGCATCGTGCCGCAGGGCTGGGTGGTGACCGTCACGAGCGCCGAGGGCGCCTTCAGCATCGAGGGCACGGTCACGGGGCCTGACGGCGCGGGGAACGTGGCGCGCGGCTTCGTGAGCGCCTCCGGGCAGATCGTCTTCGAGCCGGAGATGTGGCGTCGGCCCGAGGAGAACGAGCCGGGCGACAGTTTCAGCTTCGAGGTGACGCGCCGGACGGTGGGCGAGGTGAGCTTCGCGGGCGAGGAGGGCCTCTTCCGCCTGCAGCTCGCGGACCGGCTGGCGAACGGGCCGCACGTGCTGGAGCTTGTGCCCGAGGGCGCGATTGACGTTGAGACGTTCGAGGTCTTCACGCCTCCGGCCGCACAGGAAGGACGTTGAGCGATGCGCGTGCGACTGCTGATGATCGTTCTGGGCGCGGTGCTGGCCGCACCGATGGCCGGCGCCACCGACTACTACCTCGACGGCGAGGGCGGCTCGGACGAGGCCGCAGGCACGTCGCCGGACGCGGCGTGGGCGTCGCTGGATCTCCTCGCGCGGATGACGCTGCAGCCGGGCGATCGGGCGTTGCTGCGCCGCGGCACGACCTTCCGCGGGCGACTGCGCGTCTCCGGCAGCGGCACCGAGGAAGCGCCGATCACTATCGGCGCCTGGGGTGAGGGCGACAAGCCGGAGATCCTCGGCACGGTCCTCCTCAACGGCTGGGAGCCGCACTCGGGCGACACGTGGCGCGTGACGGTGCCCGAGGGGCTCTTCGTTGGGCAGAAGAAGCTCTTCAGCGTCTTCGAATACGATGACGCGATCCCCGTCAGGCTCCAGCGAGAGGACACCGTGCCGACGGAGCGCGGGCGCTTCCACTTCGACGCGGAGACGCTGACGCTCCACGCGGCGACCACAGATGGGCGCTCCCCCGCCGAGCACCGCCTGGAGGCGCCGGTGATCGAGCAGCTCCTCGACCTGCGTGACGCGCGCTGGATCGTCTTCGAGGACCTTGCGCTGCTGATGGGCAACTGCCGCCACGTGGTGCTGAGTGGCTGCGAGGACGTGACCTTCCGCAACTGCGCGTCGCTCTTCGTCGGCTTCTACGGCAACCCGAACTTCACGCTGCGCGACTGCCGGCGCGTGCAGGTCCTCGACTGCTTCCTCTATGAGAGCGCGAACTCCGGCGTACTGCTCACCGACGGGACCACGCAGTGCCGGGTCGCGGACTGCACCATCGAGCGCGCGGCGAGCAATGACGGCATCACTTGCCACGCCGGGCCGACGCTCGACGACGGGACGCGCACGAGGCTCTGCGGCGACGCAAATGTGCTGGAGGACAACGTGATCGGGCACTGCCCCGAAGAGTCGATCGACATCACCTCGGGCGACCATCACATCGTGCGCCGGAACATCTGCCACGATGACGGCAACCCGGGGATCATCGTCGGCCACGACTCCGATCACATCCTGATCGAACGCAACATCTGCCTGCGCAACCGCGGGGGCATCTACGCGCTCGGCAAGCCCGACGAAGGCGCGCGCGGCGGCAATCGCGTGATCGGCAACCTCTGCTACGAGAACACGTACCCGGCCCTCGAACTCGGCTCGCCGGATGCGGAGGTGCTGGGCAACACGTTCGTCAACAGCCGCGAGCGCGTGGTGGTGCGCATCACCCCCGACGCGATGCGACCTGTGCTGCGAGACAACATCCTTGCGAACCTCGATCCGACGATCCCACACGCGCTCATGCACTTCATCTGGTGCACGCCCGCGAGCGTCGAAGCGCAGTTCAGCCACAACCTGCTCTTCCACGCGGCGGACACGCGCAAGCCGGACGTGTTCTTCGCACAGGGGGCGCTGATCCGCACCGACGACGGGAGCTTCTCGCAGGAGAGCTTCGAGGTGCGCTACGCTACCGGCGGGGAGACGATCGTGGGCGATCCGGGCTTCGCGTCAGCCGATGACGGCTACTTCCGCGTCGGCGCCGACGGCCCGGCGGCGGGCATCGGGGCCGGTGAGGGCCTGCCGACATACCCGCCGCATCTGATCGATGGCAGCGAGGCGGATCGCGCGGAGATACTGCGGCTGTGGGGCAAGAGCGACGGCTGAACGGCCGACGAGCTGGAAGCTCGTCCTACAAACGAAGAACGACAGTCGGCAAACGGCGGGCGACAGTGCAATACTGTCGCCCGCCGTCACTTTTCACTGTTCACTCTTCACTTTTCCCCGCCGTCAGGGCCGGCAATCACTCGGGCCCAGAACCGCCAGCGGCACCTCGATCAGCGTCGGCTTGCCGGAGGCGAAGCCCTCGCGGATCGCCGGGGCGATGTCCCGAGCCTGCGCGACCCTCACGCCGCGCGCGCCGAAGGCGATCGCGGTCTCGGCCCAGCCGCAGGCGCCCAGTTCACTCGCCACGCAGGCCGCTCCGCGCGCCTTCTGCCCGGAGACGACGATCCCCCACGCCTCGTCATCGGCCACGATCGCCACGAACGGGATGCCGTGCCGCGCCGCCGACTGGAACTCCGGCACGCAGAAGCCCAGCGAGCCGTCGCCGATCACGAGCAGCACCTTGCGCTCGGGGAAGGCCAGCTTCGCCGCCATCGCGCCGGGCACGCCGTAGCCGATCACGCCCGATGCGCCGCAGGTGAGCAGCGCCTCCGGGTAGGAGTTGCGGCACAGCGTCATGTGCATCCACTGGCCGATGTTGCCGCCGTCCACCGCGAGGATCGTGTCCTCATCGCTCACCTGAGCCACTGCACGGGCGATGTCCCAGCCGACCATCGCGCCCGCGGGGGTGTCCGGGCGCTCGTCCCAGGCTGAGTAGAACTCCGCGTGCATCCCACGCGCCTCGGCGAGCCAGTCCTCGTGCGCACCGCCCTCGTACGCGCCGGCGATGGCCGCGAAGGCGCTCTTCGGATCGCTCAGCAGCGCGAGGTCCGGCGCGATCGCCTGGTAGAGGCGGCCGGCGTCCACGTCGATGCGGATGACCTTGAGATCAGCGCGCAGCGGCGGGCGGTCCATGTACCCGAGGCGGTAGTCCACGTCCGCGCCCGCGATGATCAGCAGGTCGGCTTCGCGCAGCAGCGCGGGCTCGCCCGACGCCCCGCCGACCACGCCCATGAAGTGCTCGGAGGGCTCGTTGACCACGCCACGGTCCCAGATCGGCGTGACGATCGGCGCACCCGTCGCCTGCGCCAGCGCCAGCAGCTCGGGCCCGGCGTCGGCGTAGAAGCAGCCGCTTCCCGCGACGATCAGCGGCTTGCGCGCCTCGGTGAGCATCCCCGCGGCGCGCTCGGCGTCCTTGGAGGCGAGGGCGGCGCTCTGCTCTACCTTCCCGCGCGTGCCCAGCGGCGGCATCGGGAGGTCGTCGGCGATCTCGCCGCGCAGGATGTCGCGCGGGATCGTCAGATGCGTGGGGCCGGGGCGGCCGGTGGTGGCGGCATGGAAGCACTCCGCCACGGCCTGCGGGATGCGCTCGGGGTGATCGACCTGCTCAGCGTGCTTGCAGAACGACTCGCACATCGCGACGTGATCGATGTCCTGGAAGCCGCCGCGCCCGAGGGTGGACGACTCATTCGAGCCGGTAATCAGGAGCATCGGCGCGCCATCGTAGTGCGCGTTGAGCAGCCCCGCCATCGCGTTGATGTGCGCGATGCCGCTGGAGACGACGCAGACGCCCACGCGCCGGGTGAGCCGCGCGTAGGAGTCGGCCATGTAGCTCGCAGCCTGCTCGTTGCGGGTATGAACCAGCGCGAGATCCGCTTCGTGCGCGGCCTCGATAATGGGCTCGGTACCGTTGCCGCAGAGCATGGAGATAAAGGGGACTCCGCGGCTCTTGAGTTGCTGGATAAGGGTCTGTGCGCCGGTCATTGCTCGGTGGCCTCCGATGCTGCATATGTGTCGCGAGATCGCGAGTGATCGCTGGAATGTCACAGTTAATTGAGTAACACATTCGCCCCGAACTCTGTTATACCTTCATGTAGCGACGCGGGGGGACGTGCCGGAGGCACACCTGCCTGGGGCGGCCCGGCCATGGTCTGTCGGCATGACATGGGCGGTTGGTGCTGCCTGCTGCGTTCCGATACGCGGGGATCGGGAGCGCCGTGCGGTGCGTGAGCCGACAACTCATCGACAACTCATCTCATGTCACCCGTGTGGGGGAAGCAATGGCCGATCACACAGCCGCTGCCGCGCCACAGTGCTATCCGTCGTCAATCGCCGATTGGTTGGAGTTCGGCGCGGGCCACTTCCGGCCGCTGGAGGGCGCCGAAGACATCGGTCGATTCGGTCCCGCCAACTCGGGAGCCCTGGCCATCGAGGCCACGGCCCTCTACTCATTCGTGCACGCGCTGGCAGCCAACGACACGGCGTTCGACCTCAGCGCGTGCAGCCTCGCCCCCGAGGTGTGCGGCGAACACGGCCTCGCGGCGTTCCGCTACTGCCTGCACACGCACCGCTCCCACCCGCGCAACCTGCCGGAAGAGCTCGCCTGGGGCGGGACGGGCATGTCGCCGAAGATGTCCGACCAGCTCGCCCTCGCGGCGGAGGTGCTCGCGCATCTGCTGAGCGAGGGCGACCGCGAAGCATTCGCGCGACTCATCGAGTACGAGGCCGACTGCAACATCCTCCTGCCCTACCACCTCGAGCACGTGGACCACGGCTACTACCGCAAGCGCCCGCCGGTGCCGACGCAGCGCTTCGGGACGTCGTACCCCGAGAGCAACGCGTGGCGCGCGAATATCCTCGCCCGCGCACTGGTAGCCGCCCCCGACCACGCCCACGCGGCGGAGTGGGAGGAGTCGCTGGTGATGCACCTCGCCAACGCGCTCTCCGTCCCCGCCGACGCGGAGGATGACACGCGGATCGGCGGCACGACGCTGTCAGAACTGCACGTCGGGGCGAACCTGCACCCGAACTTCGCGATGGAGCACCACGGCTTCTTCCATCCCGGATACGTGAACCGCGCGTTGCTGTCGCTGTTCAGCGTCGCCTACGCCTATGACGACGCGGGCGTCGAGCGGCCATCGCTGTTGCTGCGCCACGTGCCGGAGGTCTGGGACGTGCAGCGCAGGCTGCTTCTGTGGGACGGCCGCCTCGCCTACCCCGCGGGCAACGACTACCCGCGCTACCTCTGGGGCCTGCTCTACCTGCTCCCGGTCCTCACCTTCATGCAGCACGAGTACGACGACGCGGTCGCGGGGCGGGCGGAGAACAAGCTGGCCGACCTGCTGATCCGCGAGCAGTGCACGTGCGACGAAGGCTCCTTCTGCGCCAGCCGCCTCGAACAGTGGCGGGAGGAGATCGAGGAGAATGAGCAGACGCCGCCGCGGCGACCGGCGCCATCGGTGTACTACCGCTCGCAGGTGGACACGCCCTACTACATGGCGCTGTCGTGGTGGTGGCACCGCCGCAACGGGCCGGCCGAGCCCGCGTCCGACGCGGACATAGACACGGCCCTCGACGAACCCTTCGCCGAGCCCGACTGCGGGCTGGTCTTCCAGCGCTCGCGCGAGCGCTTCGCGAGCTGGAGCTGGAACGCGTACGGCTGCGGCGCACAGGGCCTCGTACTGCCGCGCGACGGCGATCACATGGCCGAGTGGCGGGGGAACCTCATCAGCCGCTTCCAGGTCCGCGGCGCGCCCTGCGACCGCCAGGTCCTCCACCATCGCGAGCGCACCTTCGACGGCGGCTTCGCCACCATCGGCACGATGGCCACCTGCGACGGCCACCTGACGCACACCGTCGCATTCGCCGCCCTGCCCGACGGCCGGACGACACTCTACTGCTCGAACGCGGTCGCCACCGCGCCGACCGAGCTGCTGATGCACGAGGGCATGTGCCTGAACATCGCCAATGACATCTTCAACGACAACCACCGCCGCCTCGCCTCTCAGGACTGCTGCCGCGTGGTCCAGGGCATCGGCGCCGCCCACGAGCAGATTCACGCGGATGGCCCGTGGCTCAACCTCGATGAGATGCTCGCCGTGATCGCGATGGATGACCGCGAGCGCTTCACCGTGGTCGTCAACGGCCAGCGGCGCGCCGACGGCTACAGCCTCTGCTACGACGAGGTGCTGCACCCGCATCAGGAGACCAGACGTACGCTGTACCCCGGGGCGGTCGTCGAGGACGCGGCAGTGGCGTTCGTCACCTCGCTCGACTCACTCGGCACCGCGCGCTGGCCCGGCCGACACCTCGGCCCGTCCTGCACCCGCGACAACACGCGCGTGGTGACCGTGCGCGGGATGAATGACCGGTGGTATCTGCTGGCCGCGTCGTCAAATGACGAACCGATCGAAGTGCATCTCCCGCTGACAATGCAGGCGGCGGGCTCGCGCATGCTCGTGGGCGATCCCGAAAACTTCAGGCTCGTGGGCGATGGCGTGGTGCTCATGCTCCCGCCGCGGGAGATGCTGCTGGTGGCGCTCGCCGCCGACGCAGAATGATCGCGTGTTCCCTCCTGCCGGGTGAAGGGGTTTGCGGCCCCCCGGCGAACTGTCCGGCAGGAGGTAACACAACGATGATTAGCGTGGAACTTGTCGTGAGCCTGAAGATCCCCGACGTGACCGCACTGACCGCGGGCAACGCCATCCGGCGGCGCCTCGGCTATGAAGACGTCCTCAACGCATTCACCCGCGCGGACCACTACCGCCTCGACCTCGACGTGAGCGACCGCGAGGCAGCGGCGAAGCTCGTGCGGGAGATCGCTGACGAGACGAACCTCTTCGTCAACCCGAACAAGCACGTCTACGAGCTGCGCTTCCCCGAGGACCGCGGCGCGAACGCGAACGTGGACGGCGAGTGGCTCGTGAACGTGCTGGTGACCAGCCCCGACGACAGCTCCGGCGATGGCATCCGCTCGGCCCTCAACGCCCGCCTCGGCTACGAGCAGGTCAGCGCGGTGGAGACGGGCGTGCTGTGGACGATGCGCATCAAGGCCGGGACCGAGGAGCAGGCGCGGGACGTTGCCGAGAGCATCACCGTGACGCGCTCACAGAGCCAGGGCATCCTGATGAACCCGCACTTCCAGGAGTACGAGATGTGGGTGGGTGAGTGAGGGAGGGAGGAGGTGGAAGCGTGAGCAGGCATACGTATACGGTGCTGCTTCTTCCTGAACCTGACGGCGGCTACGTCGTCGAGGTGCCGGCGCTGCCCGGATGCGTGACGGAAGGTGACAGCCTGACTGAGGCGCTGCTCATGGCAGAAGAGGCTATCACGGGCTACCTGGAGATATTGCAGGAGGACGGGGACCCGTTGCCGGTGGAGAGCGAGGATATCGCGGTACGTCTCGGGGGGAGCCACGAGGCCATTCTCAGGAGGGTCACCGTACACGCTGGGGACACTGGGGGGCCACAGCACGTTGTCCAAGCTACCTTCGGTTGACGCGAGAGAAGTCATCACGGCGTTGAGACGAGCAGGCTTTGAGCCCAGACGGCAGCGCGGCAGCCACCTGTTCCTACGCCATCCAGTGACCGGGAGGATGGCAGTTGTGCCGCGCCACAGGGGCGATATCAGGGCCGGCACGCTCTCAAGCATACTGAAGCAAGCCGGCATCTCCCGTGACGAGTTCCTCACGCTCCTCCGGGGCACACGTTGAAGGAAGGCGAGCCATGCCCGGCACCGACCGCCCGGCGGCCGAACGCGACCCGCACGACCTCGCGCGCTTCGTGGCCGCGCAGGAGCGCTCGTATGACCGGGCGCTCGCGGAGGTCACGGCCGGGCGCAAGCGATCACACTGGATGTGGTTCATCTTCCCCCAGTTCGCCGGCCTCGGACGCAGCGCGACCTCCACACGGTATGCGATCAGGAGCCGGGCGGAGGCCGAAGCCTATCTGCAGCACCCCGTACTCGGCCCGCGCCTGAGGGAGATCACCGAGGTGGCACTCGGCGTCGAGGGGCGCTCCGCCCACGACATCTTCGGCTCGCCGGACGATCTGAAGCTGCGCTCCTGCGCCACGCTCTTCGCCGAGGTATCCCCGCCGGGCTCCGTCTTCGAGCGGCTCCTCGGGAAGTACTACGCCGGCGAGCCGGATGGCCGGACGCTTGAGTTTCTCGGCGCCAGCGAGGACGGTTAGCTCGGATGCGCCCGGCAGGCGCTGCACTTCTGCTCCTCGCCATCGCCCTGTTCGGCTGTCGCCAGGACACCCCGCCCACCGAGCCCCCCGCTGCCGAGTACGTCTACGTCTCCCCGCTGCCATCGGGAGCCTACACGTGGCCGCGTCAGAGCGCTGCCTACGAGCCGCTTGCCGCGCGCTTCCCCCCGCCGTCGGGCTTCGAGCGCGCTGAACTGCCGGACGACTCCTTCGGCGAGTGGCTGCGCAACCTGCCGCTGCTGCCCGAGGGCGCTCCGGTCGTGGATGAGCGAGGCCATCGGCTCCCGGTCGCGCGCACGCTCGGCCCTGCGGCGGTCGTGGACATGGACGTGCGCAGGTTCCAGGAGTGCGCCGACGTCATCCTGCGGCTCCGCGCGGAGTACCTCCGCTGGTCGAGCCGCGAGGACGAGATCGTCTTCCACCTTACCGGCCCGGGCACGATCTCCTGGCCGGAGTGGCGCAGCGGGATGAGACCCCGCCTCGAAGGCGACAGGCTCGTCTTCGAGCGCACGGCTGAGCCTGACGACTCGCGGGAGAGCTTCGACCGCTTCCTCGCGTCGGTCTTCGAGTGGTGTGGCACGATCTCGCTGGAGAGTGACGGACAGGCGGTCAGGTTCGAGGACGTTCAGGTCGGTAACTACTTCACGCGCGGCGGCAGCCCCGGCCACGCGGTCATCATCGTGGACCTCGCGCGCAACGACGCGGGTGAACTGCGCGCGCTGATCCTCCAGGGCTACATGCCTGCGCAGAGCCCGCACGTACTCACGGGCGGCGAGCCCGGTGCATGGTTCGCGCTCGACGCGGGCAGCCCCCTGCGCGTTCCCTGGGGGAGCTTCACGTGGGAGGACGTGCGACGCTTCTCAGACGCGCCTTAGCGCTTCCGAGCAGCCACCACTACCACCGCCAGAAGCGCCAGCGCGGCCAGTGCCCCCACCAGCAGGCTCCGCCCCACCCCCTGCGGTGCGTAGGTCAGCTCCACCTCGCAGGCTGCGTCCGGCAACTCCACCGCCGTGAAGAGACCGTTGGCGGTCAGCAGCTCGGTGGGCGTGCCACCGATGGTCGCGCTCCAGCCCGGCAGGCGCGCGGTCGTGAGCAACAGCGCCCGCCGTTCGCCCTCCGCCACTCGCACGCGGATGCGAGCTGCATCCCACTCGACGATCGCCACCTCTCCCCCACGCCCGCCACCGCTCACTCGGCCCGGTGGTGGCTCCAGCGAAGGCGCGTCCAGTGAGAGCACCGGTAGCGCGTCGTCGAACCCGTCGAGGTCGCGCGCGGGCGACTGCTCCGTCACCGTCCAGGCGATCCCGCGGAAGGCGGGATTGCGGTAGACGTACGCGTCGGGGTCGTAGGGCACGCGCGGTGGGACGGAACCGAGCAGCTCGAGCTCGGGCGGCGCCGCGTCGGGCGGCACATCGGTGATGAGGCGGCCGGCGCCGAAGGCCGCCGCGATCTCAGGCTCGAGCAGCCGCTCCTTCAACCGGCGGGTGACCCGCGCAAGCGGCGGGTTGACCGGGTCGTAGATCGTCGCCATGGGCAGGTCGTCCACGAAATTCGTGTTCGGCCACGGGGCCTCGGGCATGAAGTGCGTGTAGTAGTTCGCGAAGCGGCCCTCGACGATCGAGGCCGGGCGGTGCGCCAGCGCCTCCTGCGGCCAGTGCAGAACCTGGCGGTCGGGCGACACGGGGAAGATCGTCCAGGCGAAATGCGCGACCTGCAGCAGCGCCACCACCGCGAAGGCCCGCGTGCCCGTCGTCGCGCTCAGCCGCCCCGAGCGCACCAGAAAGAACGCCCCCGCGCACGCCAGCGCCGCGGCCGCGAGCAGCAGGATGTCCGGCTGCAGATGCGGCGTGTACGGGAGCGGCAGCGCCGCCCCGAAGCCGAAGGCGCCTGCCGCGCCCAGAGCGGGGAGTGCCACGAGTGTGCCACGCGGCGCCTGCGCCTCCGACCCGAACCCGCTCCGCCACGCCCGGATAGCGAGCAGCGCCGCGGCCGGCAGACTCAGCGCCACCAGCCCGAGGCCGACTGCGACGGGCCACTGCGCCGCCTGCCCGACCGCAAGACCGGCGCCGAGGCCCACCAGCGCGACGCCGAAGACCAGCATGACCGTTGCGAGCCAGAGCGCGCTGCGCCGGTCGCTGAGGCGGCGCGGCAGCGACGCGATCGCCAGCCCGACCAGCAGCGCGGCGGCGGCCGACCAGATCGCGAGCCAGCGGCCGGGGCAGCGGAAGCGGTCGTAGGGCGGGATGAGCGCGACGATGCGGTAGATGGGCGTGTGTCCGCCCAGCGCCAGCACGACACTGGCCGCGCAGACCACGAGCAGCCTGCCGCGCAGCGCACGCAGGACGCGGTCCACGGGTGTGACGATCAGCGCGAGCACCAGCGCCACCCCGCCGATGTAGCCGCAGACCTCCCAGAAGTTCCAGCGCGTGAAGACCTCGTTCAGGGGGCCGTTGCGCATGAAGTGTGGGAAGAAGAAGCGTACCAGATCGCGCGGCGCCAGGGAGTAGCTGGTGACGAAGACGTAGCCCTCGCGCCCCTCTCCCGAGCCCCTGGATAGCAGATCGAGCAGGGGCATCCACGCGGGAGCCGCGAGCAACCCGCCGAGGAGCAGCGGCACGAGCAGCAGCCCGGCCGTGGCGAGGACGCCCGGAGCGGGCCGATCATCCTCGCCGCGCACCGCTCCCCAGACCCACACGATCGCGAAGACGAAGGGGCCGATGATCAGCGGTGGCTGCGGATGATTGAGCGCGGCGGCGGCGAAGCTCAGCGCGCACAGAAGCAGCCCGCCGGCCGTCCGGCGGTTCACCCACCGGATCGCCCCAACGGCACACCACGGCATCCACGCGACCGCGCAGAGCATGGCGTACTGTATCTGATGCGCCCAGAGGAAGCCCGCGAACGCGAAGATGATCCCCGCCACCACCGACGCGAGTGTGCCGAGGCGCATCATGCGAGCGAGCACGACCATCCCCGTTGCCGCGAGGACGTGGTGCACGAAGGTCAGGAATGCGTAGAGCCACGGCTTGTCCAGGGGGAGCATGAAGAGCAGGTTGGGCGGGTAGAACAGGCCCGACTGCCCGTTCGCCCACAGCGGGAAGCCGCAACCGTGGAGATGGCACCACGGCAGCCAGTTGCCCGCGGCGCGCTGCTCGGCGAAGAAGACGTGCCACGGGTAGAAGGCCAGCCCGATGTCGTTGAAGTAGTGCACGTAGCCCAGCAGCAGCGTCCGGCTGAGGACCAGTACGCCGAAGAGCGCGACGGCTATGAGTGCGATGACAGGCCCCCGGGCGCGCGGGTTGGGGGCGGGCGGCAACGCGGCCTTCTGCACCGGATCGGTCACTCCCTGCGTCGGACGGCGTGATGCCGGTAGCTCCGTCGCGCTCTTCGTCCCCGCGGAGCCGCTCTCCTGCCTCGGCAGGCAGGGCATCGTGCGACTCGCGGTGAACTGACCGGCGGCGGAGTACAGACGCATGTGAGGAGGAGCGCGTGTGGCGAAGAAGCTGATCGAGAGGCCGGGCAACCGGCACTTCTACCCGTGGCCGCTGATCCTGGTGAGCTGCGTGGACGAGGATGGGAAGCCGAACATCATCACGATCGGCGCCTCGAGCGTCTGCTGCGCCCACCCGTGGGTGATCGGCTTCGCGATGGGCGTGCAGCAGTACTCCTACGAGCTCATCAAGCGCACGGGCGACTTCGGCGTGAACATCCCCGACCGCGCACAGCTTGCCGGTGCCGACTACTGCGGCGGCGTCTCGGGCCGCGCCACCAACAAGTTCGAGGACCTCGGCTGGACGCCCCAGCCGCCACAGGAGATCGAATCGCCGCTGATCGAGGAGTGCCCGGTGAGCATCGAGTGCAAGATCGTGCAGGTCGCGCACCTGGGCAACCACGATTGGGTGATGGGCGAGGCGCAGGTGGCGTGGATCGATGAGGGACTGCTCGACGGCAACCGCATCGCCTACGACCGCACCGACCCGGTCTGGTCATTCTTCGGCGAATACTGGTCAATCGGTGAGAAGATCGCCGACTGGCATGGAGCAAAGTAGCCGCGAAGTGAAAAGGGAGACGTGAAGAGGGAAAAGGGAACGGATGACGGCCAGCGGCTGCGGGAGACTCCAGCGGGCGGGCTGATGATCCTCTGGGCGGTTGGCTGGGGTATCGCGGGCATCGCGCGGCTGATTGACGGCCCTCGCATGATGCTGTTCAGCGCCGGGGAGCTTCCGTTCGGGGCGTGGCAGTACGCCGAGACGATCCTCGGCCTGCTGATCGCCGTCGCGGTCGGGTGGGCGGGCGTGCTGATCCTGCGTCGCGACCCACGCGCGATGTTCGCGACCTACGGCGCGCTTGGAGCATTCCTCCTGCAGCGCATCATCTTCGCTCTGGCGGGCCTGGGCCGCATGGGCGGCCCGGCGGTCTGGGGCGACGCTATCTGCGTGGCCGCCCTGCTCTGGTTCATCGCCACCAGCCTCTCCGCCCCCGACGATGAAGAGCGCCGCATTCCCCGCGTAGTGGACCTCGCGTTGCTGATCCTCGTCGGGCGTGAGGCGCTGCGTCTGGCCGCGCTGCCCTCGCCGGTCGTATCGCTGGCGCATGATGTGGGGATGCTCGCGAATGCACCGGTCTACGTCGGCCTGACGATCATCGGGACACTGCTCGGGATGGGCGCAGCGGCGCTCCTGCTGGCGCGCATCACGGGCGCTCGCATCATCGCGCCGACGACCTCGGTTCTGCTCACCGCATCGCTCCTCTACGCGTTCATCCTGCTGGGCACGCAGGCTAACTGGCAGGCGCAGTACGCCCCCGGCGTGGCGACGCGTCTAAGCCTCTACGCGATGGGGGTCATCGCGCTGATCGAGCGTGGGATGCTGATCTCCGCCATCGAGGGGAAGCAACGGGGCGGCGCGTAGAAATCTCGGGCTGAGCGACTGGGAGGCACGCGCAGGGGGGCGATGCCGCAGCCTATGCGAAGGCGAGGCGCTCTATCGTGGACATAGTGTCATTCGTGAAGCTCTTCCTGGTAATACCTGCCGTGTTCGCCGGCGTGATTGCCTTCCGCGGGTACGCGGTCTTCCGCGGCTTCGTGATGTTCATAGGGCTCATGCTGGGTTTTGTTGGTGGCTTCTTACTGGGCGTAAGTGGCGAAGACCCCAACCCCTGGCTGGCGCTGCTGCTGGGGGCTATCGTGGGCTACGCTATTGGCGTGCTCGCCTGGTACGCCTATCGGTTCGGCGTCTTCCTCATGGGTGCGCTATTCGGTGCTACAGTCTCCCTGGTCTTCAGACTTGTAGCCGGCGGGGAGTTCCCGGAGGTCGCGCATCTGGTGCTCCCTGCTCTGCTCTGTGGCGTGGTCGCCATGGCCCTCGACAAGCTCTCAATTATCGTTTCCACCGCGGCCACAGGCTCCGCGGGACTGGTGGTGTGCATTGCCGCCTGGTTCCTCACGTACGATGACCCGTATGCTTTCGCGGAGGAACTCGTCACCACAAGCGTCGTGCTGGCGGTTCTCTGGCTCGCCATCACCGTGGCGGGGGTGATCTGCCAGTACCGGTACCCGGGCCCGTCGGGGAAGGATGCGGATGCGCGGACCGACCGCGATCAGCCGCGCGAACCCGGGCCGCCCCCGCCTGCGGGAGAAGATCGTGATGCCGAGGCGGGAGACGTGGCTGCTGCTCGGGAAGAGGTGGCGGTCCCCCTAGGGCTCTGGGCGCCACCGGCTGGCGCGCTGATGATCCTGTGGAGCTTTGCGTGGTTCGCGGAGATGCACCGCGTCGCACCCCCCGGCTC
Organism: Candidatus Zipacnadia bacterium; assembly: GCA_029821635.1. Taxonomy (GTDB): domain Bacteria; phylum Armatimonadota; class Zipacnadia; order Zipacnadales; family UBA5352; genus UBA5352. The sequence continues at coordinate 15,547 of JALGSW010000079.1, forward strand.
TCGACTCATCGCCGTCGTGCTGCTTGTGGCCGCGATCCTCGCGTTGCGACGTACACCGCGGGCCATCACCGTGGCGACCGCAACACTCGGGCTGTTCGCCCTCTACGTGCTGACATTCGCCCTGAAGGTCGCTCTGGGATGGCCGAGCTATGCGCCGGTCGTTTCCGACGGCCTATGCGCACTGGTGCTGATCTGGTTCCTCAGAAAAACGGGGAGGCGCACATACGGAAGCGCGGCAGATGAGGGGCAGTTCGTGTCAGGACTGATGCCACGCTTCGTGGCGCTCATGGTACTTGCCATCGAGGCAGGGAAGATGCTGGGCGTGACACTGGAGATCCTCGCGGATGCGCCGTACTTTTCAGGCGCGGTGTTGGCATTCGGTTTGCCGGCACTGCTGGGGGCAACGCTGCTTGCGGTCATGGCAAGGGACAACCGTCCCAAGCGCCTCCGTTTGGGCGGGATCATGTTCCTGCTTCTGCTATCGGCGTTGAGCAGCCTCGCGTGGGCACTGAGCCACGGCGGGTTCGGTCCCGGTCCGCTGATTGTGGCTCCGCAACTGCTCGGCTGCATCATCCTTGGAATCTTCGCGTGGCGCTATGAGCGCTGGCGGCACCCGGTCGCTCCTTTGCCCGCGCCCGACTGAAGCCCCTGCGCGACCCGTATCAGGCCGTCGCAACGCGGACGCGAGCCCGCCCCGCAGGCTGCGCGTGGCTCCTACCGCGCCACGTAGAACCCATCCACCCACGGGGCCGTCTCGGGCGGATTCGCCTGCAGCATCTCGCGCCACGCCTCGTCGGTCAGGCGGTCGCTCATCGGCTGCTTGAACTCGTAGTGGCTCAGCACCGGCCCGACACCCACCGCGATGCGGCCGTCTGGGATCTGATACGCCGCCACCAGCAGCTTGATGTAGCCCACGCCCTCCTCCAGCGCCTGCGAGGTGTTCGTGTCCGTGAGCACATCCGCCACCATCGTGGACTTCTCCTCCTCATCCTCGATCCCGATCAGCGTCCTCTTCAGCCGCCCCGCGATATACTTGATGTAGTCCGCGTCATCGTCGCTGATCGCCTCGCCGCGCAGCTCCGTCAGCGAGATGTCGTGCAGCCGCTCGATAATCTCCTCGAGGCTCTGCAGCCGCGCCAGCGACTGCTCATCGAGCACCTCCATCGCCGAGAGCCCCTCGCGCGTCATCCGCGCAAGCGCGAGCATCCGCGCGTAGAACTCCGGCCGCGGTTCCACGAAGCCCGGGGGCGGCGGCAGCTCCTCGCCCGGAGGCATCGCGCCCGCAAGCATCATGTAGGGCTGCTTCGCGTAGAGGATCGTGTCATGCCGAAGCTCCGCCCATGACGCCAGCGCCGCCCACAGCGTCCGGTCCTGCCACGCGTCCGTGCGCATGAAGTTCGGGTAGCCCTCCCCCACCGGCGTGACGAGCGCCTGCAGCGAGTGCAGCCAGCTCCAGTAGAGGTTGCGGTTCCAGTCGGCCTGCGAGACCCCGCCGAACTCATCGCGCAGCGCGGAAAGCTGGGCCTCGTAGTTCGCATACGCCGTATCGCCCTCGGCCTGCAGAATCGCATGTGCGCGCTCGGAGCCGAGCACCGCCATCACGTCGAGGCCGCGCGGGAATACGCGCTGCGGCCCGCCCTGCGTCATCTCCATCGAGAACGGCTTGCGTAAGCCAGCGGCGCCCTCGCCGGTGAACGCGCCGGCCTTCGGGAAGCCCAGTTCCTGCATCATGTAGCCATCCGCGATGAAGCGCTGGCCCATCAGCCGCAGGCCCATCGTCTTCGAGAGCGCCTCGGCGAGCTGCTCGGGCGAGAAGGGCGGCATTAGCATGATCTCGCCGGTGCCACCGTAGATCTGCGGTGCGCGGTAGGTCGCCAGCTCACTGCGCAGCGCGAAGAGCGTCTCGTCCGAGGCCAGGTTCGCCCACTGGAACGACGCGCCCGCGACCTTCTTGATCGCTTCCGCGTATTCCTGCGGCGTCAGGTCGTCCGCGAAGCCCACGTAGAAGCCGGTGACGGAGTAGATGCGCTGCCAGGCGGCCAGCAGTTCCGCGTGCTCGGGCTGGTAGAGCGTGCCCGCGATCAGCAGCGCCTGCAGCGTCTGGATGCGCGCCTGCTCCTCAGGGATGAGCGCGTCATCGCCGCCCTTGAGCAGCATCGACAGGCGCCCGTACCACATCATCGCCTTGAAGTACTGCTTGAGCGTCTCGGAGCGCGTGTAATGCCCGCGCGGGACATACTGCGAGTAGTCCTCGCGGTAGCCGAAGACCGGGCTGTTCGCGAAGCCCGCGTGCGCCTCTATCAGGTCGATCTCATCGCGCACCATGTCGCGGACCGGCCTGGGCACGTTCGCGTCTGGCTCGAGGGACTTGAGGCCCACCGCGAAGTAGGCGGCGTTGCGCGTCGCGGCCTCCTTGAGGTCGCCGGAGAGCGCGCCGCGCTGATCGAGCGCGATCTGCAGCATCTCGCGCGAGAAATCCACCATCGCGGGCGCGAACTCATTCTCCTCGATGACCTTGAGCGTCTGGTCGAACTGCAGGTGGTAGAGGTGCAGGAGCGTGTCCACGGTGACGAAGGGCGGGACGCCCGCGTCATCGGCCCACGAGTAGACCTTTGTGATGTCCTCCTCGTCACCGTAGTCGGTGACGACGAAGCCGTTGCGCGCGAGCGCCGCGCGGGCATCGTCGTTGAGCCGGTAACTGAGGCCGTCGAGACCAACGACATCGCCGAGGTCGAGGGGGAGCGTGTAGCCGGCGATCTGCGGCTCGACCTGGTACTCGACCGGCGCGTACCACGCACGGAAAGCGGCCTGCGGATCGTAGTCCTCCACAGCGATGGTCACCTCCCCGCGCGGTGCGGGCGGGTTCTGCTGCGCGGCGGGCTGATCGCCGTCATCGCAGCCGAGAATCATCAGCGAAGCGGCGAATCCGGTCACAAGGGCCACGTGGGTGAGCTTCTTCACGACCGATCACTCCCTGCGAGCGGGATGCCGTCCATGCTGCTGAGTGTCGCTGAATAAGACCGCGCGAGGACCGGAGAAGTTCCGTTGTCGTTATGGAGGGGCGGACCTACGCGTCCGCCCGGCCGTTCGCCGTCAGTCGTCGCCCCGCGGGACCCAGCTTCACCGTTTCGCCAGTTCCCTGAACGCTTCGAGGTGGCGGCGGACGTGCTCACGCGCAGCGTCGACGAAGTCGTCGCGCTTCGGGGGGCGCTGCTGAACGGGCCTGGGCGTCTCCTCACGCCTGCACATGTCCGTGGCCTCCTTGCTGCAACAAGTATACCCCGCCGGCCCCCGCGAATCAACGAGGCGGGGCCGCCGATCGCGGTCCCGCCTCGCGCAACAGCGAGCGGACGGGGGCGTCCGCACCTGACAACGTCAGAAGTTCACGCCTCAAACGGCCCGTACTGCTGCTCATCCGGGCGCGGCAGGCGCTCGGCGACCGGCAGCAGCGTCGGGAAGGTCGCGTGCGGCTCGGTCTGATACCAGTACGCGGTCGAGGAGTAGTCGTTCGTCAGGTTGTTCCCGTGGCCGTGCTCGATGCTCACCGAGATCGACTCGCGGAAGTGCACCGGGTCCTCGATGTGGAAGCGATAGACCGAGTTCTTGCCCTTCCACGGCCACGCGTCCGTGCCGGAGTAGAGCGTCAGGCCGTGATATGGCGCGCTGAATTCCTGCCGCGGGCAGTAGGCGGTGTTGAAGTAGTCCTCGGTGCCGGTGCCGTGCAGCGACGGCGGGAAGGGCTCGCCGTCGATGAAGATCATGTCATCGCCCTCGCCATACCAGTCGTTCTTGTCGCGGGCGAAGCAGTCGATGTTGAGGTTGCAGCCCACGTAATGCCCCCGCCCCTGCGCCTCGAGGATCACGTAGTTGCCCGCGCCGTCGAGGTTCTGGATGTCGAGGCGGCGCCTGCCGATCTCCTCGCGCGTGAGGCCCGGCTCGGGCACCCAGCCATCGGTGGGGTTCTCGCGCCGCCACTGGGCGTGGAAGTACGCCACGTCCTCTTCCGGCGGCGCGTCATACAGCTCGTGGTCGAGATAGAAGTAGAGGCTGAGGGCCTCGTCGCACTCGGACGTGACCTCGAACCTCGCGTGCTCATTGAATGGCATGGGAAAGTAACAGTTAAAACCCTTGCCATCCTGCGGCGACATGGTCAGCGGCAGCGAGGTGAAGTTCTTGCGGATGCCGTGGCCGATGCCGAAGAAGTCGCCGATCGGGACCTCGATGGAGGGCTCATCCTCGCCGTCCCACCACGCGCGCAGGATGATCTTGCGCGGGAAGGCCGGCTCGCCCGAGCCGATGGTGACCCAGATGTGCTTGATGCAGCCCGGCCCGTCGATCTCCCCGAGCGTCTTTGCCTCGCCCGGTTCGATGCGCCAGCAGTCGTGATTGCGGCCGTCGGTGTTCCAGCTTGAGATACGCCTGCTACGCGCGTCGCGCAACACCGGCAGCGTGGCGAGCGTCCCGTAACCCATGCGCATGGGCCGATACCTCCCGTGGTGATCTCGGTACGCCGGGCCATTCCGCGCCGAAAGGCCGCGGACCTGCCCGCGCGGAGGGGAACGGTGCCCGGAGCCCGAAGTGCCCAGCAGTGATCGCCCTGTCCTACAGAGGATGAGACGATGCTTCGCACGATGTTGCCTGCAATCGCGATCGTGACGTCCGGACTGCTCGCCTGCGCGCCCGGCGCGGGGCAGGCCGATGGAGGTGCGCAGATGGCTGCGCCGCACCCGGAAGTGATCGTGGACATCGACGTCAACGATGAGGTCATCGTGCGCCCCGAGCCGATGACCGAACAGGACATCGTGGAGCTCGTCGATCAGCTCCAC
>JALGSW010000238.1 GCA_029821635.1 Candidatus Zipacnadia bacterium
CTTGCGCTTCGCTCACCCTTCGCCTCCATCTGGCTGGGTAGAGGACTTGCACCTCCCGACTGTCGAACATGCCCGGCACACCAAAAGGGGGCCGGCCCCATCACAGGCGCCGGCGCTTTTTCTATGGGTGGCCTCGGAGGATCACTTCTTCGCGTCAGGCTGATCGTTGTCGGAGAGGACGCGCGGAACCGTCTGCAGGCAGATGTAGGTGTCGAGCAGCGGCCCCTGGTGGGTGATGTAGTAGAGGTCGTAGCCGGTGCTCAGCCACGAGCCGACCTCAGTGCCCACGTAGCCGTACTGGACCTGGCGCAGGCCGGTGATGCCCGGGCGGACGACGTGGCGCTTGTGGTAGCCGGGGATGGTCTTCGCCAGCTCATCAACAATCGGCACCTGCTCGGGCCGGGGCCCGATGAGGCTCATCTCACCGGTCAGCACGTTCCAGAACTGCGGCAGCTCGTCGATGTGGGTCTTGCGCAGGAAGCGGCCGACCGGGAAGATGCGCGCTCGCTCGCGCTCATCGGTGGCCCACAGCGCCGCGCCGTCCGGCTGCTTGTGGTGCATCGTGCGGAGCTTGTGCATGGTGTAGGTGCTGCCGTTGACGCCCACGCGCTTCTGCGCGAAAAAGAGCGGCCCGGGGGACTGAATGAGGATCAGGGGGGCGAGGATCGGCAGCGTCAGCAGGAGGATCGTCAGACCGATGAGTGCGAAGATGATGTCGGCGATACGCCTGACCACGGCGTAGATGGTGTGCCCGAAGCCCGACGGCGCCGCGGCCGTCTCAGCATTGAACGGGCAGATGAGCTTGAGCTTCCGCAAACACAGAGGAGCGCGTTCCTCAGGGCCTTCGCAGCGATCGATCTGCTCGACCACAACGGGAGACAGGGACAGCCGCGCGTTGAGTGCTGTCCAGCAGGCCTGACAGACAGCCTCCGGGCTGCCCGGCAGCGGCGGAGCGTCCATCTCAGTCCTCCCGACCAGCAGCACTCTCTCGCTTGTTTCGGACGCCATCGCCATGAAGCGAACTCCCTCCGGCCGGTGGCCGTACTCGCCCTCCGATGGCCGACACTGTAGCACACGGACGCCCCGCCGTGCAAGTGACCGACGCCCCTGCGGCGACCGGGCTCGCGAGGGGCCACGTCAGAGCTTTTGACCATCCCCCGCCCGATTGGTCTTGCGTGATCGCCCCCGAAGGTGTAAGCTAATATACCGTGAGGGCCAAAGTCCGAGCCCGGTCCGGGCAAGTTGACAACCGGCCGGAGTTTATGTAGTATGCGGGCGAGCCGTTAGCTCAGTTGGTAGAGCATCGGACTTTTAATCCGAGGGTCGCAGGTTCGAGCCCTGCACGGCTCACCAGCAATCCCCGGTTCGCCGATTTGAGCGCTGAGGGCTCATCAGCAGTGGCCCCATGGTCTAGTGGTTAGGACTCCGCTCTTTCAAGGCGGCGGCACGGGTTCGATTCCCGTTGGGGCTACCACCTGCATTCCGCGCAGCGAGCTTCGACGGGCGGATAGCTCAGTGGCAAGAGCACCTGCCTTACACGCAGGGGGTCGCAGGTTCAAGTCCTGCTCCGCCCACCACAGTGCAGGCAGGCGGGAGAAGCTCGGCTGTAGGCAGGCCGGACGAGGTCGGTTCGCAGCAGCGGTCACAACTGACGCATGAACGTTGACAGGTCGGTCTTTGTGTGGCGAGGTAGCTCAGTGGTAGAGCACCGCACTGAAAATGCGGGTGTCGCCAGTTCAACTCTGGCCCTCGCCACCACCACGTCTCTCCACGACCGGTTCGGGAAGCCGACGTAGCTCAATCAGGCAGAGCAGCTGAATCGTAATCAGCAGGTTGCCGGTTCGATTCCGGCCGTCGGCTCCATTCTTCCGTTCGGCGGTGCCGGACCGGGCGATCCGCTCATCTTCGGCTTACGGTGCGGGGATGCGGCACACGCAGCACTCGCCCCTCCCTCCCCCGCACGTACGGAGTGTATACTTCAGTGCTAATCACTCGAGCGGTTGTCCCCGCCGCAGGGCGGGGCACAAGGCTCTACCCCATCACGAAGGCGCAGCCGAAAGAGATGCTGCCCCTCGGGGCTCGACCTGTCATCCAGGCGGTGGCTGAGGAGCTGATCGCCGCGGGTGTCACCGACATCCTCCTCGTGACCGCCGACACCAAGCGCGCCATCGAGGACCACTTCGACCCGGCCGGCGGCCTCTCCCCCGACGACGCTCCCGACGAGACGCGCGACTACGGCTTCCCCACCGACGCCGCACACTTCTACGCAATCCGCCAGGGCGGCGCCCTGGGCCTCGGCCACGCCGTCTCCTGCGGCGAGCAGTTCGCGGGTGGCGAGCACTTCGTCGTGGCGCTGGGCGACTGCATCATGACCGGCCCCGAGCCCCTGCAGCGGCTCGTGGAGGCCCACAGGCGCCATCAGGCGGACGTCTCGATCGTCGTGCAGCAGGTCGGCAGGGAGGCCACGAAGCGCTACGGCATCGTCGCCCCCGGCGAGCGCCTCGACGAGACCTCCCTGGCCATGACGGACATCGTGGAGAAGCCCGGGCCCGACGCCGCCCCCAGCCGCTACGCGGTCGCAGCCCGCTACGTCTTCTCCCCCGCGCTCTTCGACTACATCGCCGCGCTCGAGCCCGGCCTCGGCGGCGAGATCCAGCTTACCGACGCGATCCGGGCGATGCTCGCCGACGGGCGCAAGGGCGTCGCGGTGCCCCTGCAGCCCGGCGAGCACCGTCTGGACGTCGGCAACATCGCGAGCTACGGGCGCGCATTCATCCGCATGATGCTCACCGATCCGAACTTCGGAGAGGGCCTGCGCACCTACACCGCGAACTTACTCGCATACCTGAGCGACTCGAACCATCGCGATCCCGATCTACCGACAGATTCGTAGCGTACCATCTCGAAGGGAGGCCCGCAAATGCGGGAGTTGAGCAGCCTGATAGGACTGCAGGTTATCTCGACCAGTGAGGGCAAGAAGCTTGGCAGCATCGCCGAGGCTTACGTGGACCTCGCCGCCGGAGAGTTGGTATGCGTGACTCTGGCGAAGACGCCCGAACTTCGCGTCATTCTCGCCCGTGACATCGACGTCATCGGCTCCGACGCCGTGATGGTGTCGGATCGCGAGAAGCTCCACAGCCGTGAGGAAGTCGAGGACGAGCTGGAGCGAGGCAAGCGCGTGCTCACCAGCCCGCCGCTGGTCATCACCAGCCAGGGGCGAATGCTCGGACAGCTCGGCCCCGTCCAGATCGACGAGGCGACCGGGAAGGTCATCCGCTTCGAGGTCACCGGCGGCTCCTTCAAGGACCTCACCGAGGGCGTGCTCGCCCTGCCCGTGCTCGACGGCATCGTGCACGGCGATGACACCGTGATCGTGCCGCACGACGTGGTCGCGCGGCGACTCGTGCAGGCCGGCGGCCTGCGCGGCGCTCTGCGCAACCTCGGCGAGCGTCTGAAGGTCGGTGTCGATGACTTCAGCGAAGCCTCCCGCGACCAGAGCGTGAAGCTCAAGGAGCGCGCCGGTGAGATTGCGAAGAAGGCCGGCGAAGCCACCGAGAAGGCGAAGGAGCGCCTCAGCGAAGCCGCTGAGGACGCGAAGGAGCGCGTCGGCGAGGCCATGGAGGACGCGAAGGAGGCCATCGCCCACGAGGACGCTGAGGACCAGGCGACCACGCCTCCCGAGGCCGAACCGGACTCCCCGCGCGTCGAGGACGCGGCCGAGGAGGAGCGCCCGGACGAGGACGATGACTCCGACAGCGCCGCCGAGGAGTCTGAGGTCCACCTGGTCCCTGAGCCGGCCACGCCGCTGCCCGCGGGCGATGAGGACGAGGGCGGCGAAGACGAAGCATCCGACGATACGGGCAACGAGGAGACCGAATAGGCGAAGCATGGCGATACACGGCGGCATTGATCTGAAGCACTGCCTGGAGCACTACCTGATCCGGATCCCGGGGCTTGAACTGAGGGAGCATGAGCCGCTCTCGCGGCACACCTCGTTCGGCATCGGCGGCCCGGCGGACCTGCTCGTGATCCCGTCAAGCCCCGAGGCGCTGTGCTCGGCGCTCGCGGCCACCTGGGAGGCGGCCATCGAGCCCGTGCTACTCGGCAACGGGACGAACCTGATCGTGCGCGACGGCGGCATCCGCGGCGTGGTGATCCGCATCGCCACGGAGATGTCCGCACTGGTCTTCGACGACACGCGGGCGACCGTCGAAGCCGGGGCGTCGCTCGCCACCGTCTGCCTGCAGTGCGCCCGCCGGGGTCTCTCCGGCCTGGAGTTCGCCGCGGGCATTCCCGGCACGATCGGCGGCGCGCTCATCATGAACGCGGGCGCCTACGGCGGGGAGATCGGCGACATCACCGAGTGGGTCGAGGTCGCAACACCCGACGGCCGACTACGACGCCTCGCCGGCCCGGAACTGTCCTTC
>JALGSW010000239.1 GCA_029821635.1 Candidatus Zipacnadia bacterium
GGCATGCTCATGGACCTCCTCCGTCGATGATCGCTCATCGACAGATACGACACCGAGGCCCTTAGAACCTTCTTGCACACCCGAATAGGCGCATATCTTAGGTTCCAGCCTGTCGTCGTTGCCGTCAGTCGCCGTTCACCCACACCGGACTCGCCCAGCCCATCCACCCATCCGCCCGCTCGATCCGCGCGTAGTAGTACGCTGGCGCGGAGGACGCCGCGTCCTCGAGCCGCACGTCTGCGATGCGCTCGTTCGGCTCGAAGCTCCGCCAGTCCTCTCCGTCGCGCACGATCGTGACGCGCGCGATCGGCACCTCGCTCGCCGCCCAGAGATTGATCGGGCGCGCGTCGTCGGACTGGACCGAGGCGCCCTGCCGCGTGCCGCAGACACTGAAGCGAATCGGCATGCGCACGTTCGTAGTCGCGAAACAGTTGCGCTCCCAGAGCGCGTCGAAGATCGCCTCACGCGTAAGCTCGGCCGCCCACACGCCCATGATGCCCTGGCGGCGCAGGAGGTTGTAGTGCTCCGGGCGCGGGCCCTGCAGGCTGTGCAGCTCGTCGCCAGGGCGGCCGTCGTGGATGTCGCCGCCGCCCACGAAGCCGAAGCGCCTCCCCATGTTCAGCGCGTCGAGCACGTGTCGCCCGGCCTGCTCGCCGCCGCTGGTGCGGATCGGGAAGGGGTTGCCGGCGTCCTCCGGGCGCTCGGAGTTGCCCCAGATGGAGTGGATCTCGACGAGGCGCTCGTGCTCGGGGTCGTACGCCGCCTCCCACTCGACGCCCATCGTCACGTTCGCCGGGTGATGCGGAATCAGCAGCGCGCCATGCTCGTGCGCGACATCGTAGAGGCGCTGGATGTCCTCGACGGTGCGCTCGCCGCGGCGCACGATCGGCCCGCCCTCACCGCGGAAGTAGCAGTTGCGGTGGCCGGGCCAGTGGTTCGTCCACTCGAAGCCGACCAGCGTCGCGAACTCGTCGGGCGCGTATGCGTCGTTCGTGACCGCCACGAAGTAGTCCCACTGGCGATCGGTCAGGCTTTCGGAGTGATCCGCCATCGCGAAGATGTCGAGGAAGGCCTCGCGGCGCGCGAAGTGATACAGCTCCTCGGGGCAGCGCAGGCCGTCGGTAAAGAAGCTCTGCGAGTGCAGATCGCCCCACCAGAGGCGCTCGGCAGGCGGCTCCTGCGTGACCACGATCGGGTTGCTCTCCCCCACCAGCCCGTGCGCCCCGTCCATCACGCGCACCGTGTGGACGCCCGGCTCGCCGAACGAGAAGCCCTCGACGCGCCCGATCGCACGCTCGTCACCAGCGAAGGTCCCCTGCAGGTCGCCGAGCGGGATGCGCGCCGGGCCGTCCGGTCCCTCGACCTCCAGCGCGCCCTCCCAGCGCTCGGCGGCGTTGTCCATGTAGCGGATGCCGCGCGGAGAGTGGTTGTAGCGCGAGATCAGTGCGGGCAGGACGCGATTGAATGCCGCCACGCCTGCGAACGACGGCTCGCAGAGCGCCTTGACGCCGAGCGCGAACTCCTCCCCCACCGCGACGGTGGACGGCGCGACGATCATCAGACCGATGGGCGGATGCTCGGGCATGGGTGGTGTCCTTCCGTGCGGCCGAGGCCGACCGCGCTACGCAACTGATAAGGGGCGCGGAAGTCCTTTTGAGGAATCCCGCGCCCCGTGGCGTTCGCGTCTCTGTGTGCGGGCTCAGAAGCTCCGCTTCTGCGGGCGTCCGCACCACGGTCAGCGCAGGATCGCGTCCATGTTCTCCCGCACTTCCGCGGCGAAGCGGTCGATGTGCCCCTGCACGTGCTCGCGCGGATCGAGCGCATCGTCCTCAATCAGCGGCGTCAGGTCCATCGCGAAGATCATCGAGCTCGTCGAGTCCACGCCGTGCGACTCGGCGTAGGTCGCGTGCGCGCGCCGCCGGCCCAGCGAGGCCAGGTCGTAGCGCTTCCCGCCGACGTCCTGCGAGTCGAACACGCCCAGCAGCGCCATCTCCAGATTCTCGTGGCCCTCGATGTCGAACTGCACCTTGTCCGAGTCGAGGATCCAGTCGAGGTCGCGCCAGACTTCGCAGCCGTAGAGCTTCTCCGGCCTGTCGGCCGGGTCAAGCTCGCGGATCGCCTCCAGCGCCCGGCTCGCGGTGCCGATGTGCGTGGTGTGCTTGTCCGCGAAGTTGTGCGTGTAGACGAACTGCGGCTTCGCGGCCGTGAGGATGTCCACGAGGTCCGCGAGCGGGTAGGGGTTCTGCGGGTCGCGCACTTCCTTCGAGGCGTAGTTGAGCAGGAACTGTGCCGCGTACTCGCCGATGACCGCGGCTTTCTTCTGCTCGGTCCGCCGGATTTCCATCATCTGCTCGTCCGTGTAGTCGGCGTAGAGCCCGTCGCGCGGGCTGCCGGAGCCGTTCGTGCAGATGACGCCGGTGAACCACTTGTCCGCCAGCCCGAAGCACTGCAGGATCCCGTGGTAGGCCATGATCTCCAGGTCGTCCTGGTGGGCGCCGATGCCCATGTGCGTGGTGCGCCCGAGGGCCTCCTCGACGGGCAGCCCGTCGGGAACGAAGGCCTCAGCGCCTTCCTTGCGCAGCTTCATTTCAGGTCCTCCTTGATAGCTTACTCGCAGCAGCCGCCATTGATCTCGGGCAGGCTCGCGGCGGCGATGGCCTGGCCGACGCGCCGGAGTCGCTCGTTCGGGAGCATCAGGTCGATCTTCGAGGCCAGCGCCGGGAACTCGCGCTGCAGCAGGTCGGTGGCGGTCTCGAGGATCGTCGGCCCGCCGTTGCCCGACGTGCAGCGCCCCAGGATCAGCATGTTCTCGAAGTCGTAGAAGTCCGCGTAGTGCGCGATCGTGTAGCCGAGATACGTGCCCATCGTGACGAAGATCTTGTGGGCGCGCTCGTCATCGGCCTGGTGCATCTCCTGCACGCGCTCGAGCAGGACGGGCAGATCGGGATCGTCGTCGAACTCGATGCCCGCGACCGGCGCGAGCCGCCCGACCGCCTGCTGGGAGAAGTAGAGCGCGCCGACGCCCATGTCGCCGGACCACTCATCCACGGGCCCGCCGGGCTGGTAGTCCACGGGCGCGAAGGCCAGCTCGTTCAGCCAGCCGGTGATGTTGCCGTCCATCGTGACGTAGCCCGCGGCCTCGGAGGAGCCCATCGCGACGCCGAGCACGCCGTTCTTCTCCAACGACATCGAGCCGGCGAGTGCGGTGACCTCGCCGTCATTGGAGACAACGATCGGCACGCCGAGCTCTTCACCGATGTTGAGCATGATGTCCTTGACGTGCGCGTCGAAGTCGTCCTCGGGGATCGAGCGGAAGAGCGAGGCGACGAGCACGCGCGAGTTGATCCACACGCCCGCGGACGAGCCGCCGATGGCGTCGGTGCAGGGCAGGTGCTCCATCGCGCGGGAGATCGAGTGCTTGATACCCTCGTAGTGGTAGTGCCAGTCTGCGGTGTTCTTGGGGTCCCACGGAACCTCCTCTTCCCAGACGGACTCGCCATCGATGACCGCGGAGGTCTTGCGGTCGGATGCGCCCAGGTCGAAGCCGACGCGGCTGCCCTGCAGGTGACGACCCAGCGGCTCGGTCGCGTCCTGCTCCGGCGGGCAGTCCTCCAGCGCGACTCCCTCGATGGTGAAGTCCTTCTCGTACACGCCGCCCATGAACTTGTAGTCGAAGGCCCGCGCGCCATCGGGAGCGTAGGCCTTCTTCAGGTGATCGGCGATCTGATCGTGGCCGGCGATGGTGACCTTGTAGCCGCCGCGCTGCCACAGAAGGAACTTGACCAGGCGCTCGGCGTACATCAGGTTCGCGCCGGCGTTCGGCGCATCGGGGGCGTACGCCTGGGTCGGGTAGATCGACACGGAACCGTCGCCACGGGCGAGAGCGATCTTCACGTCCACACCGTCGCCCGACGCGTCTACTGCGCTGCGGAAAGCGTGATTAGCCAGCACCGCGGGGCGGAAGCCCGGATCAAGCGGCGGCGTGGTCTCAGGCACCACCAGTTCAAACTCATTGCTCATTGTGTACCCTCTCTCGATCAGTTTTCGGCACGCGCAGAAGGCCGACTACGTCGGCCTCGCGCGTAGACTACGTAGTGATCTGTGTTTCCGCGCAACAGCACGTCTTCCCTTCTCGGATGGCGGATTCCGGGCCGGTCGATCCCCTGCTGCCCGAGCCCCCTCCAGCGTACACAACAACGCCCGCCCGGGAACCGTCTCCCGGCCGGGCGCAGCCATGGCCACGTCTAGAAACCCGGCCGGAAAGTCGTGTCTGATGAAGGGCGTGAGGTGACGAAGCGGGAATCCGAGTTCGATGCTATCCCGAGCTCTGGAGTCGCTACCATGATGGGCCGCCGCCCTTCGCAGCAGAGCCTGTATTCGGCCGACACGCAGTATCTTGATTTCGTGGGCGAGGAACGGTCGGGAGCTGTTTCCCGACGCGGAATTTGCCGCGATCTACTGCGAGGACTTCGGCCGCCCGTCGGTGGCGCCGGGGATGCTGGCGATAGCTCTGCTGCTGCAGGCCCATGACAAAGCGTCGGACGCGGAGGCCACCGCACGGGCGGCCTACGACATGCGCTGGAAGGTGGCGCTGGGGGTGGAGATGGATGAGCGTCCCTTCGCCAAGAGCACGCTGCAGCAGTTCCGCGCGCAGCTTATCATTCACGACCGAGCGCGCGCGATCTTCGAGCGGAGCCTGCAGCTTGCGCGGGAGACCGGCCTGCTCAAGGGCCGCAAGTCGCGCCTGGCCGTCGACAGCACGCAGGTGCTGGGCCGTGGCGCGGTGGAGGACACCTACAACCTGATCGCCCACGGGATTGCG